>CAZKBY010000060.1:0-12643 GCA_964550915.1 uncultured Eubacteriales bacterium | reverse complement strand
GAACGGGACGTGGCCATCAAGGTTTTGCCCGAGGCAGTTGCCAGCGATCCCGACCGCCTGGCCCGATTGAGCGGGAAGCGAGGGCGTTGGCGCAGCTTTCGCACCCCGCCATCCTGTCGATTTTCGATTTCGGGAAAGAGGGCGAGATGACCTACGCCGTCACCGAGCTCCTCGAGGGCGAGACGCTGCGCGAGCGGCTCGGACACGAGCAGCTGTCGTGGCGGCGGGCTGTGGAGATCGCGACGGCCATCGCCGACGGCCTGGCGTCGGCCCACTGCGCCGGTATTATCCACCGCGACCTGAAACCAGAGAATATCTTTCTCACGCGCGACGGACGGGCGAAGATCTTAGACTTCGGGCTGGCGCGGATCGAACCTATCCACATCCCCGAGAAAGGGACGCTTTCACTCACCCCGTCCACTACCCTGCCAGGGACTGTGCTTGGCACAGTTGGCTATATGGCGCCGGAGCAAGTGCGGGGTGAGCCGGCCGACGATCGCTCTGACATCTTTGCCCTTGGCTGCATCCTGTTTGAGATGCTGACCGGAAAGCCGGCCTTCAAACGGGACACCGCTCCGGAGACGATGACAGCAATCCTGAAGGACCCGGCGCCGGAGGTCGGTATCTCCGCTGCTGAGGTCTCTTCCGAGCTTGACTGCATCGTCAGTCACTGTCTGGAGAAAAATCCAGCCGAGCGCTTTCAGTCAGCCAGCGACCTTGCCTTCAGCCTGCGGAAGGTAGCCAAGCCGGCAATTCGTGCTGCTCGGACGGCCCCTGCCACAAGGCGCCGCCTGCGGATCGCGGGGATCATACTGACGGCGCTGCTCCTAGCGGCTGGAGCCGTGCTCGTGTGGCGGTGGGGAAGCGTCGCGGCGCGGCGCAACGCGGGAGAGCCAACCCAGGGCGAGCGCATTGCGGTGTTGCCGTTTGAGAACCTGGGAGATAGTGACGATGCTTACTTCGCCACCGGCGTAACTGACGAAATTACCGGTCGGCTCGCCTCACTGCGGGGTCTTGCGGTTGTTTCGCGGGCGAGCGCCTTCCAGTACGCCGGTATGACCAAAAGCACCCCGCAGATCGGCAACGAGTTAGGGGTGAGCTACCTGCTCACCGGCACGGTGCGTTGGGCGCGCGGCCAGGGGGGTGGCGAGAGAGTTCGTATCACGCCCCAACTCATTCGCGTCGCCGACGACACGAGCCAATGGACAGACGTCTACGAATTCACGATGGACGATATTTTCCGCGTTCAATCGGAAATCGCACAAGAAGTGGTGTCTCGGCTCGGCCTCACACTGCTCGAGCGTGAGCGCGGCTCGCATGAAGTCCGGCCGACGAGCAATATCGAAGCATATCAGGCATACCTTCGCGGCCGCTTCCTCACCAGGCAACCCCACTTCACGCTCTCGACCTGGCTTTCTGCGGTTGAGGACTTCGAGGGCGCGGTCGTTCTCGATCCCAACTTCGCGCTCGCCTGGGCGGAGCTTTCAAGAGCTCATGCGCGCCTCGTCTACTTCCGTTACGATATATCTCCTCAAAGGCGCGATAAGGCGCAACAGGCGCTCGTCCGGGCCCGCGAGCTGGCTCCAGACTCGCCGGAGGTGCACCTTGCCGCTGGCTACTATCACCTGTGGGTGGAGCGGGATTCAAAGCCGGCCCTGGCCGAGTTCGAGGCAGCGTCCCGCGGACTGCCCAACAGCAGCGAAGTGCTGGGAGCCAAGGGAGAGCTATTCCGCCTGCATGGAGACTGGCAGCAGTCGATCAATGCCTTCCAGCTGGCCAGCTCACTCAACCCGCGCGACGGCTCCGCGATGGTCGATGTAGCCGAAACATTATGGTGGATACGCCCAGACCAGCCTTGGTCGTACCTTTTAAAGGTGTTCACGCTCCGGAGCTGGAAGGGTCGCGACGGCCTAGCCGAGGCACGTGCTGCCCTGGAACTCGTCCCCAAAGATCACGAGTGGGCTGAGTGGGCCTGGTTCTGGCAGGAAGCTTGCGAAGGACGATACGCCGAGGCCATAAGACGCATGGAGGCGAGCCCGGAGGAGTGGATTCGCCTCAAGGTCCAGGACGTCCCAAAGGTGCTCGTCTCGGCGGTCCTGCAGTCATCGCTCGGGGAGACGGCGCGCGCTAGGAAGGGATTCGAAATCGCGCTCCGATTAATCGAGCCCGAGGTACGAAACGCTCCCGAGGACGGCCGCTACCACAGCTCCCTCGGTGTTACCTATGCCGGGCTCGGCCGGAGGGAGGAGGCAGTGCGCGAAGGCGAGCACGGTATCGAGCTTCTGCCTCTCTTGAAGGATGCCGTGTATGGTATACCTCACGTTATCGACCTCGCGCACATCTATACGCTTCTTGGAGAGCCTGACCATGCCGTTGCGCAGCTCGAGATACCGCTTTCTCGGTCGGGCTGGTTCAGCGCGCCCTGGCTGAGGATGGACCCGCGCTGGCGGCCGCTTCAGGGCAATCCGCACTTCGAGGCGCTTCTGGCCAAGTACAAGTTGAAGCCTTAGCCGGCGGGACGTGGGACAATAATTTCTTTGCGCCTGATTTCGGCCCGGTGGACAAAAATGATGTCCTTCCTGTTGCTCGAAACAGCGATCGGGGTCACAAGGAAGGTGGCGACGATCTCGGCTTTAAGCTTCGCCCCCCGCGGCAGCCTCACATCCAGCTCTGGCTGCAGGTTTTGAGGCGGATGGCTGAACCAGCGCACAGTGGCACGCTTCTTTTTTTGGCCGACCTTAACGTTGGCTTTTTCGACGGCAAAGGGACGGTCTGATTTCAGCCACAAGGTTACAGAGTAGGGCGGCTTCCTGAAGTCGAGCCCGAGCTTCAGATGGGCCAGAATATCAGAATCCCCTGCTTCTTTTTCCACCGAGACGTTTTCTTCGAGCCAGTTCATCTCCAGAGGCAGGTCAATTTTCCGGAAAGAGGTTCTCTCATTGATGATCTCTTGCCTCCCATTAACCGTCGGCCGGATTCCTTTGAGATAGCCGAAACTGCTGAATTCGACTGACGTCTTCCCCTCGGCATCGAGCTTCTGGGTGACGCTGACTTCCTGTTGCCAGGGGGGCTCGTAGGCAGGTATCGTCCGGAGATAGAGGGCCCCAACAATAACGAGTATTCCGATCGGAATAATGGATATTGGCCGGCGGAATTTCTTCACGGCCCACAGGTCGCCCCGCCTGCTCCGGTAGACAGCGGCAAACCCGAGAAGGAAAGGCATCGTCCAGATGGTGAAAATAAAGACAAAGGCCGACCAGAACAGCAAGCTAAGGGCTAAGGTCTTCATCCCTGCCATGCCCATGGCCGCTGTCCGGAATCCAAAATCGGCGCACTCTGATAAAACCAGCAAGCGAAACATCCAAAAAGGCGCAAGGATCCAGAACAATCCCTTGAGCCATCCCCAGGGCACGAGGCAAGCCAGGCTGACAAATAGGAGCCCGGCTGCCGGGAAAATAGCCAGCCGGGGCCCGGAAGCGAGCCAGGCGGCGGCAACGAGAACCGTCAGGTAAATGGACCCCCTAGCGAAATAGAAAAATACGTTCTTCCTCAGCCTCCATCTCCGCGTGAGCTGGAGGCCCAGCCAGACGCCGAAGAAAAAAAAGAGAAGAGCAAAAATGACAAAGGGCCCGGGATGGGCGTACCAGGGAGTGCGCGAGCCGCTCAGAAGCTGGGTGAGCCAGAGGGAAGAGAACATGACAACGACGATAATCAGGTTGAGGACAAGGAGCTTGGGCCAGGACTTCTTGATCTTCCTGTCTTCCTCCCAGTTAACGTTGAGCTTGCGAGCTTCAAAAAGTCGGATAAACGTCGCCAGCCCCAGGACAAGGCTCATGATGATCAACGCGGTCAGCCAAGAAAGAGGCACGAAAAGCGGCCTTTCGCCGACCATAACCAGCGCGTAGTGTCCGGCCTTCGCTTCCGGCT
Organism: uncultured Eubacteriales bacterium; assembly: GCA_964550915.1. Classification (GTDB taxonomy): domain Bacteria; phylum Acidobacteriota; class Aminicenantia; order Aminicenantales; family UBA8522; genus JARYMI01. The sequence continues at coordinate 8,716 of CAZKBY010000060.1, read as the reverse complement.
GCCCGTGATCGAACTTCTTGACAAGCTCCAGGATAAGCCGTCCGCTCCGCTCCAGGCCCTCAGGCTTGAAATATTCAAGAGAATCGTTCGGCGTGTGGATGGGATAGGTGATATCGGTCACGAATCCGATGGCCGGAATCCCCTTCTTCATGAAGGGTTCATGGTCAGAAGTCGCGCCGCCAACAGCGTTGTTAAGGCTCTGGAAAAAGGTGGGATAGACGATATTCCGGTAGCCCAAAGAATGATACGCCTCGATGCTTGCCGAGACGAGCCAGGCAGGCGTTTGAGACTTTTTTGTGTCGATAAACAGCAGGAGCGGGGAATCATTGCTCGTCATATCGAGCTGGAGCATCAGGGCAACATTCTCAAGGGGATAGTTCTTGACAAAAGATTTAGAGCCGATGAGCCCAGACTCCTCGCCGCAGAAAGCAACGAAGATGAGGGTGGCTTCATGTGGCTCCTGACCCAAAACCCTGGCCAACTCGATGATCGTCGCTACACCCGACCCATCGTCATTTGCCCCGGGAATCTCCGGCGAAGCCGAATCGATATGGGCGCCGATGATGATTTCTCTCGCCGTCCTTCCGGGAAGCCGGCCGATGACGTTAAAGCTTTCAGTGTTGAGGCCGCTCAGCCACAACATGCCCTCCCCTTCTTTTACCGGCTGCCATTCAATTTGGCAGCCAAACTCAGCGAGCTTCTCGGCGAAATAGGTCAGAGCAGCTTTCTCCTGGGGAGAACCGAGAGGCCGCGGCCCGATCGTTCCAGCCAGGATCTTCAGGTGCTCGAACGCCTTTTCCCGGGAAAATCCTTGTATGGCCAGAACTGGCCTCAATCCTCCCAGCAGTCCACTGATAACCAGAAAGATAATCAGTCGTCCAGCAAATTTTTTCATTCTTCCTCACTCGCTTGGGACAAGATGTACGCCTTGAGAGTTTCTGCTTATTTTCTACCTCATATCCTCGGACAGAAGATTTTCAGGCGCAACACGTCCGAAATTTCTGCGCTTCATTAGCTACCTTCTTGTCCCAGAACTATACCAAATCGCACTGCTGAGTTACGATCAGCGCCCGAAAGGCCTCAGTATTTCCCATCCATCCGGAATTCGGAACTGTCAAGCCAGAAACCCGAGCCGGTCACCGAATCATGCTGAGCCTGGAGAAGGTCGTAATGGAACCTTTCTTCGTCGGTGATTTTCTCAAAAATTTCTTTCGCATCCGGGTCGCTCATGGCCGCCGCCGACTGGCTGAAGAAATCGATAGCCTTCTGCTCAAGCTCCATGCCGATGCGCAGAGCCTCGACCTCGCTCTGGCCTTCTGCCCTCTTCATCCTCAGGGCCAGCTCTTCGATCACAGCCGATGTTCCCTTCAACTCCTCCTTTTTTACCTGTTTTTTCCAGTCATCCGACTTGATGACGGAGCTGAACAGCCGGCTGAAGGCGTCCAGATGTTTGACTTCTTCTTCAGCCAGACGATGGAACATCTTTTTGCCGAGCTCATTGTGAGTGATTCCTGCCGCCTTCTTAAAAAAGGCCTGGCCATTGATTTCCAGCTTGATGGCCTCCTCGATAAGTCCTTTCACCTCGCGGCTTATTTTTTTCATCATGGTCTCCTTTCAGTTCTTTCCGATTTACGAAGAACGTAAAAATTTGCCCGGGACTCCCCCGCCGCCCCAAGAAAATCGATGACCCGGCATCCTTTCTTGAAAAGTGCCTGAAAGACCTGCCTTGTCTGGAGCCGCCAGTCAATGGGAATGCGGCGGACAGCCTCATCCTCGACATCCGTCTCACGGAGCATCAGATAAAAATCCCGGGGTATCTGAACAAAAAGAAACTCCGGTCCTTTATCGATTTTATCGAGGTCGACTCCGACAGCACACTCAAACCTGAGGGGCCCGCTTCGCCCTTTGATAACCTTTTCTTCAACCTGCACAAGTCGACTTTTTTCCTCAATTATGGCCACCGCGTTGAACTCGCGCGGCCCTTCCTTCTTCGTCAAGTCCCAGCTCATGAAAAAGCGGTCGCTGGGGACGTCGAGCCGGTTGAGCAAACCGCCGTATTCACCGTAGGTCGAAACTCTGTATTCCACCACATCCATCCCGAAATAATGGACGTTTCGCCAGGCGTTAACGCCTGTGAGGGGGTCGTAGGTGCAGGTGATGGTGGAAATTCCGAACACCTCCAGGACTTTTTCTTTCTGGAATTCCTTGATCAGGACGCCGAGCCCGTAGCGACGAAACTCCTCTTTGATTCCTGTGTACTGGGAATAGAACAGGAGGTTGTCTGCCCGCCTGAAGCCTATGTGTTTATCTTTAACCCCGACAAATCCGTAAGAAAACCCGACAAAATGCTCAGGATCAGCCTCCAAAACGCCCGCCGCTTTCTCACTGTAGACGCCGATGAAAAGGGCGCTTCCGTCGTGGAGGAAATTCTCGCACATCAGGTTGCGAGTGCCCGGCAGGTGATCTTCTCGAAATGCCCAGATCTCCTCGCGCAAGGCTTCGTACTTGGCGTAGTCCCGCGCATCTTCTGACGTTTCCACTCGGAGGAGAAACCTCCTGCCCTTAACTGTGACGATTTTCTCCAAATTCTTATGCGGTGTCTTTCCCGTCATGAGCGATTCATTTTAGCTTATCTCTGTGTCACAGGCAAATTCACCTCCCGAGGTTGAATTCGGTTCCCGTTTATTATATCTTAATGCCCTTCCGAGAAATCAGGGAAATGCATCGCCCCGGCTCCGATTCATGCATAATTCAAGGAGAGCGGCAAATAAGCTCGGACGGAGGATAAAAATGGGAATTCATAACATGGCCAGGCTTCTAATTTTTGGCCTCCTTTTTAGCCTCCTCTTCCTGTCCCTCCAGGCGGGAGTGGAGGTCAAGGTCATCCAGAGTCCAGATGACCTTCCCGCGCCTTTCTCGACCCTGGCGAAAAAAGGCGATATCCTGATCGCCGACGGAACGCACTATGCTCTGTTTGGGGCCACCCCTCGTCCCCTGAGGACAAGCGCAAATTATCCCTACGGCAACACGATGGGAACCATACTCGGGTTTGTCCCGACCCTCCAGAAAACGACCAGCGACCTGAACATCGGCGGCCCTGTGCTGAGGATCAAAGACAGGACCCGGTACCCAACCTATACCACGCTGGAGCAGGTCAGGAGCGGGAGCGATGAGGCTCGGGTCATCTTTGAAGCCCGGGCTGTTTTCGAGGACAAGGAAGGGAGAAAGGTCCAGGTCAAAACGACCTATTTCTTTCATCCTGGAAAAGGCCGAATCGACATTTCCTCTGTCCTTACGAACACGGGGAAGGTCATTCTTAAAGACCTGAGCTATTCTCTCTTTTTTGATGCCTACGCTCGGTACTATTTCAATCCTTACCATGAGAAGAAATTCCCCGACCTGAACTTTCGCGTCTACCAGAAGAAGGGCCACTCTCTGGGCTGGGTCAACCTCAACCCCGTCGAGAAAGAAGAGGGCGACCGCTACCCCGGCCAACTCAAACCCGGCGAGACATGCGAGCTGCGGTATGTCCTCTTCAGCCATCTTACCCAGGAGGCCGTCCTCGAGAGCATCTATGAATTCAAAGGAATACGACCGCTGCGCGCTGCTGTCTCGTTCAAAGGCCTTGACGGCGACTGGATGGAGCTCGTCGTCAGGGAGGCTTTTTCCTCCTCGGTTTTCCTCCGGTTAATTCTGGAAGAGCCTGTCCATCAAGAGGTGCTCCTGCCTCAAGGAGTCTACCGTTTCCAGGCCAATTTCTTCCCCGCCACCGTCGAAGAGCTCGTCGAAATCAAGCCGGATGGAAAAAACACGTGCGAGCTTGAAAATCCTGCCATTGGACTCGTGAAGGTCAAGATCAAAAACAGCCGGGGAGAGCATGTCCCCGGAAAAGTCACTTTCTTGGGGCTGGCGGGAACAAGAACTCCCTATTTTCGACCGGATAATCCCGTGGAGACGGGCCGGAGCTGGGAACGCTTTAAGAACTCTTGTTATCCGGGTGAAGAAGGCCTAGAAATGCCCATTCCTGTGGGAACTTACCTCATTCATGCTTCTCGAGGACCGGAGTACACGGCGGACCAGAAGGTTCTCGAAGTTCTCAAAGACGGGGTTTATACGCTCGTTTTTCAGATAGACAAGGTCGTCCAGACGCCGGGTCTTGTCTCACTCGACCCGCACATGCATACCCGTAAATCCGATGGTTCTGTTTCGATTGAGGAGAGGATCAGATCCGTCGTGGCCGAGGGAGTGGACGCAGCTGTCGCCACCGATCATAACTTGATCATCGATTATTCGGAGGCGCTAAAAAAGCTGAAGCTTGATCGCTACCTTGCCGTCATCCCCGGCAACGAAGTCACGACTCCAGACGTTCTCCATTTCAACGCCTATCCTCTCGAGGTGAGGCCGGACGAGCCGGGCAACGGAGCCATCGACTCAAGCGGCGACGCGGCGGGGCCCCTCTTTCGGGCCTGCCGGGAAAAGCACCCTGGCGTCATCCTTCAGGTGAACCATCCCAGGGCGGGCGACTTGGGCTACTTCAACAACTTCTCTCTCGACCAGGAATCTGCGGCCACAGCCCTGACATCCTTCGATACAAATTTCGACCTGCTCGAAGTCCTCAACGGTCCCTATTATTACGTCTCCAACCAGGCGGCCATCGAGGACTGGTTTCACCTCCTCAACCGGGGGTATTTTTTCCCTCTCGTCGGCTCATCAGATTCCCACATCATCGATAAAGGAGAACCCGGCTATTCAAGAACATACGTCGATTATTCAGGAGAAAAGGCCGGGCGGTTCGACTGGCCCTCTGTTCTTCAGGCTCTTAAAAAGGGCCGTTCTTTCGCCACCAACGGACCAGTGATCGCATTCAGAGTTAACGGGCCTTCGAGACCGGGCGATATTCTCGAGGCAAAAGACGGGAAGGTGGATATTCATTTGGAGGTCCGGAGTGCCCCCTGGGTGGACGTCGCTGAAGTCAGGCTCATTTTCAACGGCCAAAGGAAGATCATCTTCCCGGTGAGGGCAAAAGAAGCTGACATCTTGAAACTCGAGCAAGACATCAGTCTGACGGTCAAGGAGGACACATTTATCTGCGTCGAGGCGGCTGGCGTGAAGACTCTTTTTCCCGTACTCCAGGAGACTTCAGCAAGCGGGCTTCTCGAGGAAGCGGCTCTCCCCTATGCTCTGACCAATCCCGTCTTTATTGATATTAACGCTAACGAAAAGTTCGACCCGCCGCTTGCGGAAAAAATTCGCCTGAGCGACGAGCCGCTCGGATCTCAAAAAAAAATTTCCCGGAACTGAGGAACGGGTGCCCGACGCTGAGGTCAAGGAGATGACGGTTTGAAGTTTCTTTTTTTTAAGCCCAAAGACGAGGGCTCCTTCTACAGCGAGCCTAACATCCTGACACTCATCAGGCTCTTCTCTTCCATCCCCTTTTTTACCGTCGCCCTTATAACTCAGAGAGAGCTTTATAATTTTGTCGGCCTGGGGATCCATTGGGTGGGAGATTATCTCGACGGCGTTTGGGCCAGAAAGTTCGGACAGGAGACCATCCTGGGCGCTGAAATCGACATCATCGCTGACCGAATAGAGATGCTTTTTTTCTTCTTAAATTTTCTTTTTTTCCATCCTCATCTGTATCTTCCCGCCGTCCTCTTTATTCTTGATTTCGCCTTTATCGATTTCTATCTCAGCTATCAATTCGTCAAGTTCGACATCATTTCTCCTAACTATTTTTATAAGATAGACAAAAGAGTCTATCTTTTGAATTTCACCCGGCCGGCAAAGTCCATCAACTCGTCTCTGGTGGCCGTGCTCCTCATTTTCCTGCCCTCTGTTCCTTGGCTGGCCACGGTGTCAGCAGCCGGCCTGATTGTCATCAAAAGCTATTCTGTCCATCTTCTTAACAAAAAAAGGCATCTCCAGAAAGTCTCTCGGCATAAGGTCGAAATCCAAGCCCAACCTGTTTGGACAGAGAAAAACCAAAAGCAAAATAAAGACAGTCAACTATTGAGTCAAAGATGACCAAAGCGAAACCTGATCCGGACCAGATAGCCACCATCATCAACCCGGACGCAGCCAAGAAAAAATGGCTGCGGCGAAGGCGCCTGCACAGGTTTCTGAAAGAGAACTTGCCGGGCCGCTTTTATGACATTTTGGCAGACAAAGATAGCACGATCAGGCTTGTCCGCGACCTCTGTCTAAGCTGTGGGACGATCATTGCGGCCGGTGGAGACGGGACCATCGCCGACGTTTTTCAGGGAATCAAAGAGGCCGGCAAGGAAGAAGATGTCAGCCTGGGTATCATCCCCCTCGGCAGCGGCAACGCTTTCCGTCAATCCCTGGCCATTCCCAAAAACATCAGAAAGGCAATGCGGGTCATCCGTGGGAAAAAGCAAAGAATTATTGAATTGATGGAGATCGAGGGAAAGGTCGCTGGCTTCGCCAGCATCGGCGCCACAGCCCGGGTAACCCAGGAGAAGATTCTCCGCCAGACCCACGGCCTGTGGGGCCATGTCGGGGCAGGAACGATTCTTTTCAAGCTGCCGCGCTGGGAGATCGAAGCCGAACTCGGGGAAGGAATTGACGACCGGGGAAATTTTTTCGATCAAAAACTCCTCCGCCTTAAGGCGCTCGACTGCGTTGTCGCCAAATCCAATTATTTTGGCTACGGCTGGCGAATTGCCCCCCGGGCCAGCCTCGAAGACGGCTATTTAGACATCACGTTTTTCGAGATGAGTGGCTTTGCCTACGCGCTCCTTCTTCCTTTGATATTCTTTGGATTGGGGCAGGGCAGGCAAAAACACTTCAAAGCCAAGAAATTGGTCCTCAGGGGAGAAAACCTGCCAATCCAGTACCACGGTGAATACCTGGGCACAAAGGACAGGGTGGAAATCCGGCTCCTGCCTCGAGTTTTCCGCGTAATCAGCCCTCTCTGAGTGCCGATCGGGGTCGCGGCATGATGATGGCGCCATCGCTGAAATTGCCCAAAACCTCGGCCTTCCCCTGGAGGAAAAGCAACCCGACCAGAGCCCCTGTTGCGGCGTCGAGCTCGTGGTCAGTAGCATCTTTTCGAAGGCCTTTAAGGCCCAGGCGCGCCAGCCCTTTTCTCAGGCCGGCCAGATTCTTTCCAGCCCGGGGTATTCCCCAGACGTCCTGAGCACCGCCGGGGTAGATCTCAACGACGCGAAAGCCCTGGCTCTCAAGCCGTCTCTTGAGTCCCATTCCCCTTTCCGTGAGCGCCCTCATCGGGCCAAGTGTGATCGGAAAGAAAGCAATTTTTCGGCGGCTGAGTTCCGCGTCGCAGGGCCGGAAATGAACCTTGTTTTGTTCTGCCATCGACCGTCTTCCCGGCGGCAGGTTCAGAGGAGCATCGATGGCGACAAGAGAAGGCCGGCCGCGATCGATAAAAGCGATGATTTCTTCATCATCATAAAGACAAACGGTCATGACGCGACGCGGCTTCAGCAGGCAGATGCCGGTCGGCCGATGGGAAACCCCGGCCAGGTCAATGCCAACAACGACAAGGCTTCTCCGGCTCAAGGAGCGCCTGTCACCTGGAAGAGGGCCTTCACAGCCGACTGAGGAAAGGCCCGACCGGAGAGCTTATGAAGATCACCCGGAGACTCTACTCGATCCTTCCATTGAGGCGCTGCCAGGCCGGTTGTGAGGCGATCATAGAGGTCAGCCAGAGCGATAATGGAGCTCCCGATGGGAATGTTACCCAAGTCTTTATCCAGGATGTCGGTTTCCTCAACGTAATGATAGAAGTAGCTCCGGAGAAGCGGCTCCACTTCTTTGAGTAGCGAGGCTGTTGTCTTGAGAAGGACTCTTTCTTTATCCTCAAGCTGCTTATTCGCTTTCCGGCTTTCGGCTTCCATAAAAGCCGCCACTCGCTCATAAAGAGGGATGTTGGACCTCAGGTCCCCGGCTTCAAGAAGCAAGGCCGCTGATTTGATGTTCTCAACTTGAAACTTGGCCAAGCCGAGGGAAGCGGCGATCTTGCCGGCCAGGAGGGAAACCCTCAGGGAGCGCGGTTTTTTTTCATCAGCGACCTCCAGGTATTTGAGCAGGATTTCCAGAACGCCGATATATGCCCGTTCGAGATTCTTGAGTCTGGCTTCCATCTGTTCGGCGATTGTTCCGATGATGGCTCCCGTGAGGATAAGGAAACCCGCCCAGGTGACGGTGTTGAGAATCTCATCCAGGCTGAGGGGATGCGCTTTATTCATGAGAACATGGGTGAAAATGAGATAGAGAGTGATCAGGAGAACGCACAGGCAGGCTGCGAGAACAGCCTGTCTTTTCCCGAGGTAATAGCCCGCCAAGATAACGGGCAAGAAGAAAAAATTGAGAAAGGCCGTCTTGTAATGAACGAGGAAGGCAATGGCGATAATTCCAAGGAGGATGAGGATGATCAGTGTCTTTTCAAAATGCCAGAGAGCCAGGGATTTGATTTTTTTCACGCGACCCTCCCCCAAAACTCCCCAGGACTATCCCTCCAACGTCGTCATCCTCTAAAAGAACAAAGCTTTGTTTCTTTATATCATTCGGGCCGAATCAAGTCAACTTCCATCACTCTGTGACGAGCATCTCCATATATGCAATCCATCAGGGTGCAGGAAGCTGCCCTTTTGCCCCCGCACCCCCGGGGAACGAGTTCCGTCGGTTCCCCCCGCCGGAGAAGCCGACGGGTCCCCCCTCCGCTACGGGGGCT
>CAZKBY010000059.1:0-12932 GCA_964550915.1 uncultured Eubacteriales bacterium | reverse complement strand
GCGTGCGCAGAATTGGTGATGTTGAAACCGTCGACGCCAAGGGCCACTGTAGCCGTGTCGGTGATGCGGAAGAGCTTCTCGGCTCTGAGGTTCAAGACCCAGAAAGCTGGCAACCGCTCGTCGCCGAATTTGCCGCCGCCGTCTGGGCTTCCGTAAATGCTGGCATAGCCGATTCCTGGCCTGTTCACACGGACATCTGTAAGCTTGACATAGCCTTCACGTGCCACGAAAACGCCGCTAAAATTGATGCCAAAGGGGAGCTGGACGAGGCCGGAAAGCTTGCCCTGCCACCTCGAGTTGACGTAGATGCCGGTCAACCCGGAACCACCGCTTCCTGGCGCCACCACACCGCCGTCGTAGTAATCTACGTTCGTCGGGTCGATGAAGTCACCTTTATAGTGTTGCTTCCAATCCGAATAGGTGAAGGAGGCATCCATCATCCACTTGTTGGACAAGCGCTTGGTGAAGACGATCTGTCCGGCCATGTATTGGGTGTAACGGTTTGGATAGTTCATTCTGTACTGGTAGGGATAGAACTTTTTGCGGCCATAGTATTCATAATTTACGATCGGAGCCACTCCAGCAAGGTAATAGTTCGAAGAATCTTCGATCGTTCCGTCGGGCAACATTCTCTTGGTCCACTCTTCATGGTGCTGTCTCTTGTAGAAAAATTCCAGACGTGCAGCGAAATCGGTCATAACCTCTTTTTCATAAGAGACGGTGAGTTCGTCGAGACGCGGGGATTTGAAATCGGGGTCATACTTGTTCCGGATCGAAAGGCTGGTCGGGTTATCCGGATCGAAACCGCCATACCACAGCCAGTAGTTGGGGTCATTCACATCCTTTAGAGCGCCTGTATCCCAGTCATAACCGAAGAGTTCGTTGCTCGTGACGCGGCCATCGCCGTTGAAATCCTGCCAGATGACATCGACCTCAGTCCAGCCGACAGGGTTGATGAAGTCAGCTAGGCCAAACCCGGACTGCGAGCCGTATCTGGCCACGGAGAACTTGATGATGTCTTTGCCCGTCCCGAAGATGTCCCAGACAAGACTTAGCCTCGGCGATAAGGTCTTCCACTTCACTCCCGGGTCGATTTCGCTAACCTTCATCGTCTGCATGAATTGAGGTATCCAGGGAGATGCAGGAATTTCATACTCGCTGACGACCGAGCTTTCGACATCATACCTCAAGCCGAGGTTGAGGGTTAGCCGACCAAAAGTCGCGGTGTCCTGGGCAAAGAACGAATATCGCTTGAACCCGTAATTGATTTTGTAATCCCGGTACAACCATGCTTCCCACCATTCTCCCAAGGGAAGCCTGCTGTCGGGGCCGAGGTAGTTCAGCCGCAGATTGCCTTCATAAAGGTCGAATGTGGTGACAATGGCCGTGACATAATCGGCTCCGAATTTCCACTCATGGTCGGCACCGATCACATTCTCGAGGAAAAGGTTCCCGCTGAGGTTCAGGTTGAGCTGATCTCGGTTTGTTCCGTAGTCATCAATATTACCGGAGACGTAGAATTCGGGATAATTATAGACCGTCATGTATTTCCCAGAACCATCGGCCGTTCGCTTGCCCTGGACTGGCTGGAGGTTGAACCCGCCGTTGGTGAAGATCCCCTTGAGATTCAGATAGAGATTCCCCCTAGTATGGTCGATTTCACCTTTCCAAATATAGCCAGGACCGGTCTGGTTCCAGACCGTCTCGGGGCCCTGCTGCGTGGGATCCCAGGCGGTTCGACCCCACTTCATCTTGTTATCGTACTCGAGGAAGCCCTCCATCCGAGTCGATGACGTGAGTTGGAAGTTCAGCTTGGCATATCCAGAGGCAAGCCAGGTCTTATCGGTCGTGTTAGCCAGAGTCCTCGCATTAATGTCCTGGATACCCCAGGCCAAGTAGAACCAGACTTTATCTCTGAGTATCGGTCCACCGAAGTTGGCGCCGTAAAAATATACTCGGTCCACGCCAGCGGCGGTGTAGCCGATGTCCTTCAGCGCGGCTTTAACATTATCGGCCTGCCATGCCTTGTCCTCGGCATCCAGATAGAACGTGCCGGAATATGCATTTCCGCCGCGCTTTGATACCAGGTTGACCTGGACACCGCCGGTTTGCGACTTCACATCGTTATTTCCGTAGTTGACTTGCAGCTCTTCGTAACTGGCGATGTTAAGATAGGCCGGCGCAGCGCCCAAGGCTGAGTTATCTGTGATGTTGGCGCCGTCCACATTCCAGGTCTGGTCACCCCGCCCGCCGCCGTGGCCGTAATAGGCAGATTGCTGACCGCCTTCGTTCCCGCCGACATCCTCCCGGTCAACAAGCATGCCCGGGATAAGGGACATAATAACCCAGGGATTGCGGGCAGTCGGGAGAGCCATGATCATCTCTTCGGTGACGTTAACACCTACCTGAGTTCTTTTGGTATCAATGACCGGGGTCTGGCCGACAACGGTCACTTCTTCAGCGAGCACCGCCTGCTCCATATTCAGATCGAGGTTGACATCACGGCCAAAGGACACATCCAAGTTCTGGCGGATAAGAGGCTTGAACCCGGAAAGTTCGAGCTTCAGGGTGTAGTCACCGGCAACCGGAAGGTTCAGGAAACGGAAATTCCCACGTTCCGAACTGACGGTCGACATGGGCGCAATTTTCGAACTGGTCAGCGTAATCGAGACACCTGGAAGCGGATTGTCTTCCATGTCCCTGACCGTGCCCTTGATGGCTCCGAACTCCTGAGCTGAAACAAAAACGCCCAGAAGCAGGAGCGCAACTGCTAAAATAAAAGCTTTCTTCAATTTTCCTCCTTTATCCAAGTTTCCGAAATTCCCCTCCATAATCCCGTACTCTGAGTGACAGTGTCACTCAACCTTTGTAACTTCTATTTTCATCGTTACTCCTATCCATTCTCCTCCTTTCTATAAATTTTAAAATTCTCACTTTTCTAAGTAGCAATTTTTATGCCAAACACAAACAATTTATTTAATACCAAATTTTTCTTTTAATATCAATATATTCTAAAAAATGCCCAAATCTCAGGCCGGCATCAAGACCGCTAATAAATCCATTTTATTGGATTTTAATTCGATATTTTGGATTTTTTTGCCTCTCGGTTACTCGCTTGTCAGGATAAAAAGGGGCCTCTGGAAAAAGCTCTTGTAAAGGGGACGCAGCCGATCGCGGTCGTAATACTTGTCCACGTCGACCACTTTTTTCCGGCTGACGACAACCTCAAGCGGAACATCGTCGTATTCGCCGCTGCGCAGGCAGACCATCCGGCCCGACTTCCTCTCCAGGATAAGGTCCAGAGCGAGGTTGCCGTAAGCCATGGGCACGATCGAATCGACCGCATCCGGGTCGCCGCAGCGCATTAGATAGCTCAACTTCTGGTTGATGACGTTGATGCGCCGGCCCCGGTTGAATTTTGGCGATAGATCTTTGAGTCGGTCGGAGACATAATCACCGATGCCGCCCAGTTTCTTGTGCCCGTACATGTCCCTCTCTTCGCTCTGGAAGACCATCTCGCCGCCCTCAGTCATGGCCCCTTCAGATACTAAGACAACCGAGTAGAGACTCGGGTTTTCTGCCCGGTCCTCAGTCAGAAGTTCACAGAGGCGCTCCATGTTGAACCTGTGCTCGGGAATCAGACAACGGTTAGCCGCTCCAGCCATGGTCGGGAGCAAGGCCGTGAACCCGGCGTAGCGGCCGAAGACTTCGATGACGAGGAATCGCTCGTGAGACCCCGCTGTCGTCCTCAACGCATGGGTTAAACTGATCGTGCGGGTAACGCAGGTGCTGAATCCGATGCAGTAGTCGGTGCCGGGAACATCGTTGTCCATCGTCTTGGGGATGGCGATGATTTTGACTCCTTTATGATGAAGCGAGACGGCGTAACTCAGCGTGTCGTCGCCGCCGATGGGGATGAGATAGTCGATGCCCAGAAATTCTAAATTTTTCAGCACTTCCTCGGTCAGATCGTTAAATTTGTCTTTATATTTATCGCGGAAATGAGCCGGCACGTTCACGTCGGATACATGGCTCGGACGGGTTCGGGATGTGTGGAGGAACGTGCCTCCTGTGCGGCCGATTTTGTTGACGATCTCTTCGGTCAGGACAAGGCAGCAGTCTGAGTTTTCCGCCCTCCTGTCCCTGTTTATCTCGATGAGTCCGGCCCAGCCCCGGCGGATGCCGATGACCTCGTAGCCCTCGCGGATGGCTCTGATGGTGATCGCCCGAATAGCCGGGTTTAGCCCCGGGACATCCCCGCCTCCTGTAAGAATACCGATTGTACCTTTTTTCTTTATCCTGGTCATAACATCTTACCTCTTTTTTGTTTTTTGGCCGATGAGCTTCTCAAATTCGGCCTCGTCGATGACGGTCACTCCGCGCTTTCTTGCTTCCTCTAACTTGCTGCCCGGGTTTCTGCCGGCGACGACAAAATCCGTGGCTCCGCTCACGCTCGAGGAAGCCCTCCCGCCCAGGCTCTCCACGATCTCTTTGGCTTCCTCGCGACTGTAGTTTGCGAGCTCACCCGTGAAGACAAAGGTCTTTCCCTTAAGAATAAGGTCTGCCTTTGGCGTTGGCATATCCTCCACGCGGACTCCTGCCTCGACGATTTTCTTTATGACCCTTCGGTTTTTCTCCTGAACAAAGAACGCCTCAACGCTTTCGGAGATCTCTGGCCCGATTCCCCGGACTCTTTCCATCTCCTCGCGGCTGGCCCGGCTCAGCCTGTCAAGGTTCCTGAACTCCTCCGCCAGCAAGCGGGCCACGTGTTCGCCGACATGGTGGATGCCGAGAGCATAGACAAAGCGGTCGAGCCGAACCTCGTTGGCCGACTGAATCGCCTGATAAAGGTTCTGGGCAGATTTCTCGGCAAAACCTTCAAGCTCTAAGAGGTCAGCCACGGTCAGCCTGTAAAGGTCCGCCACATCTCTGACCATTCCCCGTTCCACCATCTGACGGGCGATCTGGTCGCCCAGGCCTTCAATATTCAGTGCATTCCGTGAGGCATAGTGAAGGATATGCCCGATAAGCTGGGCCGGACAGGAAAGCCCGGCCGGACAGAAATAATAAGCTCCTTCTCTCGTGACTTCGGTGCCGCAGACAGGGCATTTCTTGGGCATGGAGAACGCTTTTCCTCTTTTTTTCCCCGGCTCTTCGATGCGCTCGACAACTTCCGGGATGACATCGCCGGCTCGAGCGACGCGCACCTTATCGCCCGGCCGGACATCCTTTTTCCTCACCTCATCCTCGTTGTGGAGCGTCGCACGGCTGACAGTTACCCCGCCCACATCAACCGGCTCGAGCAGGGCCACAGGAGTCAACATCCCCGTCCTCCCCACCCGAACGACGATTGTCTCAAGGACTGTAATCTCCTTTTTCGGGGGAAACTTCCAGGCAAAGGCCCAGCGGGGACTGCGCTCCCGTGTGCCTAACTTTTCTCTGAGCCTGAGGTCGTCAAGCTTGATGACGACGCCGTCGATCTCGTAATCGAAATCTTCGCGGCCCGAAGCCAGCTTTTCCCGGTAGGCCTTAATTTCAGCAAAGGAAGTGCATCTTGAATTATGAGCATCCGTTTTCAACCCCCACTCCTGAAATTTCTGGAGTTCCTTCCAGTGCGTTTCGATCTCCTGCCCTTCGATCCTGAGGATTTCGTAAAAGAAAATGTCCAGGGGTTTATCGGCCACTTTCTTGGAATCTAACTGTCGCATGATGCCGGCAGCGGCGTTTCGCGGGTTGGCGAATGGCACCTCTCCTCTTTCCACTCTCTCTTTATTCAGTTTCTGAAAGGCCTTCTTGGACATGATGACCTCACCGCGAACGGCCAGGAAAGCCGGCAATTTTTCTCCCTTTGGCTCCTGAAGCCGGAGGAGGAGCGGCCGGATGGTCTTCAGGTTTTCTGATATGTCCTCTCCCGTCTCCCCGTCGCCGCGCGTCGCCCCGTACTCGAAAATCCCGTTCCTGTAAACGACTTCGACCGAAAAGCCGTCGAATTTAGGTTCGAGCACGTAGGCGATTGCATCAGTGCCGGCGTTTCGCCTGATAAACCGGTCGAACTCCTCTGCCTCTGCCTCACTCAGGGCTGAATTCAGGCTCAGCATGGGGGAATTGTGTTTGACCTTGGTCAATCTATCCAAGGGCGGAGCACCGACTTTCCGCGTCGGCGAGGTCGGGGACCCAAGCTCCGGAAAAGCCTCTTCGAGCTCCCGAAGCCGGCGGAAGAGCTTGTCGAAAACAGCGTCTGAGATCGCCGGCTGTGCCTTCACATAATAAAGATAATTATGGTATTCGATCCCCTCCCGGAGCGCTTCCACCTCTTCCCGCGCCTCTTGGAGAGTCATCCTTGTAACGGCTTTGAATGTCGTCCGGGGATTCTTTTTGAAGTCCATTTTTCTCCTCCCGGCCTCAGTTTCTTTTCAAAAACCTCTTGATTTCTTCCCAGCTTTTCGTATTAAGGACATCCTCCGCTTCGAGCCAGCCGCGCCGGGCCTGCCCGACGCCGAAGCGCATGTAGCGGAAATCATCGAGGCTGTGGGCATCCGTGGAGATGGCCACCTTGAGCTTCATCTCCCTGGCCGTTTTGCAGTTGACATCATCGAGGTCGAGGCGGTCGGGATGGGCGTTGAGCTCAAGATGACAGCCTCTGTCTTTGGCCGCGTTCATCACCCGCTCCAAGTCCACCTCATACGGCCGCCGCTCGTTAATGAGCCTTCCCGTCGGATGGCAGAAGATGTGGACATGAGGATTGTCCATCGCCCTGATGATTCTTTCCGTCTGTTTTTCTCTCGAAAGGTTGAACTTGGAGTGAACCGAGCAGAGGACCAAGTCGAGCTCTTCGAGAATCTCATCAGCGAGGTCGAGCGAGCCGTCCTCGAGGATATCCAGCTCGACCGACTTGAGCAATAGCAGGCCTCTGAGCTTTCTGTTGAGGCGGTCGATTTCTTTCATCTGCCGGCTGAGTCTTTTTTCGTCCAGGCCGTGGGCTACCGTCACGTGCTTGGAATGATCGCTCACAGCCAAGTATTCATAGCCCAGCTCCTTCGCCGCCTCGGCCATTTCTTCCAGGCTTGAGCGGCCATCAGACCAGCTCGTATGGACATGGAGGTCACCGCGGATGTCCTCGAGCCTAACAAGCCGGGGAAGTCTTTTTTCTTGAGCCACCTCGACCTCGCCGCGGTCCTCCCTGAGCTCGGGATCAATCCAGGGCAGGGCTACCTGTTTGTAGACATCCTTTTCCGTTCTTCCGGCGATCCTTTTTTTCCCGCTGAAAACGCCGTACTCGTTAACCTTGAGCTTCCTCTTCTGGGCGATCTTGCGGATGGCGATGTTGTGGGCTTTGGAACCGGTGAAATAAACAAGCGCGGCTCCGTAGCTCTCTTCGGGAACGACTCTGAGGTCCACCTGGAGACCGTTGCGGAAGACGACCGAAGAGCGGGTCTTGCCTCGGGAGAGAATCTTCTCTACGTCCTCATAGCCGATGAACCTATCCATGACAGGACAGCCCTGGCCACAGGCGACGAGGATATCGAGGTCGCCCACAGTTTCCCGGCGCCGGCGGTAGCTTCCCGCAACGTCGATCTCCTTGACGCCCGCGATTTTCTTCAGATAACCGATAAGCGGTTCGACGACCTGCTCGGCCACGGCCAGCTTGACCCGCCGGCCTCCTTTTTTCGTCTCTTTTATTTTTCCTATTTCTTCGAGGATGGCAGATTCAGTCTTGACGCCAAACCCGGCCAGAGTCCGGACTTTCCCCTCCTCGGCCGCCTGCCTGAGTTCTTCCACCGAGCCGATTCCCGTCTTGTCGTAGAGAATCTTAACACGCTTGGGTCCAAGACCGGGGATCTCCATCAGGGTGCTCAATTCGGGCGAAAGTTCTTGCTTGAGCTCTTCAAGCAGAGGCAGGGTTCCTGTTTTGACGATGTCTTTGATTTTGCCGGCGAGATCCTGGCCAACCCCCTGGATCTTGGTGAGGTCTTCTTCTTGAGTGACCATGTCGGCGATGCTTCTTGATAAACTACCGATCGTTCGGGCGGCATTCCGGTAGGCCCGGATCCGGAACGGGTTTTCACCCTTGATGTCCAAATAGTCGGCCGTGCGGCTCAAAATTTCGGCAATGTCGCTGTTGTGAACGGGCATCACTTACCTCAATGGCCAGGCCTCTCCAGATACCACTATTTTACCGCAGATGGCGAGTTGCGCAAGCTGGCACGGTACGTCTCCAATCATATGGTGTCCTTCTGGAGCAAAAGAGGGGGTGGCGTGGTTCGGGGGCCCGCCGCCGACCCGAGCGTTTGATGCCACTCAACTCACCGTCTATAATTAACAAATGGGTCCGCGAAGGAGCGCCGGGGGTGAACCACGTCAGGACCCGCCTCTATCACAAAAATGGACATGAGACCAAGCTCGCCTTCAGTCCTCGAGGTCGAGTTTGAGCGAGAGGAATTTCATCATGTCCTTGAGAGCGATGACGCCAACGAGCTTCCCTCCCTCGACGACCATAAGCCGGCTCGAGTTCGTCCGGCTCATCAGGGCCAGCGTTTTCATGGCGTCTTCCCCGGGCGAGACCGTGTTTTCCTCAGAGCAGTGGAGGGTCAGCTCCCCCACCCGCCGCGTGGCCCATTCCTCTTTCGGAACCTCTTTGACCTGCTTCAGCGTCACGCAGCCCAGGAGTCTTCCCTCTTCCACGACGGGGTACATTTTGAACTGGTACTTGAAGATGTAGTCCTCGACCAATTCATGGAGGGAGATTTTCGGAGAAACGGTGACCGGGTCCTCTTTCATGAACTTGCGGACGCTCTCCCCTTCCAGAGCCCGCCGCATGAGAAGCTGCTTGTAGGCTGACTGGGAAGCTGCTCTCAAGAACATCCCGATGAGGAACATCCAGATGCCGCCGATAACATTTCCGATGATGAACTCGATGACGCCGATGACCATCAGGATGAGACCGAAAGCCGACCCGATCTGGCTGGCGATGCGCGTTGCCCAGCGGAGGTTGTCCTTCCAGCCCCAGAGGACAGCCCGAAGCACCCGGCCGCCGTCGAGCGGGAAGGCGGGCAAAAGGTTGAACCCGGCCAGGATGAGGTTCAGAAACCCAAGATAGTTGATGACGCCGATAACAGGCCTGGGCCAGCCGCCAGTTCCCCCAAAATAGCCAAGCGCCAGAAGGACAAGACCGAAAAAAATGCTCGACAGCGGTCCGGCCACGGCCATGAAGAATTCGGCCCGGGGGTGGGGCGGCTCCTCGGTCGCTTCGGCCACGCCTCCGAAAACAAAAAGAGTGATGCCCTTCACCGGCAAGCCGAACCGGCTGGCCACGAGCGAATGCCAGAGCTCATGAAAAACTATCGAGACGAGAAGGCCGAGGGCGCCGGCAACGCCCATCAACCAGTAGGCTGACGCAGGAAGTCCTTTATACGAATTGGGGAAGAAGCCCTTGGCCAGAGTCCAGGTGATGAGCAAGCCGAGGATAAGCCAGGACAAGTCGATCTTGACCTCAAACCCGAAAAGTCTGATTAATGTTATGCCTCTCCCGAACATTTTTTCCCTCCAGTTCCTTTTCTTTGTTTCATCATTTTACCAAAAATAGGGTGACACCATACGTAATTCCCTAATTTTAAGAGACCTACAGGATTCCTTGTGTTTCCTTATTAAGACGGTCGAAAAACTCGGTCATGAACCGGTGTCGCTGGCGAGCGATGCGTCTCCCCTCGCGGGTGAACAACCGGCCCTCTATTTTGCACAGCTTGACCAAGAATTCACGATAGGCGGTGTCCTCTTTTGTGTAAGGTCTTGTCTTCTCAAGGTCAAGAGCGGGGTTGTGAAGCCTGGCGCCGACCTCGCCGGCAAAAAGAAAGGCCCGGCCGATGCCGACCGCGCCGATGGAGTCGAGTTTGTCCGCGTCAAAAAGAACCTTCGCTTCAAGCGACTGAGGAGGCCTTTTCTGGCGGAAGCGATGCGTCTTGATACAGTGGATTATCCTCTCAGCCATCTCCTTTTTGACGCCGTGTTTCTTGAGCATTGCTTCCGCCAGCGCCGCGCCCTTCTCGCCATGACAAATGTTCCCGTTGGATATGTCCTCTTCGTGCCGGCCGATATCATGGAGGAGCGCGGCGAGCGTCAGGACTTCGAGGTTCGCCTTCTCCTTCTTGCCGATGCGCTGGCAGAGCTTCAAGACCCGCTCGGTGTGGTCCCAATCATGGCTGCCCCGGGCATTCCGGAAATAGAGACTGGCCTCTTTTCTTATAGCCTTGACCAACTGTCCGGAAAGACGAGGATTCTTCATCGATTTATGTTCTGGTCTTTTTTATCGGTCTCTTATTTTTTTGGCAGAGATTGTTCCTTCCCGAGCTTCAAGAACTGCTCGCGTGTCAAAGGGGCGCAGTAGCCGGAATAATTGACGAGTGGCTCGACCGGCTTATCTATAGGAATCCAGGTTCCGTTGTCATAATTGAGAAACACAAAATTCCAGGCCCAGTCCTTGAGCACCGGAACGATGCCCTGGATATTCGTGATTTTCCCGCTGTCAAAGCGAACGGGAGTGAACTGCGCGTTCTTCATATCCCTGATGACGGGCGTGGCGTGGCAGTCGGGGCAGCCCCGCCCCTCTTTCATGATCGAATGAGGAAAAGAGGGGGCGAAGGTGATCATGGACTTGTTTTGATAGACAAACGTGTGGAGGTTGGCCAGCGTCGCCCGCCCTTCGTGATTGACCAGGAAAAGGAGACCTTTTAAGGGGAGTGAAACGCTCTTCCCTTCTTTAACCCGCGTATCAAAATGGCAGTTGTAGCAGGAAGGGAGATCCCGGACATGACAGGCGTTGCAATCGACCTTGCCTTGATGCTCTTCCTGGCCCGGGCACTTGAGCTCCTCTGGCTTGTGGCAGTTTTCGCAGCGGACATCCAGCGCTCCCGGGTCGTGGATGGAGTTATAGGGAGTGCCGTCACCATGAATCTCGCGGGCTGTGTGGCAGTCCAGGCATTTCATCCCTTTCGTAAAATGGACATCGGACTCTTTTTCCAGGCCGTGGCATTTCTCGCACACATCCTGAGCCCGGGCAGGGTCAAGGGAATAGCTCGCTCTTCCGTCGACCTCTTTTTTATGACATGTATCGCAGGAACGGACATGGCAGCCTGCGCAGGGAAGCTCGGAAAAGGGAATTCCCGTGATCCTCTCCAGGCCTCCCTGCTCTTGGCTGTACCAATAGGCGAGCCCGCGGTTCGTGTAATGGAGGCTCGTCTCGTAGAAATTTGTCACTTGAGGTTTCTTATCCTGAGCGACCCCAAAAATAAACGCGGCTACGCAAACTGAGAAAACGGCGACCCAGATGCTTTTTTTCATCGCGCCTCCGCCCTCCATAAGATTTTCATCCCCGGACTATTTTCTGGGCTGTTAGCCGGCTGATAGTCTAAATAAAACCTGCCGGCATGTCAAAATAGGAAACGACGATACAGGGGGTTGCTCCCGTCCTGCCGTAACATTATAATACGTCCATGATGAAACGGGATGAGAAGGGCTACCTGACTTACTGGAACGACGGGGGAAAGATCCGGGTCTTTTCCGGCATCCAGCCAACAGGCGAGATCCATATCGGAAACTATCTGGGCGCCATCTCGAACTGGGTGAAGCTCCTCGACGACTATGAATGCTTTTTCTCGATCGTCGACCATCATGCGACAACCGTCGCCTACGAACCCGGGGAAATGCCCGCCCGGATTTTTGACGCGGCTGTGGCCAACATCGCCGCCGGCCTTGACCCGGCCAAGTGCACCCTTTTCGTCCAGAGCGAAGTTGCGGAGCACACCGAGCTCGCCTGGATGTTCGGTACGGTGACCATGTTCGGCGACCTCGGCCGGATGACCCAGTTCAAGCAGAAATCCCGCCAGCAGGAAGAAAACGTCAACGTCGGCCTCTTCACCTACCCGGTCCTCCAGGCCGCCGATATCCTTCTCTACAAGGCGAGCCTTGTTCCGGTTGGCGAGGACCAGGTCCAGCACATCGAACTGGCCCGCGAGATCGCCCGGAATTTCAACACGCGCTATAGCGAGGTCTTTCCAGAGTGCCAGGCTTGTGTCTCGGAAGCCAAGCGCATTCTCGGCCTTGATGGCGAAAACAAGATGTCCAAGAGCCTGGGCAACACCATCGGCATCCTTGAGCCGCCGGAAAGCATCTGGAAAAAGCTCGCCCCTGCCAAGACAGATGAACGGCGCAAGCGCAAAGAAGACGCCGGCGTTCCCGAAGACTGCAATATTTACATGAGTTACCACCGGTATTTCTCGCCGCCCGAAGACCTGGAGTGGGTAAGAAAAGGATGTACGGGGGCGAGAATCGGCTGCCTGGAATGCAAGAAAAAACTCTTGGAGAACATGGAAAAAGTGTTGGGGCCGATCAGGAAAAAAGCCGAAAAGTTGAGGGCCCGACCCGAGGAAGTCAACGATGTCCTCACCCGGGGAGCCAGGAAGGCCAAGAAAATCGCCACCGGCGTCATGGCCGAGGCCAAGGTCGCCATGGGGCTTGTCCGCCTCAAAGGCTAAGCTGCCCCCTTTTTTCTCTTCCTTGAAATATTGATATCAGTACGCCGGGCGCTTATAATCCAACTGTGCCTTCTTTCAAACCGGTGATTTCGCCCGAGGACCAGAAAAAAACGCAGACCCAGGCCCGCCGTCGACTTCTCTCCTTTCCCGTCTCAGTCCTTGCTGCAACGCTCGTCGTCCTGATGGCCTTTGCTCCTGCCTTAAGCATATCCCCCGGGGGAGCAAAACCCCGACTCAACCTGCTCCTCATCACGATCGACACGTTAAGAGTTGACAGGGTGAGTTTCTACGACGCCCGGCATCTCCAGACTCCTAATCTGGATGGTCTTGCCGCTCGGAGTGTCGTCTTCATCAGGGCTTTTACCCAAAATCAGACGACTCATCCGGCGCACGCGAACATCCATT
>CAZKBY010000058.1:3850-13063 GCA_964550915.1 uncultured Eubacteriales bacterium | reverse complement strand
TCCTGGTGACCGAGGGAGGCGAGGACTCTGAGGGGAGGTTCCATCATTCGGCTTCGTTTCAAGACGGCCTCCTGGCCGAGTTCTTCCAGCGCGAGGTCTTCTCTCTTCTCCTTCGCCAAGAGCTCATCTCTGAGGCGCTGGTGGAGAAGATCGCAGGCTGGCGCCACTCCGGCTTCTCGGTCCACAGCCAGGTCAAAGCCAAAACCCGAAAAGAGGCCGAGCGCGTGGGCAAATACATGATTCGACCGCTCCTTTCCCTGGAACGCCTCTCCCTCGATGAACGGGAAGGTCAGGTCTGCTACCGATGTGGGGAAGGAGCTGAAGAGGTGGAACGGATGGATTATCTGGAGTTCATCGCCCGCGTCACTTCTCATATTCCCGACAAGGGTCAGGTCACCCTGAGATACTACGGCCTCTACGCCAATGCCCAATTCTCATCAACCACCTCAAGCTGACCTTTGTCGCGGACAGGCCCCCGCATATCGCCTATCAAGAATTCCGGATGGCTGCCGAGCCCTCGGCTGAATATATTTCATGATCTTCTTCTTGACCGAGAGGAGAGGTCTGACTGATTTCCGACGCTTTTTGGCTTGGCTACAACGTTCCGAGCGCTCTCCCCTGGTTTCAACTCAACTTGACAAGCGCCAACCCCGCGATTTATTATCTCTGAGGATGAGCGGAGGGGAAAGTTGTCACAAAGAGGTTCGCCCGACTGGCAGAGCCAAAAACGAGATTCTTATCTTTATTTCGGTCAGAGAGCCTTCTGGTAGACGCGGAAGCGCTTGTAGACCTTGCCTCCCATCTTTTCCATCTCCGCCCTGACGCGGACGTTTGTTTCCATCTCGTGATGCGTATCCATGATCTCCATCCCCGCTTCCTGGGCTGACATGATCATCTTGACACCCATCATGACATCGAGCCCCATGCCGCGGTATTTCTCCTTAATCGCGCCGAGGAGGAGGTCAAGTTGTTTGGTCTTTTTCGCTGCCCGGAGGATTTTAAGGAAGCCGAACGGAAAAAGCCGGCCTCTCGCTTTCTGAATTCCTGCGGTCATGTCCGGAATGCCGACGATGAAGGACACGGGTTCCCCTTGCTTGGTCACCACCTTGACGAACCGCGGGTCGAGGATGGGCAAGTATCTTTTAGCCAGGTCGTCCATCTCTTTTTCGTCGAGCGGCGCGAACCCGTAGATGTCGCTGCCCATGTAGCACTCGTTCATCAGGCTGAGAACGGGCCTGATCCAGGGCTTTATCTCTTTGCGTTTGCGGAACTCGACGACCGCGAAATTCCCTCGCTTTGCCGCCCGCTCGTAAATTTTCTTGTAAAAATCAGGCAGCTCTTTGGGGATCTCAAGCTTGTAGACATAATAATCAATGTCCTTGCTGTAGCCTTCGTTTTCCACCAGGCGCGGCATCCATTCGAAATTGTAGTAGGTAGCAATCGTGGCCCGGTGCTCAAACCCTTCGATGAGAAACCCCTCCGGGTCCTGGTCGGAGAACCCGTACGGGCCGACGATCCTCGTCATGCCCAGGCTTCGCGCCCATTCCTCCACGCCGCTGAGAAGGGCATGAACGACCTCCTGGTCCTCCCGAGTTTCAAGGAAGCCGAACCGGCCGACTTTTTCATTCTTGTAGTCGTTGTAACGCGAGTTGATGATGCCCATGACTCGCCCCACAGCTTCCTTCCCTCTAAAGGCGAGGAGAAGAATGGTCTGGCAGTACTGGAAAGCTTTGTTCTTCTTGGCGTCAAAGTATTTCCATTCGTCCATGTAAATCGGATGAACCCAGTTGGCGTGCCCGGCGTGGATTTTCTCCGGAAGATAAATAAACGTTTTCAAGTCTCTCCTGTCTTTGACTTCCCTGACTTCAACGGCCATTTTCACTTTCCCTTCCGGCTCGAGGCCCTGCAATTTTTTTCGCCGCCAATTTTACTCCAGAGAAACCCGCCGAGGCAACCTTTCATTTGCGGCCGCCGAAATTTGACAAAATTTCCGGATTGTTAATAATAGATTAACTTTAAGATGCTTTAAAACGCCACTGGTGGCAATGAAGACTTCAACCTTTCCCCGCGGTGTCCATCCTCATGATGCCAAAGCCGCAACCATGGATAAGCCCATTGTGACCCTGCCGCCTCCCGATAAAGTGGTCATCCCCCTCCTTCAGCATTTCGGCAGCCCGGCTGAGCCATTGGTCAAGAAGGGAGATGACGTTTTATTCGGCCAGAAAATCGGCCAGGCCAGAAGCCTTTTTTCCGCCAACGTCCACGCCAGCGTGTCCGGTAAAGTTTTATCTGTGGAAGATTATAACCACCCAGGCGGGTATCCCGTCCCCGCCGTCATTGTCGCGAGCGATGGCCAGGACCGGCTGTCGGCCGAGTTAAAACCGGCTGCCGACCCGTTCTCGCTTTCGGCCGATGAAATCCGTGACCGGGTGAGGGAAGCGGGCGTTGTCGGGCTGGGCGGCGCTGCCTTCCCGACCTCCGTCAAGCTGGCCCCGCCCAAGGACAAGCCGATTGATACCCTTATTATTAACGGCTGCGAATGTGAACCGATGCTCACGGCCGATTACAGGTTGATGGTTGAGACACCACTCGATGTCCTGCGCGGCGCGGAGCTTGCCCGCATGGCCACGGGAGCCGGCAAACTCATTGTCGCCGTTGAGGACAACAAACCCCGGGCAGCCGATATTTTGCGCCAGCATTTAGACGGCCTTCCCTCCGAAATCGCGCTGCTCAAGACGAAATACCCCCAGGGCGCGGAAAAAAACCTTATCTATGCGCTTCTTCGCCGGGAAGTCCCGCGCGGCGGGCTTCCCTTTGATGTGGGCGTCGTCGTCCAGAACGTCGGGACAGCCAAGGCCATTTGGGAGGCCGTCTCTCTCGGAAGACCATTGGTCGAGCGGGTCATCACCGTGTCCGGTCCGGGAATTCGCGAGCCAAAAAATGTCCTCGTTCGGATCGGGACTCTCTTCCAGGACGTGGTGAACTTCTGCGGCGGGCAGGCCGAAGATAGCAACCTCGTCGTCATGGGCGGCCCGATGATGGGCCTGGCTCAGTGGTCGCTCGACATTCCCGTGGTGAAGGGAACCTCTGGCATCCTAGCCTGGAGCGTTGTCTTGCCCATGGCTGAACACCCTTGCATCCGCTGCGGCCGCTGCATTGACCACTGCCCGATGGGGCTCATGCCCACGAATCTGGCTAAGTTTGTCCAGCACGAAAAGTGGGCTGAGACCGAAAAATGGGGAGCCCTTGACTGCGTCGAGTGCGGTTGCTGCCAGTACAGCTGTCCTTCTAAGATTCCCCTGGTCCACTGGATGCGCCTGGGGAAAAACAGGATCGCTCAGGCCAAAAGGGAAAAAATCGTATGACGACGCCGGGCCCCTATTTCGTCCAATCCTCCCCCCATCTCCGGGAGAAGGACACAACGCCGAGAATCATGTACCGCGTCGTCCTCAGCCTGCTGCCTGCCTGCCTGGCAGCCCTTTATTTTTTCAGGCTCCGGGCACTCGTCCTGATCATCACCTGCGTGGCCGCGTCCCTGGCCACCGAAGCCCTTTTTTTCTTGGTCCGGAAGAAACCGTTCACAGCGCTCCTCGACGGATCAGCGATTATCACCGGCATGTTGCTGGCGCTGACGCTTCCTCCTTCTTTCCCCGCCGGCCTTGCGGCCATCGGCGCTGCCGTCAGCATCGGAATCGGGAAGCAGGCCTTCGGCGGGCTGGGGCATAATATTTTTAATCCTGCTCTGGTTGGACGGGCCTTCCTCGCCACCGCCTTTCCGGTGGCCATGACTTCCTGGATCCCGCCCGCCGTCCTTAAAGTCGATGTGGCCACTTTTGCGACACCCCTGGCCAACCTCAAATTCCAGGACGCTATCGGACAGGGAACTCTGACTCCTCTTCATGATCTCTTCTGGGGAAACATCGGCGGGTGCGTCGGCGAGACCTCGGCTCTGGCCCTGCTCATTGGAGGAGCGTACCTTCTTCTCCGCCGGACCATTGACTGGCGAATCCCGCTGGGAATGACACTCTCTTTAAGCGCCTTCACGGGGGTTTTCTGGCTACTCAGCCCTGCCCGCCACGCCGACCCTCTTTTTCACCTCCTCGCCGGCGGTTTTCTCTTGGGCAGCCTCTTCATGGCTACGGACATGGTCACCTCGCCCGTTACTCCTAAGGCGACTTGGATCTACGCTCTGGGCGCCGGGCTGATCATCGGCCTCATCCGTCTCTTCAGCGGTTATCCCGAGGGTGTGATGTACGGCATTCTCTTCATGAACACCTTTGTTCCTCTCCTCAATCACTACATCCGGCCAAGGATCTTCGGTGAAAGGAGGAAGGGATGAGTCTGTCCTCCCGGATGGTCGCCGTTCTCACGTCCATCGGCTTCCTGTCCGGAGGATTTCTGGTCACGGTCGGGTTCGTGACCAAGGAGCGGATCGCCCTTAATAAAAAAATGGAAATTGAGCACGCTATCCTTATTGTCGTGCCCGGCTCTTCGGGCGGCCGCTTGGTTTACGAAGAAAAAGACTTCACCGTCTACGCCGGCCAGGATAAGGCCGGTCAGCTGGCCGGCTTCGCCGTCTACACCTCCGGTGCCGGCTTCCAGGATAAGATTGTCCTCATGTTAGGCCTGGATGCATCGCTCTCCCGCATCAATGGTCTCGCCATCCTTGACCAGAAAGAGACGCCCGGGCTGGGAGCTCGGATCACGGACCAAGCCTCTTTTCTCGTCTACTGGGAGGGCAAAGATTTCAGCCGGCCGCTTAGTTTACGCAAGCCGCCTGCTCCATCTCCAGAAATCCTGTCTGCCTCTGAAGTTAATACCATTACCGGCGCAACCATCTCATCCCAGGCGGTACTCAGGATCGTTAACAGCGCCCGGGAGAAGCTCCTAAAATTGAACAAAGAAGGAAAACTCAGTCTTGAGGGAGATAATGCCAACTAGAACCGCCGCCCAGGAGTTTCTCAAGGGCCTCTGGGAGGAGAATCCTATTTTCCGCCAGATGCTGGGCATGTGCCCGACCCTGGCTATCACCAATGCCGTTATCAACGGCCTGGCCATGGGGCTGGCTACGTCTTTTGTCCTCGTCTTCAGCTCCTTCCTGATCTCTCTCATCAAGAAGTTCATTCCCAGCCAGGTCAGGATTGCCTCTTACATCGTCGTCATCGCCTCTTTTGTCACCATCGCCGACCGTGTCCTGGCCGCTTATTTCTGGGAGATCTCTAAGGCTCTGGGACCGTATGTCCCTCTCATCGTTGTCAACTGCAACATCCTCGGCCGGGCTGAAGCGTTTGCTTCAAAGAACACGATCGGTCGCTCAGTCCTGGATGCCCTGGGCGTGAGCGCAGGTTTTATCATGGCCCTGCTCGTCCTGAGCTCGATCCGTGAGATCTTAGGGAGCGGAACGTTTCTGGGGTACCAGGTCCTGGGTTCCTGGTTTGAGCCCTGGACAATCATGATCCTCCCGGCCGGAGGCTTCATCGCCTTGGGAGTTCTAATGGCCATCAGCATTCAGATCGAAAGGAAAAAGAAGGAGAGGTAGGGGTGGAGCTCTTCAGCATTTTCTTCGGCGCCATCCTGATCAATAACTTTGTCCTCCACTATTTCTTAGGCATCTGTCCCTTTCTGGGTGTTTCCAAAAAAATCGACGCGGCCCTGTCGATGGGCTTGGCCGTGACCTTTGTCATGTCCATCACCGCGGTCGTCTCCTGGGTCATCAACCACTGGATTCTCATCCCCTATGGCCTGGACTACCTCCAGATCGTCTCTTTTATCCTGGTCATCGCCTCGCTCGTCCAGCTCGTCGAGATGTTTGTCCGCAAGACGAGCCCGCCCCTCTACCAAGCGATGGGCATCTACCTGCCGCTTATCACTGTCAACTGTGCCATCATGGGTTTGGCCCTGCTATCGGCCTTAAAGAATTATAATTTCGTCGAAGCCGTCGTGTTTGGCCTAGGCTCTGGTCTCGGGTTCACGCTCGCCATTGTCTTGATGGCGGCCATCCGTGAACAGCTCGACCTAGCCGATGTGCCGAAGCCTCTGAGGGGCGCTGGGATTGCTCTTATCGTCGCCGGCATCATGGCCCTGGGCTTTCTCGGGTTTTCGGGAGTGATCAAGTGACCGGTTTTCTCATTCCCGTCATCACCATGACCGTGCTCGGGCTTGTCTTCTCGCTCGGCCTTGTTTTTGCTTACAAAAAATTGGCCGTCCAGGTCGACCCAAGGGTTGAAAAAATCAGCTCCGCTCTGCCCCAGGCAAATTGCGGAGCCTGCGGTTTTGCCGGCTGTCAGGCCTTGGCTGAGGCCATCGCCGCGGGCAAGGCAGAGCCGGGAAGCTGCCCAGTGGGCGGAGCTGAAACGGTCTCTAAGATCGCCGAAATCCTCGGCGTACAGGCAGGCGAGGTTATAAAAAAAGTGGCACGGCTCCACTGCCGGGGAACGTATGAGGCTGCGCCTAAAAGAAGCCAGTACCTTGGCCTTCAAACGTGTTTGGCGGCTCATCTCATTGGCGGGGATAAACTCTGTACCTACGGCTGCCTGGGGCTGGCCGATTGCGTCCGGGTCTGCCCGTTCGACGCCATGGCCATGGGAGAGGACGGCCTGCCGGTCATCCTTGAGGATAAGTGCACGGCCTGCGGCAAATGCGTCCAGGCTTGCCCGAGAAACCTGCTCGAACTCCATCCCCTCGATCAGAACATTCTTGTCTTCTGCCGCTCCAAGGACAGGCCCCAAGTTTCCAGAAAAGCCTGCCAGAATGCCTGCATCGCCTGCAACATTTGCACCCGGGCCTGCCCGGAAGCTATAATCATGAAGGATAATCTGGCGGTGATCACGGATTATAAAAAAATACCGCCGGAGAAAATTCCGGAGATTGAAAGGTGCCCGACTGGAGCCATCGGCCGGCTGAAGAAAAACGATGAGGGATAATGCTGTCGTCTTGAGCGTCGAGGACAACCTGGCCTGGGTCAAGGTTAGCCCTCAGATTGCTTGCCGCGAATGTTCCTCCCGGTCTCTCTGCGCTGGCCGAAAAGACGCGGCCGGCCGGCTGGCCGTCCAGAACCCTCTTCGGGCCCGACCGGGTGACAGCGTCGTCATTGAAGTGCCCGAGACGAATTACCACCGGGACCTGATCCGGATCTTCGGCTTTCTTCTCTTCGGCTTATTGCTTGGCCTCACTCTTGGCTATGTGATTCGACCCCTAAGCCGCCTGGGTCAGGCTGAAAACGGGCTCCTTGGCCTGGCCTCAGGGGTCGGCCTTTCCAGCCTCGGCGTCTTTTCTTATTACCGCGGCCGGAAGGGGAAAACGAACTACCCGACGATCGTCGAAATCGACAACAAGGGAGGGTTTCATGGACAGACGTGATTTTTTCAAGACGCTTCTCGCCTCGACGCTGGCAGTGCCGGCGTTAGTGGAAGCCGGGGATTCGAAATCATCCGGCGCGCTCTATCTCATCAGCGATTCTCCCGCTGACATTCTCCCTTCCATCCTCGAGGAAATAAGCCCCGCCATCCATCAACCTGGCGGCCGTTTTGCTTTCGTCGCGACCCACCCCGCCAACGAAAATATCAGTAATGCGCTGTCCGCGGCCGGCTGGAAATTCGACCCGAAAGCTCTTCGGCCGGCCCTGGCCCTTTCTTTCCGAGCCTTAGCTCAGCCTGCCTTCCCCTCATTTACTTTAATCAGGAACGGCCGGGTCTGCGATATCCGCAGCCAGAACCTCTGGCAAGCCTGGAAAAAGATGAACGCCTCTGGCGTCGTTTCTTCCTTCCTGACTGTTGTTTCTTTCGACCTGCCGCGTCGAAACCAGACTCCTGGAAAATTGGTCTCTATCTATGCCGACGGAAAAAAGAAAGCCTCGCTTCTCCTCGATAAAAACCAGACCAGGTCTTTCAACACGAAGACGGGCCAGGTCGTCGTCGGCATCGAGGCCGGCCGGGCCAGGGTCATCTCTTCAACCTGTCGGCATCAGGTTTGTCTCGCCTCTCCGCCTGTTTTTCTGGCCGGCGAGCGGATTGTCTGCGCCCCCAGGCATTTCGTGTTAGAAGTTGAAGGCCCTCGTCTTGTTGACACAGTCACCGGGTAGAAGAATTTTTCTCCTGGCTGTTTTGCTCGCAGTCGGGGTCTGCTGCCGGGTCCCAGAAAAGTGGCATTCCTACACACTCCTTTTTTTCGACACGGTCTGTGACGTTCAGGTTTTCGGCCCGGCCGAGCAGCTTCCGAGGACCAGGGAGGACATCAGCCGCTCTTTTGCCTCTTGCGAAGAACTGTTTTCTCCGGGAAAAGAAAACCTCTCCGACCCCTTCGTGCTCGACCTCTACCAAAAGGCTCTCCGGGTCAACCGGGACTCGGCCGGATCTTTTGACATCACCGTCGGCCGGCTCACTGACTTGTGGGGCTTTCTTTCGGGCGACTATCGCATCCCTTCGCCTGAAGAGTTGAAGGCGGCGTTGCCTTTTGTGGGAATGGGAAAAATCCGCCTAGCCGAGCACCGCCTCATCCTTCAGCCCAACATAAAATTAGATTGGGGCGGTATTGCCAAGGGCTGGGGCGTTGACGTCGCCGCGCGCGCCCTCCGTGCCCGGGGCATAAAACGAGGTTTCATCAACGCGGGAGGAGATCTTTACTGCTGGGGAGCCAACCCTGACCGCCGGGCTTGGCGCGTCGGGATAAAAAACCCCCGCGGGAGGGGATACCTGGGTGTTATCTCCGTGACCGATATGGGCGTGGCAACCTCCGGCGATTATCAAAGGTATTTCGAGAGAGACGGCCGGCGCTATCACCATATCCTTGATCCCGCTACCGGCTACCCGGCCACGGGCAAGACGAGCGTTACCGTCATCGGCCCTGAGACGGCGCTGTGCGACGCCCTCTCCACGGCTCTTTTTGTCAGCCCAGATCCCCGGGCGATCATCGAAAAGTATCCCGGCTATGGGGCCATTTTGGCGGACGAGAGCGGCCGCCTCATTTTGATCGGAAAGATTTTCCCCTTCGATCGATTATAAAAAAAAGGACGGGTTGCACCGCCCAGTCTGGATCTTCCTCGCCCGAGCCGTTTCTTTCTCCCTCAGAAAGGCCTTTTTATTATATAAAAAATGATTATCGTATCAACGCGATCAAGGACTGCGTCAAAATGAATTCTAAATTGTGAATGCCCTTTTCTGAATTGTGAATGCCCTTTTCTGAAGCGGATAGCCGGGCAAAAACGAAAACAAAAGG
>CAZKBY010000058.1:0-3750 GCA_964550915.1 uncultured Eubacteriales bacterium | reverse complement strand
AATTGTGAATGCCCTTTTCTGAAGCGGATAGCCGGGCAAAAACGAAAACAAAAGGCCGAGGAAGAAAAAGCCGGGCTGATAAAAGATGAAAATCGGATATCCATACCCTCCATAGAGATCGAGCGCCCAGCAAGGATAGATCGTCCCGCTCAGAAAAGATTTCTTTAATTGGTCGAGAAGAACAAAATACCGCCAGCTCTCATGAGAAGAAAACCAGTCAAACACTGAGCCGACTCTTACATCTTCATCGGCATCAGGATGTAGGTGTACTTGATATCGCCCTCCAGCTCCGGCTTCATCACGGCGGCACTATTGTTGTCCTTGAGTTCCAGCCGAATCCTCTCGGCGCTGGCCGAAAGAAGGAAATCCAGGAGGTACTGGGAGTTAAACCCTATTTCAAGCTCTGGCCCTTTGTATTCGACTTCCAGGTTATCCCGCGCCTCTCCAATCTCCGGATTGGACGAAAAAAGCCTGAGGAGGTTTTTCTCTATGGTCAGCTTGACTCCCTTTGACCTTTCGGCCGCCAGCAAGGCAACCCTCCGGATGGACTGGCTAAAATCCTCTTTTCCGACGACGAGGACGTGAGGATTGTCCTTGGGGATGACAGCCTCGAAATTGGGGAACTTGCTCTCGATGATCCTCGAAATAAGCATCCGGTTCTGAGACTTGAAAAAGAGGTTGTTCTCATCAAAATCGAACTCCATCTTGTCGTCGCTCATCTTCCTGATTTCGCCGAGGGTTTTTTTGGCGACGATCACCCGAACCTCCTCATCCGGGTTTAGGCCTTCGACAAAAGCGGAAGTGTAGGAAAGCCGATGGCCGTCCGTGCTAACGAGTTCGATGGAATTCTTTTTGATGATCATCAAGGCTCCGTTGAGGTAATACCTCTGCTCTTGAGCGATGGCATAATAGACCCGGTCAATCATCTCCTTCAGCTTATCCAGGGGCAGCACGATCTGTTTTTCGAACCTTGCCTCGGGAACAAGAGGGAAATCCTCCTTCGGCAGGCAAAGGACCTTGAATTCGCTCTTGCCCGAGCTAATCTCCATCATCAGATCCTCATTTTCTTTGAACGTGATGGGTTGGCCGTCCGCCAGGGATTTGACAATCTCAAATATTTTTTTCCCAGACACCGTGATCGAACCAGCCTCCTCAACCGTGGCAGGGAAAGATGTCTTCAGTCCAACCTCCAGGTCTGTTCCCGTTAGCTCAATTTTCTCCGGGCCGACGCTCATCAGGATGTTCGCCAGGATCGGCATTGTGTTTCTCTTTTCTATAATCCCCTGCATAAGCTGGAGCTCATCCAGGATTGTTTCCTTGATTACTGAAAATTTCATGTTCCACCTTTTCCTTAAAAGATTTTCACTTCTTTTCTTATTTCTTATAAAAAAATAATTTATTTAAGAATAATAATAAAATCAAATGGAAATGTGAAAATCATGGCCAATCCGCTGATTCCATTATTGTATAAGGTTGATCAGACTGTTGATTTCTTTGTTGAATTCGGGATCTTTGCGCCTCATCTTTTCTATTTTTCTAATACTGTGAAGAACGGTGGTGTGATGTTTTCCACCGAATTTCTTGCCGATCTCTGGCAACGACGTTTTGGCTAATTCCTTGCACAGGTACATCGCAATCTGGCGGGGAAAAGCAATTTTAGGCGAATTGTTTCTCGATTTGATTTGAGAAATCTTGATTTTGAATTGATGGCAGACCAGCTTTTGGATCTTATCCACATTGACCAGGCTGGCCGTTGATTCGAGGAGGCTCTTAAGAGCTTCCTTGGCGATCTCAAGGTCTACTTTCTCGCCCTTGAGGGAGGCATAGGCGATGACACGACGCAGATATCCTTCGAGCTCGCGGATGTTCGAATGGACCTTATCGGCGATGAAAAGGGCCACGCCCTCAGGAAGGGCCACGCCCTCAACCTCGGCTTTTTTCTTGAGGATGGCGATGCGGGTTTCAATATCAGGAGGTTTGAGGTCGGCGATTAACCCCCATTCAAAACGAGAGCTAAACCGCTCTTCGAGCTGGGGAATTTCCTTGGGAGGGCAGTCGCTTGAAATAACGATCTGTTTTTGATTCTCATAGAGATGGTTAAAGGTGTGGAAAAATTCTTCCTTGGTTCTTTCCCGGCCGGAGAGGTAATGGATGTCGTCCATAAGAAGGACGTCGACACTGCGATATTTCTGGCGGAAATCGAGGATTTTTCCGTACTGAAGGTGGTTGATTAGGTCGTTCATGAATTTTTCCGTAGTCACATAGAGAATCTTCAGCCGATGGTGCTTGTTCATGGTGAAGTGGCCGATGGCGTTCATGAGATGAGTTTTGCCCAACCCGGCTCCGCCGTAGACGTAGAGAGGGTTATAAGACTTGGCTGGGTTTTTGGCCACGGCCTGGGCGGCAGCGTGGGCAAATTGATTGCACGACCCGACGACAAAGTTCTCAAAGGTGTAATGAGGATTGAGGTTAGGATTCAGGAGGGCACCGTGCTGGGCCCGCCTATCTTCAGGCGAGCGCCTCATGAAAGGGGCGGGCGTTTCGTCGAAAATGTACTTGATGTCGAGTGATTTGCCAAACAACCCCTGGGCGCTCTCGTTAATGAGGCTCGAATAGTGAAAGGAAAGCCAGTCTCGGAAGTACGAATTGGGGACTTTGATGTAAAGGATATCCTTTTCGCGTCCGATATAAAGAGTTGGTTCAAACCAGGTTTCATAACTGTTCTGGTCGATCTTTTTTTTGATGTCCAGAAGGATCTGAAGCCAACAATTAAGCTTTTCTTTATCTTGCATGGCGGCGTTTAAGATTTCCACAGATATTTCCACATCTGTGGAAAACCTTCGTGCTTTGCTGGTTGAAGTCAGAGAAGGCGGAAGAATCATAGCACGCGGAAAGGCTGATTTCAAGAGGTTTGTTGCTAATAAATTGAGCGGGAACCTAAAAGTCGAAGCCTATCCAGAATTTCGTCTGAAAGCCGCCCGAACCCTGGAAATCGAGGGGCCGCGAGATGTCCGTCCAGTTGAGCCGTTTGGCGAACTCGATATGGATAGGAAGGGCGAAGAGGAAAAACTGAAATCCGTAGCCGTAAGAGCCGATGGCGTCAAAGGAAGAAGGCGAGCTCCAGGCGTCGGTGTACTCGTAAAACTTGGCCGGGTATCCACTAAGCTTGGCCCGAGTGATGTCAAAAAAGAGAACTCCGCGAAGAGGGCCTATAAGTCCGATAATGGTCGAGGCGACGTTGACGAGCGGAAAACGGAGCTCGGCATTAAAAAACCACCCCTCCGTGGAAACGATATTGTAGTAATGAGAAGACCTGACCTGATTGTTGCCGCCGTGATAGAAAACATAGGGATCTCTTCCCCGGCTGGCCCAACCTTCGAGGCGCATGGCCAAGAGAGCGGTGCCGCCGAAATTAAAATATTTCCGGAGGTCAGCCCGGGCGGTCGTGTTCCGGAAGAAGCTCGCGGAGACAGGCAGGCTCTGGGCGAGAGAAAGCCTAAAAGTATGGCCCGCTTGCGGCCCGAAATAGGGATTGAAGTAGGTTGTCTCGCCGGTAATGGCAAAGGACAGGGAGAGGGCGTTTCCGTTCCAGAAGTAGCCGTACTGGTTGCCCGTGAACATTCCCATGCCATAGGGGTCGGCAAAATTCTCTTCATAACGGTAAAAGCCAAAATTCCCCTCCAGCCTGTAGTAGCGGCTAAGCGGATAATAAGCGGTGATGTTGGCGCTCGAGATCTTGCGGTAGTCGGG
>CAZKBY010000057.1:0-13098 GCA_964550915.1 uncultured Eubacteriales bacterium | reverse complement strand
TATGAGGAATGGAAAATCTTAACTCAGCATAATTTTGAACTCAGCATAATTCGGCCTCTACGCCAATGCTCATCGGGGCAAGGTGCGCAAGTCGGAGGCAGCGGGCAAGCTCATCATCGTCATCGAAGACCAATACCCCAGGATCCCCCGCCGCGGCTGGACTGAGATGATCCGTAAAGTCTATGAAGTCGACCCGCTCCGATGTCCTAAATGTCAGGGCCAAATGCGTATCATCGCCTTCCTCACCGAGTTCTCGGTGGTGGACCGAATCATCAACCACCTGAAGCTGACGTTTGTGGCAGACAAACCTCCCCCACCACGCACCACTTTCCAGGAAGTATTGATGGCCGTCGAGACCGGCGGTGAATATTTTTCTTGATCTTGTCTCCACCAGAAGCAGAGGTCCGGCTGATTTTCGATGTTTCTTGGCTTTCCTGTGTCTCCAGAGCCCACCTCCAGCCATCTCGAGCTTAACTTTACATCCAAATTTTCACCCGGATATTCAGACGCTTTCCTGAAAAGGGTTTCTGATCGTGAGGCCTTTGATTGTCCGATTGTCCTGCATATCCTCAGAATAGAGCACCGAGCAGTCGGCCTGCAAAGCGGCGGCAACGACCAGAGCATCGTAAAAAGGAAAGCGCCAGTGATCGGAGATTTCCAAAGCTTGATGGAAAAGCTCGGTGCTGGAAAAAACTTCACAGAGAGGCTCAAGAACGACGTTTAGATATCTCTGAGAGTCCTTGCAGGTCAAGGGAACGGCGAATTTTCGGGTGGCGACGTTCAGGAATTCTTGAATGATCTGATAGCTTATGACTCCAGTCCCTCTTTCCAGGGCTTTGGAGATGAGATCCAAGGCGATCTTCCGTTTGGACGGATTGTCCGGGTCGAATGAGTAAATAAGAATATTGGTGTCGATGAAATACTTATCGTTCATTTAGCTCGTCCCGGGAGAACTTGCGGCCGGCTTTAGCATAGGCCAAGGATTCCATGAAGGCCTGATAATCTGATGTCTTCGTATTTCTGTTCAGGTATTGCCTAAGCCAGAGCCTGAAATTTGCGTTGAGGGTAGTCTTTTCCCGTTTGGCTTTGTCCCTGACCTTTCGGATCAGCTCTTCATCTGCGCTTAAGGTGATATTTTTCCGCATTTTGAATCTCCGCAGTGCACGATATTTGTGTACACTATTTTCGTGTATTTGTCAACAGTTTTTGAACCTATAATCCTCAAGTATCAATATTGACGGCAGAGTTTTGACTTTTTCTCAACTTGATGTACCTGCATGCCATCTTTTATCATCCGCGACGACGGAGTAAGGCAAAAAACAGAACCCTCCCCCCGCCGCGCATAGCCTATCAGGAACTTCTGATGGCCGCCGAGAAAGGTTAGTCCAGGGATTTTCCCTTGGTCTCGCGAAGGGCGAAGGCGACGGCCGCGGAGAAAAGAAAGAACGCAGCCGTCAAATAAAAGGCCAGCGACAGGCCGTGCATTTTGGCCAGGGCGCCGATCGTGAAAGGCGCCAGGGCGCTCAGGCCGCGGCCGATATTATAGGTAAATCCCTGAGCCGAGGCCCGGATCCTCGTCGGGAAAATCTCGGCCGTGATCGTCCCGAACCCTGAGAAATAACCGGTGCCGAAGAAGGCAAGAAACGGCCCTAACAAAAGCAGGACCGTGTTATGGCGAACGCTACTGTAAAGGAAAACAAGCGCTGCTGCCGCAAAAAGATAAAAGATGTAGGTCTTCTTCCTTCCCACCCGGTCGCAGATGAACCCGAAGCTCACATACCCGAGCCACATGCCGGTCTGCATGACGATGATCCATGACGATGTCTTGACGACGCTCAGCCCTATTCCTCCCTGATCGGGCGGCAGACCCAGGTAAGCCGGAATCCAGGTGAAAAGACCCCACCAGGCGAACATCGTCCCCGCATTCATCAAGCTCGTCACTAGCGTATTCTTCAAGAAAGGCCGGCGGAATATCTCTCCCAAACTCGCTTTGGTCGAAGCGCTTTTCCTGCTCTCCAAGCTTTTTCTCCAGATCTCCGGCTCTTCGACACGGCGCCTGATCCAGAGCGTCACGAGCGCCGGCAAGACTCCGACGAAGAAAACGCCCCGCCAGCCCAGCCGCGGCAGGACGAGGGCCGTGACTCCGGCCGCCAGAGCGTACCCAATGGCCCAGGAGCTCTGCATGAACCCTAAGGCTTTTCCGCGGTGTTCGGCCGGCCATGTCTCGGCCACAAGAGCTGCTCCGGTCGCCCATTCGCCGCCCATGCCGAGTCCCAGCAAAACCCGGAATATTGCCAATTGCACGATATTCTGGGAAAGACCGCAGGCTCCAGTGAACACCGAATAGATGAGGATGCTGCCCATCAGCGCCTTGACCCGGCCGAACCTGTCGGCGATAAGCCCAAAAAGAACGCCGCCTACAGCCGATGCGAGGAGGGTTAGCGAACCCATCAACCCGGCTGTGGCTGTCGACATCCCGAAATGTTTCATCAGGTGGGCAAGGACCATGGCGTAGAGCATGATGTCCATGCTGTCCAGCATCCATCCCAGCGAGGCAGATACTAACGCTCTTCTCTGAACCGATGTGATTTGCCTTACCCAGGACTCGCCGGATGCCGTCATCGCTATGTTTTCCCCTGCACGGTTCGCCTCTGTTTTCTTCCGTTCAACGACGCTATCCCGTAGCCGCCGCCGCCCGGTGTTGCCACAATGATGACATCTCCAGGCGAAACGCGAAAAGAGGCTTTAGAGCCGAGGTTAATCATCTTATTGCCACGCCGAAGGAGATTTTTTCCTCTCTTCCCCGGCTTTCCTCCGGCCAAGCCGTAGGGAGGAAAAACCCGCCGCTCAGAAAGAATATTGACTTTGGCCGGAGCCAGGAATTCAAATTCCCGGACGATCCCGTCGCCTCCCCTGAACCGGCCCTCCCCGCCTGAACGCCCTCGCAGCGAATACCGCCTGATCCGGATGGGGAGATAGTGTTCAAGAGCTTCAACAGGCGTGTTCCGGGTGTTGGTCATGTGGGTATGGACGCCGCTCAACCCGTCCCGCTCCGGGCTCGCTCCCATGCCGCCACCGATCGTCTCATAATAAGCGAAATTCCGGCCGGTCGCCGGGTGCTGTCCGCCAAAAGTGATGTTGTTCATCGTGCCGCTTGAGGCAGCGGGAATCCTTTCCGGCACGGCTTTAGCCAGGGCGCCTAAAAGCACGTCTGTGATTCTCTGTGAAGTCTCGACATTTCCCCCAGCAACAGCCGCCGGATGCCGGGCATTAACCACGCTCCCTTCAGGCGCCACTAACCTGATGGGTCTAAGCAGCCCGGAGTTATAGGGAACATCTCCCCGGATGATGCAACGAAAAACGTACATGGTGGCCGAGAGGGTGATGGCGTAGTTGGCGTTGACGCTTCCCTCTGTCTGAGTGTCGGTTCCGGAGAAATCCACCACCGCAGAATCACCCCGCACACGAATGGCCACCTGAATCCTGACCGGCTTCCGGCTCACGCCATCGTCATCCAGGTAATCGGAGAACCTGTATTCACCGTCACGGATTTCTTTGATCGCCTGGCGCATGATTCGCTCGGAATAATCCTGGAGATGCTTCATATAAGCTCTGGTCTTTTGGTATCCGTATTTCTCCGTGATTTCCAGAAGCCGCTTTTGGCCAATCCTGTTGGCGGCTAACTGGGCGGTCAGGTCGCCCTCACGTTCCTCGGGCGTCCGGACGTTGGCCAAGACAAAGTCCAGGACGTTCCGGTCGATCCGGCCGGCCCGCACCAGCTTCACCGGCGGGATGATCACGCCTTCCTGGTAGAGCTCAGTGGCCAGCGGCATCGACCCGGGCGACATGCCTCCGACATCCGAGTGATGGGCCCGGTTGGCTGCATAATAGGCCGGCCGGGCTCGGCCCTTGACATAAACGGGGGAGACAAGCGTGATATCGGGAAGATGCGTTCCGCCACGGAAAGGATCATTGAGGATGGCTGTATCGCCCGGCCTCAAGTCCACATTCTGGATGACGCTCAAGACTGAGAGCGGCATGGCTCCCAAGTGAACTGGCAGATGGTCGCCCTGGGCCACCGTCCCTCCGTTCTCGTCAAAGACAGCGCACGAGAAATCCTTCCTTTCCTTGATATTAGGGGAAAAGGAAGACCGGCACAGGGCAACGCCCATTTCCTCGGCGATGGAGACGAAGATGCTCTTAAAAATTTCGAGCTCGATCGGGTCGACTGTTCTCATCTCCGTATCTTCTGCCTGGTCATAATCAGGTTGCCGTACCTATCAACATGGCAACCAAAACCGGGCGCCACAACGGCCGTGGATTCGTAATCCAAAACAAGAGCCGGCCCGGCAAGGAAATTCCCGGCCCGCAACAGTTCCCTGTCATAGACATCGGCCCGGTAGTCTCTGCCCTCAAAACGCATCGACCGGCGGTCGAGTCGTGCTGCTCGAGCGTCCCGACCTGCTGGCTGGATTTCGGGAAGCGCCGGCTTTTCGGTCAGGCCGATGGCCTTGACTCGCAAGTTCACAACCTCCACCGGCCGCTTTTCGTCGGCATAGCTGTACTTGCGTTGATGAAGCCTGTCAAACTCTCTCCGGTAAGCCGGACTGAAAGGCACAGTAAGCTCGTAGGACTGGCCGATATAGCGGATGTCGAGAAAGCGAAGCAGGCGTATCCGCCGCTCCTTGAAACCTTCTCTCTTGAGGTCCTGGCGGGCTCGCTCTAAAAGCGGCCGGAACGATCGGTCGAGCTCAGCAAGGGAGACGTCGGCCGCCGGCTTAAGGATTGACTGAGAATAATCCTTGATCGTGTCCGAGAGGAGCATGCCCAGAGCGGATAAAACCCCGGCGTTCTTCGGGACAACGACCGTGGGAATGCGCAGCCGCTGGGCGAGGCTGCAGGCGTGCATGCCACCCGCTCCGCCGAAGGAAAGGAGGGCGAATTCGCGCGGGTCAAACCCTCTTTCGACTGAGATCACCCGAATCGCCCTTTCCATGGTCGTGTCGGCCACCCGGATGATTCCTTCAGCCAGCTCACTCACGCTCAGCTTCAGCCGGCGGGCAAATTTCTCCATGAAGCGGCGGGCTCTTCCCGGATAGAGTTTCATCGTTCCGCCCAGGAAGCGGTCGGGGTCGAGCCTTCCCAGGACAAGGTTGGCATCGGTTACAGTGACATCTTCGCCTCGGCCGTAACAGACCGGACCCGGGTCTGCTCCGGCGCTCTGCGGCCCGACGCGAAGCGCACCGCCCCGGTCGATAAAGGCGATAGAGCCTCCGCCCGAGCCGACAGTGTGGATGTCTATGATAGGAAACCGAAGGGGTAGGTCGCTGATAATAGAGTCAGTTGTGGTGGCCATTTCTCTATCGCACAGGGAAACATCAGTGGATGTCCCTCCCATGTCGAAAGAAATAATCCTGGAAAAGCCAGCTGCCGCGGCCACCTCCTTGGCTCCGACGACGCCGCCGGCCGGGCCTGACAAAATCGTGCAGACCGGGTTGCTTTTGGCGCTTCGGGCCGAGATGCAGCCACCGTTTGACTGCATGATGCGGACCGAGTCCTCGCCCACGTCCTTTGCCAGCCGGCTCAGGTAGCGCTCCATCAGCGGGGCGACGTAGGCGTTAATGGCTGTCGTGCTGGCCCGCTCGAATTCCCGGTATTCCCGGAGAACCCGGTGAGAAACGGACAGGGAAAAGCCGTGCAGCTTGAGCTTCCTTAAAACCTTTTCTTCATTGACGGGGTTGGCGTAAGAATGGAGGAGACAGATGGCGACAGATTCCACTCCGGCTTTCTTGAGCTTCCGGATGACACCGTCCACATCGCTCACCTCAACAGGCTGGAGCAACCGGCCGTCGGGGAGCGTCCTTTCCTTCAACCCGAAACAGAGCCGGCGGGGGACGAGCGGGTTCCTCTTTTCCACCATGATGTTGTAGAGCTCGCGCCTCGTCTGGCGACCGATCTCAAGAAGGTCCTCGAACCCCGCAGTGGTCAGGAAGGCTAACTTCGCGCCTTTCCGCTCGAGAAGCGCGTTGGTTGCTACAGTCGAGCCGTGGATGGCGTCTAACTTCTCGCTGAGGACTCCAGCGTCCTCGAGGCCGCGCCGAATAGCCTCGCCCGGGTTATGGGGCGTGGAGAGGACTTTGTAAATCCACATCCTGGCCGGGCTGACAAAAACAAAATCAGTGAAGGTGCCGCCCGTATCGATTCCAACTCTGACCATCGGTGCCTCGCGATGAACAGAAAACGTAGCACGATCGCGATTTTTTTTCCAGCGGGTTTGTATCCGAAGCGAGTGGGAAGAGCTCAGGATTTCAGGAAGAAGTCGCGGCGGCTTCGCCTTGGTACTTCGACAACATTGAGCTTGACAGAAACCGCTACCGGCGAATTGGCTGCTTCCCGGCAATAAATGAAAATCCTGCCTGTGTACCTCCGAGGCGCAAGTCCGGAAGCATCAACCCGGACAGTGATGCGCCCATTTCCCAACCCCGAAGCAGGTGACAGGCTCAGCCAGTCCACATCTTTTTCCGCCCACCAGGCCAAGCTCAGGCTGTCTGAAACGCTGATAGACAGTGTTTTCTCTTGGATCAGCCCTCCTCGCGAGGCCACAGCTACAAAAGAAAGCCCGGCGCTGGACAGGCTGATCCTGGCCTGGCGAAGAAAGTCGCCGGCCGACGAGGTCCGGACGTTCATCTCCACCTCGCTTTTGGTCACCTTTTCCACAAGGATTCCTTTCTCAAGGTCCTTGAGACCGCCGCGGCCGTTGATCGCGTCACGGGCCGCAACCAGCCATTTCTCGATCCCCGAGAAATCGGGATGGTGCCGAAAATTACCGTCGATCGGGTAGAGGATGTATTTCGCCGCCCAGTAGTCTGCCGCCACGGGATCCTGACCGGCGATAATCTGGTTGGCCCTGAAGGTTGTGTTCGCCGGATAGCCAGTCAGGGAAGAATAGGAAACCCAGATGGCATCGACAATGTTGAGCACCGGTGTGGCTACAGAAGTGATCATCTTCCCGCACGTCTCTCCCAGCCCGGAGTAGTGACGAAAGCCGCTCTGCCCGTCGTCCATGGAGAGCACACCGTAACAATGCTTTAGGCTGGCTGTGATTTCAGAGCCGCCGGTGTCATGATGTTTGAGCACAGGAACGTTGATAAGTTTGAGGCTCTGGCTGTAGCCATTGCCCCGCCAGATTCCCTCACGGAGCTCTACACGGTGGCCGCCAGACGTAGTGAAGCAGGGGTAAGAGACGTTCTCGTAGCGCCGGTAGCCATTAGTGACGTGGTCATTGGGGCCAATGAATGTCGCGCGGACCGGGTCGAGCAGGAACGCCGAAACCCGGGGGTCATGAAAAATGTGATTCACCAGATAAAGGAAACTGTGTCTTTCATCATTCGCGTTGGCGGCGACGCTCGAATCGCCATAGGCGGCGCTTGTATCGCAAGCCAGGCTTCCCCTACCCTGGCCGTTCTCAAAAATGACGACCTCGCCAGTAAATCCATCCGGATGGTCGAGGATGCGTTGGACGAGGCCGCGGATGAGGTCGCTGTTGGACGCACCCCGGTGTTTCCACTGGGCGTTGACCTTGATGAGGACGACATCATCCGGAGCAATTAACCCCAACGGACCGGCAAGCGAATGAGCTGTTGAGGAGCGGTAGAATTTCAGTCCGGCATCGGCCATCTGGTAGAGAAGCGAATCCAACCCAAGATGGAGGTTCGGCTGGGAAGGGTCATAAAAGGGAAGATCCGGAATATCCTTCACCCAGAAAAGGTCGTTCAGCGTGGTGGCGGAATGGGCGTGACGTGGTCTCGAGGAGATAAGAAAGGGGGCAAAAAGACCGCCCGCCAGACGGCAGAAAAAATCCCGTCGCGATAACCCGGGAGAGACATTTCGCTTTTGATTCATGATTCCTTCCTGATTAAAACTCAGTCAAACTCAGGAATTTTAAATCTATTATTCCTATACATAATATCGATATTATAGGAATATTTCAACTTTTCTGATCTGATTTTTTAAACGCCTGATACGATGTTCAAGATCTCCCATGATCAAAAAAATCTCAGCAAAAGCCAATGCCCGTTTGCTTACTCGACAAGAAGCCGCGCCGAAAATCTCCAGGCAAACGACCCAGAAGGCGAGCCCTTTCCGGCTCTTAACGCAGGTTCATATTTGCCAGGAGCGCCTCGAACCTCGGGACCTCCCGGATGGGGTCGAGGTGAGGATCAACTTTTAACAGGGTCATCTCAGTTTCCCTTGCTGCCCACGACTTCTCCAAGTAGTCGAAAGACTTTTCTTTTTCACCCAGGGCAAGCTCGACAACCGCCAGAAAATAGGCGGGGACGTAGCTCTTCTGCGACCGCTGGATGAGAGTTTCGAGCTCTTTCAAAGCTTCTTCTCGTTTCCCAGCGCGGGCATAGGCGTAAGCCTTCCCAAACGAGCTCAACACACTGCCACCGCTAATCTTTTCTACCTTTTCGAACTCTCCGAGAACCTTCTTTCCCGAGCCCTTCTCCAGGTAGGACAAGCCTAAGTAGAAATGCGCCCAGTCCAGCCCCGGGTCAATTTTCAGGATTTCCCTCCACATCTTTAAGGCCTGGTCATACTGCCGGGCATAATAAAAAAGCGAGGCGATCCGGGCTCGAATGGACATCGAGCTCGGGTCAAGCTCCTTGGCTTTCTCAAATTTAGCCCCCGCTTCCTCGAACCGCGCGAGGCTCATCAAGAGGGAGCCGTAATACTGGTAGGCGGTGGCATAATTTGGGTTCAGCCTGATGGCCCAGTTGAAATCGATCTCCGCGCCCATCCAGTCCCAATCATAATTGTATTTAATAAAAGCCAGCGCAACATATCCTTTGGCGAGGGCGTCGTCGAGCTCAAGAGCTTTTTGCGCTGCTTCCTTGGCCTTAGGATAGACTTCATGGGGAGGCGCAAAGGAGAGACAGCCGAGAAGGCTGTAAGCATCGGCAATGCCCGCGTAAGCCAGAGCGAAGTTCGGGTCTCTGGCGATGGCTGCTTCATAGAGCTCGATCGCCCGTTTAAGCCCGGACTCGGTTCGTTTGTTCCAGTTGAACCGGCCCTCCAGGTAGAGATTGTAGGCATCAGGGTCCTGCGTGTAGCGCTTGACGAGCATGTATTCCTGGCCGGCCACAAGTTCGATGCGAAGGGCATTGAGGGCTTTGGAAATTTCGTCCTGGACCGCAAAAATGCCCTCGAACTTTCTGTCGAACGACTCCGCCCACAGATGGGCCCCGTCCGCGACGTTAACAAGCTAGGCATTGATCCGCATATTGTCCCTTTCTTTCTGGATACTCCCCTCGAGAATCGTGGCGACGTCAAGTTCCCTGCCGATCTCCCGGATGTCCTTTTCCATACCTTTGTAGCGCGTGACGGAAGTGCGGGATATGACCTTTAGCTGGGTGCCGCAGCGGCTGCAGAAACGGCTGTCGGAGGAATTCTCAAACTGGCAACACGGACACTTCATCAGCAAAACTCAACAGCTCTGACGATGAGACTAAAATAGCCTCTCAGGGGAAAATAGTCAAATAATGGCTCGGAATGGAAATTTGCCGCGATAAAAATTATAATGGGCTGCTTGAATTTTTCACGCAAAATGAGCCGGCTGACTCTGTTGAGATCGAGAATTCTGCTCATCGTTCTCCTCAGTCTGACCCTGAACGGCATCGGAGCATGGTTCGGGTTGCCGAGTTACGAAGGCTGGTTTTCCGATGAAATTCTGCCCCAGCATGTCCGCGGCGCAATCGAGCACGGCTTCGGCCACGGCTGGCATTCCAAGTATCCGCCTCTTCACTACTACCTCCTCGCCATCATCCAGGCGCCGTTCCTCCTCACCGCGAAATTTCAAGAAATCAACTTCGAGGACCTTTCCGTCCATTCCACCTTGATTTTCTTAGGACGACTGCTGAGCGTTATCATGGGAGCCGCGATCGTGTTTTCTGTCTACCGGTGCGGCCGTGAAATCCTGGACGAAAGGGCCTCACTCCTGGCCGCCCTGACCACCGCTTTCCTCGTCCCCCTTGTCCACATGTCCAAGTCAGCCAACCTTGATATCCCCTGCCTGTTCTGGTTCGCGTTATCGCTTTACTATTACC
The DNA here is from genome assembly GCA_964550915.1 of uncultured Eubacteriales bacterium. Taxonomy (GTDB): domain Bacteria; phylum Acidobacteriota; class Aminicenantia; order Aminicenantales; family UBA8522; genus JARYMI01. The sequence goes on along the minus strand of CAZKBY010000057.1, from coordinate 2,992 downwards.
TTCGTCTTCTGAAAACTCGGCAGAGAAAGCATTATCTCCTCTTTGCTCTGACAGCCGTGCTGGCTGTCTGCACAAAAGACCAGGCCTACGGCCTCTACATCCTGCCCGCCATCTTCGTTCTCTTTCGAGACTGGAAACTCAAGAGAAAAGAATCGCCACGCCTGACGGTTGTCCGGTTTCTTACAAACCAGACGTATCTTTACGCTGCGGCGGTCGCCCTGGCGACTTTCGCGCTGGTTCACAACCTGGCCTTCAACATGGAAGGCTTCAGGCTCCATTTGAAAGCGATCACGGGTCCCTTGGTCAAAGACGCTCAGCTCTTACCCCATACGCTGGCCGGTCATATCCACATGCTCGGCCGGGCAGCGGATCAAGTCCGGTTTTCACTGGGTTGGCCTCTTTTCGTGGTTTGCATCGCAGGCCTCGTCTGGGTCCTCCTCTCTAAGCCCAGGAATGTTTCTCTCCTCTCTCTTCTTCTTTTCGGCCTGTCTTTCGAGGCCTTTCTCATCCATGTCGTCATGTACAATTATGCCCGATTCTATCTTCCTGCCTGCGTTATCCTCTCCTTCTTCGGGGGCTGGTTGTTGAGTAAGGCATGGGGAGTTCGTCACCGTCTGGCCTGGCTCATTCGGATCGTCGTCATTGGGATTTTTGCCTATTCATTTCTGTATGCGTCCTCCATGGACATCCTTATGGTCAAGGACTCCCGCTATGCGGCCGAAAAATGGATAAAAGCAAACATTCCCTCGAACGCAACGCTCGGCCTGGCAGTCTGGCCGGTTTATGGTCCCCGGATACTGGATTTCCGTCATTATTATAAAATGGAAAGTCCGTTCATGGATTTGAACCGGCTTCCCTCCAAGCCAGATTACATAATCCTGACCAAGGAGTTTAACCGCCGCTACCTGCCGGAATCGGGCGGGGAAGAGATTTTCCGGCGTTTCTATCTGGACGAACAGGGATACAGAATTGTCTACCGGCATAAAACGCCGCTCGATTGGCTGCCCCTGAGCAAACGCGAAGTCCAGGAGCAGATCAACGTCATCAACCCGGAAGTCATGATCCTGAAAAAAAGAAACTCTCTTTCCTTCCGTGCGGCTGTTCATCCGGACCTGGCCGGGTTTTTCCAGAAAGAAGACGTCACGATCGCCCTCACCGACTCTGGCCTGGGAGGACTCTCGATCATGGCCGAGGCGATTCGCCGGATGAAAGAGGAACGGGTGTTCAGGCGAGCAAATTTCGTCTTCTACAATGCCCTCTTTTCCCTTGAAGGGGGCTACAACAGCCTCAAGACCCGCCAGGAAAAAATCGACGTTTTTTCGAGCGCGCTCGAGAACTTAGAAAAGAAATATCACCCCGACGTCATCTTCATCGGCTGCAACACGCTGTCTGTTTTCTTCCCCGACACGCCTTTCTCCAGAAAAACGAAAATCCCGGTCATCGGAATCGTCGAGGCCGGCGTCGAGATGATCGCCGATAGCCTGCGGACTCAGCCCGGAGCCGTTGCGATCCTTTTCGCCACGCCCACCACCATCTCCGAAGGAACGCACAAAAAGATGCTCATTGAACAGGGTTTCCCAGATGAACGCATCATCCTTGAGAGTTGCCCGGAACTGGAAAATTACATCGAAAAAGACCACGCCGGCGACGAGACCGGAATGCTCATCTCAGCCTCCGTGGACGAGGCCCTCCGGAAAATCTCCTCTCCGCAGCCGCCTTTCTTGGCCAGCCTCAACTGCACCCATTACGGCTATTCTCTTCCCCTGTGGGAAAAGGCTTTCGAGGAAGCGGGGGTGAAGCCTCTGGCCATCCTCAACCCGAATTCCAGGATGATTGAACCTCTTTTCAGGCCCGAATACCAGGGCCGGTTCAAGGAGACAGCAGTATCGGCCCGCGTGGTCTCGATGGTCGAGATCGGTCGGGAAAAAAGATCAAGCCTGGGGAATTGGCTGGAAGAAATCTCGCCGGAGGTGGCCACTGCTCTTCGCGGTTACGAGCTCAACCCATTGCTCTTTGAGTGGAAAAAATTCGTCAAATCCGGAACATAACTTGACGCCCCTGGAGCTCCCATTTTATACTCCTTATCGATGTCAGCGGGGCCTTAATGCTTAAAACCTATCTGAAAAAAATATTCGAGATCGCCAGCCGGGGAGATGACCGGGAAGAAAGCTACTACTCGACGCTGGAAAGCCTCCTTGAAGAATATGTAAATTCAACGGGCAAAACCCATATCAAATTGACGACTCTCCCCAAAAAGACCGAAGCTGGTAATCCGGACTTCCGCGTCTGGGACGGAAAGCAACATATCGTTGGGTACATTGAAGCTAAAGCCCCCATAACAAGAGATCTCGATGCGGTTGAAGATACAAACCAGCTCAAGCGCTACCTCCATACTTTTCCAAACATCATTTTGGCGAATTTTTTTGAATTTCGGCTCTACCGAAACGGCACTCTTATAGACTCGGTTCAAATAGATATACTGACTCCCTCAGAGGGTGGACACCTTCGAGAGTTAGGGTTTATACTCGCTTAAGGAGGTGGACAGATGAAGCTTCGGAAGTGGGCGCCTGGATCGGCGAAGATTACAACCGGCTGTATGTCCACTTGGCCTTGGGCTATCGGAGTCCGGAAGAGTTCCGTCAGCAATGGATTCAATCTCAGGAAGCTGTTTTAGGGGGATGCTGAGACCTGAACCGGGCGGAGATCGTCGCTTGTAGGTCAAATGGTGAAGATATTTTTTTGAATCGAGCTCTAACTCTCAAATGGAAAAAAAGCGTCTTGTTTTTCGGGGGTCATTACAGATTCCGATTCTCCTGTCCTGGGGGTCCAATTCAAAAATAACCCGCAATTCTCCAACTCGTAACCTGAAAAAACCTTTGAATTTTCCTGCCAGGGGTCTTACGTTTTTATGAAGGAGAGGATTCTCTTCATCGGCCAGCTCCTCGAGCCGGTCCAGAATTCTGAGAGAAACCTTTTTTTCGAGCTTCTCTAG
>CAZKBY010000056.1:0-13138 GCA_964550915.1 uncultured Eubacteriales bacterium | reverse complement strand
CAGCCAGGCCGACCATGCCAACCGCCTGATCGAGAGAGGCATTATCGAGATCGCGCCCTTAGCGTTCATGAGGGGAAGAACCCTCAACAACTCCTTCATCATCCTCGATGAGGCCCAGAACACGACCAGGGAGCAGATGAAGATGCTGCTGACACGGTCGGGGTTCGACTCCAGGGTCGTTGTCACAGCCGACATCACACAGATCGACCTGCCCCAGCCTAAGAAATCGGGCGTTCTGGAAGCCATCAAAATTCTCTCACCGATCAAAGAGATCGCCTTTATCTATTTTGACGAGAAAGATGTCGTCAGGCATCCTCTCGTCCAGAAGATCATCAGAGCCTATCAGAAGGCCGAAGGTAAGGCCTCTAAAGAATAAAAAGCTAAGAAAGATCCATGGATTTTATTTCCTTCAAGCATATTAGACTCTTCAAGGGCCAGGCGGTCCGGCAGAAAAAGAACGGTCCTGCGCCGCCCCCTCAGAAAGAAAGGTCGCCACTCGGGAAACAGGTCATCGAAAGCCCTTTTTCCCATTTGATCCTCTTTGTTTTCATCCTGGCCTATCTTCTTTCCTATATTCCATCTCGAATGCTGCCCAGACTCGAGGAAGGAGAAATTGCCTCGGCCGACATCATCTCGCCGCTCGATCTGACCATCGAGGACACGGAAACCACGGCCAAACGCAGAGCCGAGGCGGAGGAGGCGGTCCTCCCTGTTTACTCTTTTGATGAAAACGCTTTCCTCAATACAGAAGAAAGAATTCGGCAGTTCTTTGCCTTCGGGCAAGAGTGGCTCAAAAGGCCGGCTGCTGCGAGAAACACGACCGAACTCCAGAATGAAATTGCCGAAAAATTCGGGGTTGACATTCCGGCCCGGGAACTTGAATCGCTCCTTCGGGCGGGTTTCTCTCCAGACTTGGCCGAGACCCTCATCAGCCTGATCCAGAAAATCTCCTCTCCCGGGATTATTGTTTCCAAGAACTTGTTCATCCGGAGAGAGCAGGAACGAGGGTTCATCCTGATGAGGGGTCCCGGGAATGAAAAGCTAAACAAGGTTGACGAGATCCTGGAGATTAGGGAAAGCCGGGAAAAATTCCAGGCTGAGGTTGATAAAATCGAGCTTCCGGCGAGGCAAAAAAGACTGCTGGGGAGCCTGGCGGACGTTTTTATCTCTCCCAACATCACCTACAACAGGGTTGAAACTGAAGCCAGGAAAGAGCGTGCCACGGCTCGCGTGGAGACAGTTTATTACAGGATCAAAAAAGGCAAGGTCATCATCCGCAAGGGCGATGAAGCCACGGCCGAGACGCTAAAACTCGTCGCCATTATCAACCAGCATCTCAAAGAAAAGCGCGGCTGGCTCAGAAATTTCGCCGGAACAGGGCTGCTCTTCGGCCTGATTTTCCTCACCCTCTGGTACTACCTGAAGTCGCTCCTTAAATTCAAGGCCGCCCAGAAGATTTTCCTAATGATGGGGCTGACCCTCTTTTTATCTCTGCTCACCTACAAGCTGTCCAATTTTCTGGCCGCGATTTTCAGCGAAGAAACAAACCTCTCCTTCCTGGGCGATATCGAGACATTTAAGTATGCCTTTCCCTATCAATTCGGCGTCATTCTCTTCGCTTTCCTGACGACCAACACGATCAGCCTGATCTTTGCCATCCTCAACAGTCTGCTCGTCGGCTACTTCTTCCAGGGAAATTTCAGCTTCATGCTTTACAGCTTCATCGGAGGACTAGCCGCAATCTACGGAATCAAGTATTACCAGAGACAGAAAAGGACTTCAGCTCTTCGGGCCGGGCTGTTTGTCGTCGTGCCGGTGAACATCTTCCTCATCCTGACCTATGAACTGATAGGAGAAAAGCTGAGCGCGGCAGATGTCGTGGCGACCAAGATCGGGATGGGCTTAGTCGGAGGAATCCTCAGCGCTTCCCTCGCCTTCCTTCTTCTCCCCCTCGTCGAGCTCGCCTTCGGGTTTATCACTCAGACCAAGCTTCTGGAGCTTTCCAATTCCGACCTGCCGATCTTCCGGCAGATGGCCATGGAAGCACCGGGCTCCTACCACCATTCCTTGATCGTGGCTACCCTGGCCGAGAAAGCGGCCGAGGAAATCGGCCTCGACGCCATGTTGGTCAAGGCCGGAGCCCTTTACCATGACATTGGCAAGATCAAGAGGCCTGAATACTTCATCGAGAATATGACCTGTAACCCGGACCTGCACAGAGACCTGACCCCCAGCATGAGCAAGCTGGTCATCGTCAACCACGTCAAGGAAGGCGTGGAGATGGCCAGAAAGCTAAAGTTGCCCAAGAAAATCAAGGACATCATCGCCCAGCACCACGGCAGCTCGCTCGTCCGTTACTTCTACGAAAAGGCCAAGGAAAAATACGACCCGGAAATGCAGACAATCGGCGAGGAAAGCTACCGCTATCTAGGGCCGCCGCCTCAGAGTAAGGAGGCCGCCTTGATCATGTTGGCCGATTCGGTCGAAGCCGCCTCGCGGAGCCTGAAGTCGCCGAACCGAGAGAACCTGAAGCGGGTCATCACCGAAATCTTCGAAAGCTACCTCCAGGACGGCCAGCTCGACACCTGTGATTTCTCGCTTCGGGAGCTTCGAGCCGTGGCTGCTTCATTTCATTCCGCTCTTTACACAATCTATCATCCGCGCGTCGAATACCCGGGGTTTGACTTTGAGATGAAAAAAAAGAAAAAAGCCGGAAACGCTAAGAAAGGCGATGATCGAAGTTCTCAATCTTCAGCCTAAATACAGCCTCAACCGGGCGAAATTCAGGAAGCTGTTGATTACCCTGGTCAAGCGCTACGAACTTGGCGACCCGGAGATAAGTCTTTCCTTCGTTACGACCAGGACGATAAAAAACTTGAACCGGAAATTCTTGAAGAAAGATGAGGCTACTGACGTCCTCAGCTTTCCGGTCGGGAAAAAAGGCCCTGATGGCAGGTTCTACCTCGGCGACATCATCATTTCTGTCCCTCAGGCGTTCAGACAATGTTTGGCCCAGGCCCACGGCTTGGAAAAGGAGCTCCTGGACCTCACGATCCACGGTTTCCTCCATCTCTTGGGCTACGAGCACGGCGAGGGAATCGAGGAAGAAGAGGCAAAGGTCCGCGGGCTTGTCAAGGAGGAATAAGAGGAGGCATGGCTGCAGAATTCTGGAAATGGGCCGTCCTGGCCCTCATTTTTCTCGCCGCCTTCGCGCTATCGCTCTTCCATGCTTCCCTCAGCACGTTCTCCAAGATTTCCCTCAGCCGCTTTCTTGAGGACAAAGATAAGGACACCCGCCAGGGCCTGCTCGACCGCTACGACGAGACGAAGATCGCCGTTGAAAGCCTCCGCGTCACCATCCTCATTGCCTTCTTAATCCTCCTCCTGACGCTCCTGCCGAGGAAAGGGATCTGGCCGCTCGGTTTTTTCTTCCTTGCTCTCCTCACCTATTTCGCCTTCTTCGACTACCTTCCCCGCCTCCTCAACTCGCTCGACAAAAAAGTCGTTATCAACTTCTTCCTTCCCTCTTTCCGTTTTGTCCAGACGCTGGCCACGCCGCTGATCCTCGTCGTCCGGAGGCTCGAGGACAAGCAGATTGAGGAGGAGCTGCGCGAGGCCAGTGAAGAGGAGATCGAGACGTTCATCGACGAGGCCACCGAGGAAGGCATCATCGAGGAGGATGAGGGCGTCCTCCTCCGGAGCGTCGTCGAGTTCGGCGACACTCTGGTCCGGGAGATTATGACACCGCGCGTCGAGATGGTCTGCGTCAAGAAGGACGCGAGCTTCGGCGTCCTGCGCGACCTCATCCTGAAAGAAAAATACTCCCGCCTCCCCGTCTATAAGGACAGGATCGATAACATCGAGGGGATGGTCATCGCCAAAGACCTCCTCCAATATTCGGACGACAGATACAGGGAGATTCCGATCGAGCCGATCATCCGGCCCGCCTATTTCATCCCCGAGTCGATGAAAGTGGCCGAGCTCCTCAGGGAGTTCCAGAAAAGGAGGCTCAAGATGGCCCTGGTGGTGGACGAGCACGGCGGTGTCTCGGGGCTCGTGACCATGGAAGACCTGATGGAGGAGATTGTCGGTGAGATCCAGGACGAGTACGACGCCGAAGAAGAGGCCGGGATCACACCGAGCGGACCGGGGGAATTCATTGTCCGGGGGGATGTCGAAGTAGAGGCAGTAGAGGACCTCTTCGACCTTGACCTGGCCGAGGACGACTACATCACGGTGAGCGGGCTCATCAGCCACGACCTGGGCAGGCTGCCCAAGCGGGGCGAGACGCTCGAGACCAAGGGCCTAACGTTCGAAATCCTCGACGTCGATCAGAAAAGGATAAAAAAAATAAAGGTCAGGAAAACCAAAAGGCCGGGCGAAGAAGAGGGCCCAGGAAAGAAGGGAGAGGGCGAAAAAAGATGAAAGTCGGCACTGTCGCTCTCATCGGCCGGCCGAATGTCGGAAAATCTACGCTCCTTAATTCTCTCCTCGGCCGCAAAGTGGCCATCATCTCCGACAAGCCTCAGACAACAAGGATCAGTATCCTGGGCATCAAGACGGCAGACTCAGGGCAGATCATCTTTGTCGATAACCCCGGCATCCACAAGCCTCTCCACACGCTCAACAAGCGGATGATGAGCTTCGTTTACTCGGCACTCGAGACGAGCGACCTCCTCTGCCTACTCATCGACGCAACGGAGAGGTTCGGCCATGGCGATGAGTTCGTCATCGAGACGCTCAAGAAAGTTACCTCTCCCCTCTTTCTGCTCATCAACAAGGTCGATATCGTCAAGAAAGAGAATATCCTTCTGATCATCGATAAATACAAGGACCTCCTCGATTTCAAGGAGATTATCCCGATTTCGGCGCTGCGGGGGACGAACCTGGATGTTCTGGAAAAAGAAATCTACAGGTACCTGCCCGAGGCTGAGAAACTTTACGATGACGAGACGGTCACGCAACTGCCGCTTCGCTTCCAGTTAGCCGAAATCATCCGCGAGAAGCTGCTGGGGCGCGTGGAGAAAGAGTTGCCCTTTGTGACGGCAGTGCTCGTCGAGCGGATGGAAGAAAGAGGGCCAGTCGAAGAAGCCTTTTTGTCTTCCCGCATCACCGAAAAAACCGGAAAGCCGGAGGAATTTGTCTCAGGTCCAGAAACAGCTTCTTTATCTCCCAATATGGGCACGCCGATTGTAACCAAATTGGGTACAGCAAAAAAGAAAAAACAAGCAAGGAAGGTTACCTACATCGCCGCGACGATCTTTGTCGAGCGCGACAACCACCGTAAGATCATCATCGGCCGCCAGGGCCAGGTCATCAAGATGATCGGCATCGAAGCCCGCCGCGAGATCGAGCAAATCTTAGGCTCCAAAGTCTTCCTCGACCTCAAGGTTAAGGTCAAGGAAAAATGGCGCGACTCCCCGGATATCCTTGACCTCATCGAGGGCCAGCGCTAAAAATTTGCTGACGTGACCTTAACTTCTGAATTGAGTATCGTGTCTTCAAATTCCCAACCAGAGCGGGATGCCTTTGTCATTGCGAGTTGCGATAACGACGAAGCAATCTCTAACCTTTGAATCCCGAATTCGAGGTTAAGAAAACGCTATGCCCGTCATCGCGAGCACCCATTGGCTGCGTGGCGATCCACCCCCTAAGGTCATCACCAGGCTTCTAAAAGAGGCCGCCGTGATCTCATCGAATCCCGTGAGGTCGCCGGGCTTCGCTTGCAAAGACAATCTTCTACAGGCAAAATTGGGTTGATTTCGCCATATTTACAGAATCTGGCGAAGATGCTAAAATTCCTTCGCATCCCGATTGGCGGTGAGTGTAGCTCAACTGGTTAGAGCAGCGGACTGTGGATCCGCAGGTTGGGGGTTCGAGACCCCTCACTCACCCCTTTTTTGACATCTCTCCATCACTGTGTTAAGTATGGCGCGGGATAATCCGGCGATCATGGCCAGACAGGGATTCCGCCTTTTCCCCTTCCATAAAGCCCGGCCCGACCAGGCAGGATTCTTCCGTCGTTTCCTCGCCTTCACGATCGATTCTTTTATCATTGTCATCATCGCTTTCTTGATTTATCTTGTTTATGTTGAGATAACCGCGGCCATCAAGAAGGAGCCGGGCCTTGTGGCCATGGCCATTAAAGCCATCAAAGAGGGAGGATCTTTTCTAGTCGCTACCGAGGAGCAAGAAGTTAACGGATTCCTAAAGAAGGTCTATCTTCAGGAGCTTAAAAAAAGCTTTCTTCCCAAGAACACAAAAGCGCCAAAGAAATGAGCTTCCAGGAAATGAAGCGGACCTTCCCTCTGGGCGGGAAATTCGAGAACCTCGAAGAGAGAATTGTCAGAGGCAGAGAAGGGCTTAATGTTCTGAGAGAGATTATCGTCGGTTACATCTATTTTGGACTGTCTTTCCGGTTTCGCAGTTAGACACCGGGAAAGCGCCTGCTGAGGCTGAAAGTTGTGGATTTAAAAGGCAGGAGCCGGCTGAGCTGGTACCAGAGCTTCGAAAGGGCACATGGCTATGCCGCGTCAGCGCTTTTTGCCAGCCTCGGCTTCCTTCAGATCCTCTGGGACGCCGAAGGCCTGACCATGCACGATAAGATCGCTTCAACAACAGTGATCAAACTTCCGCGGAAAAAAAAGCGCGACCCGAGCGCCGCCCTAAGAAAGCGGCCAAGAATCAGCCTGACGCTGGACGGAGATTCCCAACTCAAGCGTGAAAAAGCTTCATAAAATAGCCTGGAGAACGTTTAGGATGACTCGTCGTTTGTTTTTCTTAGCCTGGCTTGTCGCTGCGCTCTCTTTGAGTTGCCGGCAAGACACTGAAGAGCAGCGAATTCTTGAACTTTGCGACAATCTTGCGCGCCACGCTGAGAAAAAAGACCTCGACAAGATCATGGACGCCTTCGCCGAGGACTATGCGGATTTTGAAGCACGGGACAAGGCCGGCTTAAGGGATCTTCTCAACGGGTATTTCAGCGGACGGATGGGGATTGTTGTCCACCGGCTGAGCGCGAACGTTGAGTTGGGGGCCGGCCGAGCTTGTTTGCTAGCTGATATCGCCCTCTCCTCGGGTGCGGCCGAAGCTCTCCGACGTCTGGTGCGCATTTCTCCAGATCTCTATCGAGTTAAAGTTGAGTTCAGCGGAGGGCCGGGCCGCTGGCTCATTCGCTATGCCGAGTGGACTTCGATTGACTTAACCGAGCTCCTTCCAGAATCGCTTTCCCTTCTTAAAAAGTTCTCCGGCGAATCCTGAAAGCCATAAAGTCAAAGACGATGGGAAAAGGCAAAATTTGAGCAAATATAGAATTTCGGGTTACCAGTAGAGGTCTGATTCCTCGAGCTTGCCTTCGTCGTTCTTGAAGATAAACCTGACGCCTTCCTTCGTGCCTTCGGCGTCCAGTTTATAAATGACCATCAGGCCCAGGTCTTTTTCTTTACCGAAGTATTCCCTGGCCTTCTCGGCGGCCTCTTCCACAGTGGCGTAACCCTCGTCAGATTCCAGGATGAGAGTGTTCTCATCCTCGAAGCTCTGCTTGGATTTATGGCCCTCGATGAAAAACCTTTTGGTCATTGTCCTTGTCCTTTCTTTCTCATAAAGGTCCCATAGCAGCGAGCTCGTCGTTTCCATGCGCCTATTGTAGCGAAAAAACTACAGAAAAGACAAGAAGCATCTCTGAACCCAAATTTGGCGATAGCATCACCCGATGGGTCCTGTCGTGGTTCACCCCCGAACCACGCCACCCATTGGGTCTGAATATGTGACCCTTATGATGGGTGCGGGAGGCTGCCTTAAAGCCCCCGTAACGGAGGAGGGACCCGTCGGCTTCTCCGATGGAGGGAAGCGACGGGACTGGTTCCCCGGGGCTAGAGGGCCAACGGCAGCCTCCTGCGCCCACTTTAATCGCATAAAAAAGAGATGCTGCCAAAAGAAAAGGCAATTTGACTTGAAAAGCGCGAATTGATATCTTAGGGGCAAAATCGAGGGAGACATGACCAAAAAACTATCCAAGGAAGAGTTTGTCAGGCAAGCCATCCTGACCTTGAGGACGGAACCTTACAAAGGGATCCATTCAGTCTACAGCGGATTCAACGAGGCCTTCAAGAAATATTTCCGCGGCCAGGACCCGGTCAAGGTCACGACCAGGATGGCTGAGGAAGGGAAGATTTCGATCAGGCCGGTCAAGGGAGGCGTGATCCTCTACTTGCCCGAGGACGCGCCCAAGACCGCCCGGGCCGACGAGGCCCTCAAGAAAATGGGGCTCGGTTAAACGCTGCTCTAACGCCGCCCGCCTGTAGAATCAGCCGGCGGGTCAGTCAATTCATCAGAGCAGCTTCTCGATCCTCCTGCTTACGTCAGCCGCGAACCTTTGAATGTGGCCGCAGATGAATTCTTTGATGTCCAGGCTGGCGTCTTTCACGAGAGGGGTCAGATCCAGGGCAAAAATCATGGAGGTGGCCACATCGACGGCGTGAGTGGCATGGTAGGTGGCATGGGCACGGCGCCGGCCGATCGTGGCCATGTCGTAGCCCTTTCCAGCCGAGACCTGTGAGTCGAAGACGCTGACGAGAGAGGTGGCCAGGTTCTGGTGCTCGGAGACGTCGAGCCCGATTTTGTCTTCATCCACCAGCCAGTCGAGGTCTCGCCAGACTTCGCAGCCCAAGAGCTTCTCGGGCCTGATCTCCGCCGGTAGCTCACGGATGGCCGCGATCGTCCTCAGCCCGACGGCGACATGGGTATCGTGCTTGTCGGCGAGGTTGTGGGTGTAAACAACAGCCGGCCTGGCTAGGCTGAGAAGCAACCTGAGGTCTTCTTTTGGGCCGAGATTATCCGGGTCTTTGACCTCGGCGCTTGGGTAGTTAAGAAAAGCCACTCCCCCGTATTCGCCGACGATAGCCGCCTTTTTCTGCTCCTTCTTGCGCACCTCTTTCATTTCCTCGTTCGAGTAGCGCTTGTAGAAGCCATCGCGAGGACTCCCGGCTCCATCGGTCACAACAACCCCGAAAAACCAGTCGGTCCGACTTCCAAAACACTTGAGGATGCCGTGGTAGGCCATGATCTCTAAGTCGTCTGGATGAGCGGCAACCCCCAAGTGTGTCGTCCGCTCGGCTGCTGCGGGAAGCGGCGCTCCGTCCGGGATAAAAACTTCGTGACCTTCTTTCCTGAGTGTTAGTTCCATTTTTTCTCTCTCTGTTTTATTTTTAGGAAGGCGGTCATCGCGAACCGAAACCAATTTTCATTTTCTCTATTCCAGCCCCGAAGTCTTCTTTTTCTCAGCCGCCGGAACAACGGGCAGGCTGGCGGCGGCCACGGCCTGGCCGACCCGGCGGCTCTCCTCATCCGGGAGATGGAGCGTTAGGCGCCTGGCTAACTCGGGGAATTCGGCCCGCAGGACTTCAGCGGCCTTATCTAGCAGGATCGGCCCGGCTTGTCCGGATGTCACGCGACCGAGGATGAGGACATGGTCGATGTCGTAAAAATCGGCGTAGTGGGCAATGCCGTAGCCTATATAGATGCCAACCGTCTCGAAAACCTGCTGGGCCCGGCTGTCTCCTGCGGCCAGAAGCTCCTGGACAGCTTTGAGCCTGTCAACAGGCGTGAGACCTTCTTTGAGCTCGATCCCGGCAGCCCGGGCCAGCCTGAAAACAGCCTGCTGGGAAAAATACTGGACCCCGCAGCCAGCGTCTCCCGACCATTCATCGGCTGGAGCTTCGGGGGCATAATCGACGGGCACGAAGGCCAGCTCATTCAACCAGCCGGTGATGTAACCCTCCTCGTTGACGTACCCTCCTGCCTGACTCGACCCAAGGGCGATGCCAAGAACCCGGTTGACGTTGAGCGACATTGACCCGGCCAGGGCTGTGACCTCGCCGTCGTTGACGACTTCGAGCGGCACCCGCCACTCCTTCCGAATCCTCAGGAACATCTTCCTGATCTTCTTTTTGAAGAGGTCGGAGGGGATGCTGCGGAAGAGCGACGCGACCATCGCCTGGTTGTCGATGTAGATGCCGGCCGCGCTGCCGCCGATGGCATCCACCCTCGGCAGGCGGGATGCGGCCTGGTGGAGGCCAGACATGACCTGATGATAATGGTAGGCCGGGTCGCTCTGGTTACTTGGATCCCAGGGAATTTCTTCGCTGAAGACCGGCTCGCCTTCAATGACAGCGCAGACTTTGCGGTCGCTTGCTCCAAGGTCGAACCCGATGCGGCAGCCGTCGAGATGCCGGCCCAGCGGCCGGGTCTTCTCGAACGTCGGCGGCACAGAATCGGCTGATGTGACCTCGACGACAAACTTCTTGCCGTAGGCCGCGGACATTAACTGTGTGTCAAAGGCTCGCCGCCCCCGCCTGGAGTACATTCTTTGAATCTCCCGGCCGACCTCAACCGGACCGCCGACAATGACCCTGCAGCCGCCCCGCATCCAGAGCAGGCACTTGACCAGGCGCTCGGCGTAGCGGAATGTCGCCTCTAATTGCACATTCTCCGATAGAAATGATGGGAATACTCGGGTTTGGAAGGAAGAGACAGAGCCGTCCGCTCTCTCCAGACCGATGACCAGGAGTTCACTCCGTCCGCCGATCTCCACAGCCTGCCGGAAGGCCCTGTTCCAGAGGACAGCGGGGCGGAATTGGGGATGGAGAGATGGCGTTATTTTCGGGCAGGCCATGCTGTCCAGATCGATTTTCATCGTTCTTCCTAAAAAAGGATTTCGCAGGCTAAGCCGCGCTCGGTGGCCCGACCTGCCAAACTCCGGGCCTGCTCCCGGAAAAATCGCTCGGTCATGGCTGCATCGATCCCCAGCCGGCGGTAAAAGCCGGCGATCGTCGGCAAATAATTCATCCGGTCGATGAGAATCCTATCGACTTTCCCCTCGAGCGCAGCGATGAGCTTTTGAGGGTTCCCGGGAAGGAGCGGGCCGATGAAGGCGAACGTCTTGATCCCGCGTGAATGAATCGTCCCGAGAGCTTCGACCCGCGCGGCAACAGGAGGAGCGCCCAGCTCAAAAATTCTGGCCAATCGCTCATCGTCAGTCGTGATCGTCATCCCGACCTCAATGTCTTTGAATTTTTCAATAAGGTCGAGGTCGCGGAGGACAAGCGTGGATTTGGTCTGGATATTGACAGGAAAGTCATTGGCTGCAAGCTCGGCCAGGCACTGTCGCGTCAGCTTGTAAGAAGCCTCCAAAGGCTGATAGGGATCGCAGACCGAGGACACCCAGACTGTCCCCCGCTTTGCCTTGACGAGCTGCTTCCGGAGAAGCTCAGGGGCGTTGACTTTGGCGTCAACGAAAGCACCCCACGGCTCGCTGTGGCCGGTGTACCGCCTCATGAAAAGCCGGGCATAGCAGTAGCGGCAGTTGACCTGGCAGCCGGTGTAAGCGTTCAGGCAGTAATCGAAGATTTTGGATTTATTGAGGATGCTTTTCGCCCTGACCTCAGTGACGCGGACCATGGATTCGCCTTCACGGTCATTTTAACATAATTCACCGAGCTTTCCCATTTCCATCTGTAGGCGTAAGCCCTTAGCCTTACCGGGGAAAGAAATTCATCCTCAAAATCACCCCAAAAGGTGATTGACCCCCTCTTTCCCAGATGAAATACAATGAAAACCGGCAAGCGCCATTTACTCTCAGATAGGCTCAGCCTGAAGGAAGGAATACTGAGTCCTTTAGAAACCGATGAGAGATAAAAAGATACTCATCGTCGACTTTGACGAGGAATCCCTCATTTCGCTCTCGAACCTTGTCCATGAGGAGGGGTTTAAGGCTGTCACCGCCACGGACGGCCTGTCCGGTTACGAGAAGTTCAAGTCCGGCGATTTCGACTTGGTCATCCTCGAACCCATGCTGCCAAAACTCCACGGGTTTGAATTATGCAAAAAGATTAGCCAGGACCCGGTCAAGAAAACTCCGATCATGATCGTCACGGGGATATACCGGGAGCCATCCTGCCGGGTCTAGGCTCTTCAGGTTTACGGAGCTTCAGCTTTCTTTACGAAACCCTGGAATAAGGACGAGCTCAGGTCAAAAATGCTCCAGCTTCTCATCGAGGCCAAAGGTTCTTCAGATGAATCTGCGGTCGACGAGCAGCGGCCAAGGCCCGCCCCGGCTCTTGGGCACCGGGAGTTCCAGGCCCAAAGAGCGACACCGAGAGAGTCAAAAATGAGCCAGGGTTTTGACGACATCGAAAAAGAACTCCAGCAAGCCGTCTCAGGTCTGATCAGCCCGCCACGGAAGAAAGAAGTGAAGGAAAAGAAAGAATCCAGGCCACATGTTGATTCCGAGATTGAGGCAATGCTCAAGGGGGCCATCAGCGAACTCGGCCTGGAAGAAACAAAGAAAAAGCCGGCGGCAGTAAAACCCGAACCGAGAATCGCGCCGTTACCCAAGGAAACAAAGCCAGCTCCTGCCCCGAAGGTTGACCTTTGGAAAGACAAGCCAGTTATTCCCGTCCCCCGTGAGATTAGGAAGAGCACCCCGGCCGAAATGAGTTCAGTCAACAACATTCCCTTGAAATCGTCAACGGTTTTTAACACGGAAAATGTCCCCTTCGGTATTGATCAAACACTCATCGAGATTGACAAGATTCCTTTTGACCAGGACAACGGTCCACGGGACGGCGAAAAAGCGCCAGTTACGGAAAAAGAGGAACACGCCGAGGGTAAAAAAGCCCTGTTTGATGAATATGCCGAGCCACAGAAAAACAAGGTGACTTTCATCGCTGTCGGCGCGCTGGCCGCCGTCATCCTCGTCGCCAGCAGCGTGACGTTCATTGTCCTCAAAGCGAAGAAAGCGGCCAGGCCGGAGACTCAAATGTTCTCCTCGTCTGCTCCCTCGCTGCCCGCAGAATTTTCTCTCCGGCAGCAGGAAATCGCGGCCGCCGAAACCAAAACAGAAAAAGAGCCCGGCCCTGCCATTAAAAAAGCGCCGGCCAAGCCGGTCGAAGAAGAGCCCTCAGAAAATGTCGAGCTCATCAAACCGGTCTTGCCGGCCGAAACCGCGCCTGCCCAGCTTCACCTCGAGACCGGAGCGGCTGTCGAACCTCCGCCAATAAAGGAGGAGACCCAGCCTAAACCCGAAGCCCAGCCAGTCAACACCAATATTCAGCAGCCGGCGCCGAGGCAGACCGAGCCG
>CAZKBY010000055.1:0-13222 GCA_964550915.1 uncultured Eubacteriales bacterium | reverse complement strand
GCGGGCTGGGAGCCGCGACCGCGGCTCCCTTCGCCAAGGAATTGTTCGACCTCTTCAGGAGCAAGTATGATTGACCGGCGATTGCTCGAAAACATCGACTGGTTTCTGATCGGGCTTCTGCTCCTTAATTCGCTCGTCGGTGTATTGATCATTTACAGCTCTTCTCATTATCTGCCGGGCAACTACTACCTCAGACAGCTCTTCTGGATCGCCGCCAGTCTGATCGTCCTCTTTCTTTTTCTTCTCATCGATTACAAGCTCCTGTTGACTTACTCTTATTATTTTTATGGCGCTTTGATGCTTGTTCTTGTTTTGATGCTTTTTATGAGCCCGGCCATTGCTGGATCTAAGAGCTGGATCAGGATGAGCTCTTTTCAGGCCCAGCCTTCCGAATTGGCCAAAATCGCCCTCGTTGTCGTTCTGGCAAGGTTCTTTTCGGAGCATAAGACGAGCCATATCTCCTCGAACGCTTTATTTCTCAGCCTTGGCTTGGCCGCCGTCCCTTTTGTCCTTGTAGCTCTGCAGCCAGACTTGGGGACGGCGATGTGTTTTTTGCCCTTAATTTTGGGCGCCTTAATCCTGGCCGGACTCAAGAAGAAAGCCGTTGCCCTGATGATCATCCTCTGTCTTTTAATTGGCCTTGTTGGCTGGAACATGGTGCTTAAAGACTATCAGAAAAAAAGGCTGACAACGCTTGTTTTTCCAGGCAAGGATCCCCACGGTGCTGGCTACCATATTCTCCAGTCGAAGATAGCCATCGGGTCGGGCGGGCTTATCGGCAAAGGTTTTAAAAAGGGAACGCAAAGCCAGTTGAGGTTTCTCCCCGCACGGCACACCGATTTTGTCTTTTCGGTTGTCGGCGAGGAATTCGGGTTTGTCGGTGTCGTGGTTGTCCTGCTGCTCTGCTACTTCTTTATTTCCAGGATATTCCATTCAGCCGGAAAGTCGCGAGATCGGGCTGGAGTCTACATCATCTATTTGGTCGGCACGATCATCGCTTTTCAAACTCTCGTCAACGTGACCATGGTCATCGGACTTTTTCCCATCATCGGAATTCCTTTGCCCTTGTTATCTTATGGCGGCTCTTCTCTTTTGGCCAATTATTTGGGAGTCAGCCTGGTCCTGAACGTCAAGATGAGGCGTTTTGTCAATATCTAAAGAAGCAAGTAGTTATAGTTTGGCTCCAGTCAGTTGATTATTTTCTCGCCGGGAGGGAGAGGCGGGGAGGCGAGATAAGAGCGGATTCTGGCAAAGGCCAAGGTCAAAGCAACGCCCGGGCGGAGGGCTATGATAAATACAAGAGAGATCGAAGATGTCTTGAAGGAAGTGGAGAAACCTGGCCGTTACCTGGGCGGAGAATGGAACGAGGTCAAGAAAGACCCTTCCCGGGTTAAAGCCAAGGTCGCCCTTATCTTTCCTGATGTCTACGAGATCGGCATGTCTTATCTGGGGCAAAAAATTCTTTATACTGTCTTGAATAAGCATCCATTTATCCTGGCAGAACGGGTTTTCGCTCCCTGGCCGGACTTGGAGCTGAGGCTCCGGGAGAAGAGACTCCCCCTTTTCTCCTTAGAAAACAAGATTCCGCTCCAGGAGTTTGACCTGCTTGGTTTTTCTCTCCTATATGAGCTCAATTATTCTAATATCTTGACTATCCTCGACCTTGGCCGGATCCCGTGCTTTTCCCGAGATAGAAGACAGGGCGATCCTTTGGTCACTGCAGGCGGCCCAGCCGCTTTTAACCCCGAACCCTTGTCAGACATCTTTGATGCGTTCCTCATCGGCGACGGCGAGGAGGCTTTTCCCGAGATAGTCGAGAGAGTCATCTCGCTGGGGAAGAAGAAAGCTGAAAGAGACCAACTGCTGGGAGAATTAGCCGACATTCAGGGCGTTTATGTGCCGAGCTTATATGAGGCGTACCAGCCGACTGCGTCTTCGCTGATCGCCCGGCGCCCCAGGCAGAATGCCCCGGCCAGAATCCGGAAGAGATTTGTTCGCTCTTTGAACCGGGCGCGTTTTCCCGAGCGTATTATCGTCCCGGATATCCAGACGGTCTTCGATAGGGTTGCCATTGAAGTCGCTCGAGGCTGTCCCCAGAGATGCCGGTTTTGTCAGGCGACGAGCATCTATTTCCCTTTCCGGGCCCTGAGTCCTGCCTCTGCTCTGGCAAGAACCTGCCGGAGCCTTCGCTCTACTGGATACGAAGATGTTTCATTGTCAGCCCTTTCGATCGTTGATTTTCCGTTCCTGGAGGAGACTGTTAATGCGCTGATGGGAGAACTCGCTTCTTCCAAAATTTCTCTTTCCCTTTCCTCTTTGAGGCCAAAGGGATTGTCTTCGAGCCTGGCTGAAAGCATCCTCCGGGTGAGGAAAACCGGCTTCACTCTTGTGCCCGAAGCCGGCACTGACCGGCTGCGCCGAGTCATCAACAAGAATCTCAGCAACCAGGACATTTTGACCGCCGCCGAGAATGCTTTTCGCCGCGGCTGGAAGCTTCTCAAGCTGTATTTCATGATTGGTCTGCCGACAGAAAACGAGGACGACCTTGAGGGAATCATCGGACTGGTTGAGGAAATCGTCCGGCTGGGGCGGGGGATTTTAAAGTCGAACCCGCGCCTCAACCTCAGCCTATCCTCTTTCATCCCCAAGCCTCATACCCCCTTCCAATGGCTGGCCATGGAGAAAGAAGCAAGCTTGAGAGAGAAGCAGCGATTTATGCGCAGCCGGCTGAGACGCCTGCAATCGGTAAAGCTAAAAGAACACCCCGTCGAGAATTCCCTCTTAGAAGCCGTTTTCGCGAGGGGCGACAGGCGGCTCGGACCTGCCCTTTTCGAGGCCTGGAGAAGGGGAGCCCGCTTTGACGGCTGGAAAGACTGGTTCGATTTTTCCCGCTGGCAAGAGGCTTTCGTCTCAAAGGGGATTGACTATGGCATTTACTTAGGCTCATTGGACGAGAAAGCCAGCTTGCCCTGGAGTCACATCGATTCAGGGATAAAAGAATCTTCTTTTCTTCGAGAATGGAAGAGGGCGTTGCGAGAGGAGATAACACCTTCCTGTTTGGAGGCTGACTGTTATCAGTGCCTGGGATGTGCTTTCCCCTTCCATCTGAAGAAAAAGACCCTTCCGAAGTTTCCTCCCGGGCGCTTTCGCTGGCCATCCTTCGGCCGCAAAGCGGACAAGACGATTCGCTATGAGCTTGTCTACTCAAAAACAGGCCGGGCCCGCTTTCTATCACACCTTGATGTTGCCAACCACTTGCAACGAGCCTTTCGCCGGGGGGGAATAGAGATTGAGTTTTCCCGAGGTTTTCATCCAAAGATGCTCATCTCCCATGCCCCTGCGCTTCCGCTGGGGATGGAAGGGAGGGAGGAATGCTTAGAATTCAAGTCATCATTTGATTTTGATGAACAGGCCTTCGTTGCCCGAGTCAATAAACACACAGGTTCGGGCATTAAAATAATAAGGCTGAGAAGACTATCGGAGAAAGAGCTCCCCCTGAACTCGAGGATCAAGGAGATCATCTATTCCCTTGACCTTGATAGAAGAGAGGTGATAGAGGCGCTCTCGAGCAAAACAAAAGAGAGAGGCTTGAGCCCCAGCCAGGAGTTTAAGTTTATCGAGGCCGAGCTGGCCTCTTATTTTGCCTCGCGGCCCGCAACTGGAGTCGAGTTCTCAGTGGACAGAAAAAAGAAAAAGCTTTTTCTCTATTTTTCTGGTCTTCCCAAAGGTGGTCCTCGACCTCAAGACATCATCACAGCCGTCCTGGGTCTCGCGCATCCGGCCCAGGCCATGACTCGCCAGAAAATTGTTCGTGCCGGGAACGAAAACAGCGCAGAAGATTGACTTTGCTGCAGGTTCCATTATATAAGGGAAGGGATTTTTTTGAGATTTAAAGCGTACTGATAAAAGGAGGAAGCTGTGATCGATTTTAGCCTGACCGAGGAGCAGCTGGCCCTTCAGGCAATGGCCCGAGAATTCGCTTTGAAGGAAATGAGGCCGAATGCCGCCAGGTATGATAGGGGGGATGCGTTTCCGGAAGAGATCATGAAAAAGGCGTTTGAAGCTGGCTTCATCACCTGCAATATTCCTGAGGAATACGGCGGAGGAGGCTTGAAAGAATTGGATATCGCCCTCATCAGCGAAGAACTAGCCGCCGGCTGCGCCGGGATGTTTACGACCATCATGGCCAGTTCCCTGGCCTTTACCCCGATCATCCTTTTTGGCACGGATGAACAGAAGAAAAAGTTTTTGATCCCTTTTACCAAGAGCATGTCTTTTGCTGCCTTTTGCCTCACCGAAAGAGAGGCGGGTTCGGACGCTGGCTCGCTTAAAACAACAGCCAAAAAAGTCGGCGCCGAGTATATCATCAACGGTTCCAAATGTTTCATTACCAACGGCGGTATTGCCAGCCTCTATGTCGTCTTCGCCAATTCAGAGCCAGAGAAAGGACCCCGGGGGATCAGCGCTTTTATCGTACCCAGGGAGACGCCTGGCATCAGTGTGGGAAAAGAGGAAGACAAGATGGGGCATCGCGCTTCCAACACTGCCGAGATGTTCTTCGAAGATGTCAGGATCCCTGAGGAGAATCTTCTGGCTAAGGAAGGAATGGGTTTTCTGGTGGCCATGAAGACGCTCGATAAGACCAGGGCTTCGGTCGGAGCGGCTGGAGTGGGCGTTGCCAGAACGGCTCTGGACTACGCCATTGACTATGCCAAGACGAGGCTTCAGTTTGGCAAGCCCATCGCCACGTTCCAGAACACGGCCTTCAAAATCGCTCAGATGGCCATGGAAGTCAACGCTGCCCGCCATCTCGTCTGGCATTCGGCCTGGCTGATGGACCGGGGAAAACCCTGCGGAAAGGAATCAGCCATGGCTAAATGTTTTGGTTCAGACGTGGCCATGCGGACGACGGTCGAGGTTGTCCAGATTTTTGGCGGGTATGGCTACATGAAGGACTACCCGGTGGAAAAGCTGATGCGAGACGCCAAGCTGCTTCAGATCTATGAAGGGACCAACGAGATCCAGAGGCTGGTTATTTCCCGCGAAGTGATCGGGCCGATTAAATAAAAAAAGCCTTAGGTTTCTTCTTCGGAGAAGTACTCGGGGATGATGCCCAGAACTTCCACGCCCGCTCCCTTTGCGATATCGATAAGCTCGATGACCCGGCTGTAGGGGAGCTTGGCATCAGCGCGGATGAAGATTGTCTTGTCCTGGCGCGCAGCGTAAATAGAACGGAGCCGGTCCTGCAACATGCGCAATTCAATCTTCTCCTGATTGATTTCGACCGAGAGGTCCTTTTTGAGGGTCAGGACAATGAGACCCGCGGGCATCCCGCCGGACGTATCAGCCTGAGTTTCAGGGAGCTTAACGTCAATTCCTTTTTGGACAATCGGTGTGATGACCATGAAGATGATAAGCAGGACGAGAAGGACATCGCACAACGGAACGACATTGGGTTCTGCTTTCGTCGCCATACTGGCCTCCTTATGATCGGCGCTTGGGACAGTTATTTTATGACAAGTATTTTATCATTGTCAACGTCTTATTGGCTCTACAACAAGAAGCGGGGTAAACAAAGAAAACCAGGCAAGGTGATCACCCACCACCCGCCTCGCTCCCATTCAGGTTCTTAACGCCGTTCCCTCAAAGCTTGGCTGGGTGGCTGCGGAACTCGCCACAATGCCAAGCCTCGCCTTCCCTGTTTATTTCCCCGACGTTCTCTCCTTGATAGACCTTCCTTGGCTCAGACATCCTCGCCACCGACCTTTGCCGAAACGCCGGTCTTTTCAGTCACCCCTAATTCCCCAGGAGGGGAAGGGGTGGTTAATGCGATTCGAAAAAAGCGTTTGGGGCGTTTCGGGCTGCACAGTGCCCTCGCCCATTCTTTCGGGAAGGCTGAACCTTCAATGGTCGCTGCAGCCCATGGCGGGCGATCCTGGCCCCAGAACGCAATGATTACCCAACTTTTCGCAACAGGGCCAGCCTAATTTAACCCAGGTGTTGAGCTGAATAGTTTCGTTGCAATCGCGAGCGCCAGCGTGTATCATTGAAGAGAGAAAGGAGATGGGATGAGAGAATTAAAAATTGAGGTTGCGGAAGTCAAAGAGCGTTGTGGAGCCCGCCATAAAGTTGGCGACAGCTTCTATATCCGGGGCGAAGGCACGATCGAAATTCCAGCCGGCAGAAGGATTTGCATTTATGCCCTGAATAGCCTGTTTCCGTTCCTGACAGCCAAGCAGAGGGAGGATGAGTTGCCGGATGATGATTGGATCGCCGAGACCGAATTTCTGGCCTGCCCGGACCCGAAGGGAGTCGTCTTCAGAGTCATCCCACTGGTTTGAGAGCAGGACAGCCTGAGGGATTTTCCGCTGAATACTATTATTCTTATAGAATCGATATAATAAATAGGGATGTCAGCCGAGAGTATCCATAGCCTTTTTATGATTGTCCGTCTTAAAGACGAGAAGGGCTCGACCCAGCCCGGCTGACGTCCCATAACAATAATCGATGTTGACGGCCGCATTTCCCAAGAGGGCTCCGATTTCGGCGCCAGCGCCGATGCGATCCCCGATCTCCACTGTGATCACCTTGCTGATGCTAACTTTATAGCCAAGTTGTTTGAGGGCTTTTTCCGCTTTCTTGTTGTCGGCGGTGATGAGTAAGAAATGCCCTCTTTTTTCTTCCGAATAAGCGCACAGGGCTTTGAGATTCACGCCCGCATTGGCCAGCGTTCCCAGGACGCGGCCAAGGATTCCGGGTTCATTCGGTGTCGTGACATGGAGTTCTGTCTCTTCATTAACGAGATGCACGGTTTCCTCCTCTTATACCGACGCATTATACCAAAATTGTGGCCTGATGACAAAGAGTTTGCGTTAAGCCGAAGCTCTTTGCCTTTTTTCTCGCAATAGCTATAATTGATGTTCATCCGGTCGGAGTCTATGAAGATGAAGGCAGGACAACGGAAAGTGGCTATCGTGGACAATTCTATCAACCCCGCCGTCTATAAGCCTATCGAACACTGGCGGACTTACCTCAACATCCCTTGGGAATCCTTCCGCGCGGTCGAAGGCGAGTTTCCGGACCTGGCCGATGGATACAGCCACCTTCTCCTGACTGGCTCGGAAGCGTCTATCGTCGAGAGGGAGAATTGGGTCGATGGGGAAATCAACGTGATCAAGCGGGCGCTCGAAAAAGGTTTGCCCATCCTGGGAAGCTGCTATGGTCATCAGCTCTTAGCGCTAGCCCTGCGTGGACCTGCCCATGTCCGACGCTGTCCAGAGCCCGAAGTAGGCTGGATTCCGATCAGGATCCTGCAAAGAAGCGCCCTCCTGGGAGAACCGAGGACAGCTTATGCATTTTCCATCCATTTTGATGAAGTTATAGACCTGGACAAGGATTTTATCATTCTGGCCTCGACCCTGGCTTGTCCTGTTCAGGCGTTTAAGCTCAAGAAAAGACCAGCTTGGGGAATCCAATTCCATCCAGAAATCGACATCCCTGCAGCTGGCGAGTTGCTCCAGAACCTCGCTGACTCGGGCCTGGAAAACAGCCCGCTGTTTGAGTGTGCCCTGAGGGCAAGGCCGAAGGATTCTGGTCTCATACAGAGAATTGTTCGCTGCTTTATTGAGGCCAGCGGGCCCCGCTGATTGATATTCCGAAGCGCTTTTTTCTTGACAACTCTTCTCTTTTTTATTATTTAATAGAAAATACAAGAAGAAAGTTCTTTCTCATTAGAGTCACGCACATAAAATCAAAAAAGGAGGCGTTCATGAGAAACAAAAAAGTCATCCTTTTCATTCTTTTCTTGATGGTCCTTTCTGTCTTGAGCTCCTATGCCGAAACCAAAAAGTTGACAAGGATCGGACAGTATACATTCGCCCGGGTAAGGGGGAGGATCCCGACCCCCGAAGTTATGAAGATGCTCGTGGACCGTTATGCCGGTGACATCAAGTACGGGTTCGACCTGGCCGGCTATGGAGATCTCTATCTTCCGTTCCTGGAACAGCTCAAGGCGGCTTCTTTCGAAGAAAAGGCTCTGCCCGTGGGCGATAAGCTCATGTGGATGCTTTTCCGGTCTCAGAATAAGGTCAAAGTCGTCCAGGACATCGAGTGGGCGGGCAAAGCGCCGCTCGAGGTTTTCGCGTTCAACGTGACCAAGGATTACAAAGCGTATGAATTCGTCATGCCCAAGCCTTGCGGCAATATCGCCCTCCGCAGCATTACGGACATCGAGCTTCCGCCTGCTGTCTGTGCCTTAAGTGTGACTCCCGCCAGAGCCAACCTGAAAGATCCCATCACGATCGACATGAGCGGAACTCAGATGGCCGAATCAATGGAGGTCGAGATCATTGGTCCGGATGGACAGAAGATCGCCACCCACAATTTTAAACCCGGCGATGCCGCCAAGAAGACAAGCTTCGATCAGCCCGGAACTTACACCTTCAAAGGCAGGGCTGTAAATCCGCAGGGAAAGGTCTCTACAAATCCTTGCGAAGTCAAGGTTACGATCAACGCTCCTCCAACCTGCAGCCTGACGACATCCTGCCTGCCTTGCCAGGACTACGTCGGCAGGCCGGTAACTATTGATGCTTCCGCCTCGAGCGATCCTGACGGGAAGATCGCTCAAGCCGATTTTGAAATCACCGACGCGTCGGGGACTGCTGTCGATAAGTTCATGGACAACCAAGCTCCTTTCGTCTGGGACAAGATTTTCGACAAGCCTGGCATCTACACAATCACCCTGGTCGTGACAGACGATTTCGGGGCTGTCTCCGAACCTTGTCGACTAAGCCTTGAAGTCACTCAGAAAAGGAACTTCATCTCCGTCGAGGGAGGCCCCTTCTTTGCCCGCGGCAGCC
Source organism: uncultured Eubacteriales bacterium (assembly GCA_964550915.1). Lineage (GTDB taxonomy): Bacteria > Acidobacteriota > Aminicenantia > Aminicenantales > UBA8522 > JARYMI01. Next base: position 4,364 of record CAZKBY010000055.1, on the reverse strand, counting down.
ATGGACCCTATCTTTATGCCATGCTTGATTGGCTTTACTGGATCACGCCCTATAAAGTCGATTTTACCCTTGCCGGTGGCGGAGCTCTGGCTCTCAAGGGCGATCCCTGGAAGTCGATCTTCATGGCTGATGCCACACTGAATTATCATGCCGGCCCGGTTTATTTCGGAGGGGGATTGGGGTTCACAACAGCTGTCAAGCAAGGCCGCGAGGCGGACTTCGAGCTGGTCGGCAAGCTCGGGTACGATGTGTTCAAGACCTGGAGCAATACGGGCTCCTTGGTCTTCACGGTCCGATGGCCGCTCGGGTCTGAACGCTCCTTCTCCAAGAATCATAAGTACGCCCTCGGGTTCCGCGTTCTTTTCTGATCTAAGCAACTAAATTTGGCGAAGAAAGGGTCAAGGAGAAAGGCCTTGGCCTTTTTTTCTAACCAGAGAGAGAGATGAAGATTGCCGTGATCGGAGCGGACGGACAGCTCGGCTCCGACCTGATGAAGACGCTCGACCGGGATGATGTTATCCCACTGTTTTACCCCGAATTTGACATTACCAAGCCGGATAAGATGCGGCCAGTCCTCGACCGGCTGGAAGCTAATGTGGTCATCAACACGGCGGCCTATCACCGTGTCGATGAGTGCGAGGACAATGCAGCCACGTCCTTTCAGGTCAACTCTGTGGCCGTTAGAGATCTGGCCTTGGCGGCGCGCGATTTGGGTTTTGTGCTCGTTCATTTCAGCACCGACTACGTTTTTGACGGAAGGAAAGGCAGCCCGTACATTGAAGAGGACCCTCCTCATCCTTTGAACGTCTACGGTGTCTCCAAACTGGCCGGAGAGTTTTTCGTCAGAAGCATCCTGGAGAGGTACTTCCTGATCCGGACGTGCGGCCTCTACGGAGAGGCCAGCTCACGGGAAAAAGGATATAATTTCGTCGACAAGATTATCGCCCTCGAGAAAGAGGGAAAGCCCCTCCGGGTTGTCCACGACCAGTGGGTGACGCCAACGTCATCGGCCGAGCTTGCCCAAAAAACGAGCGAACTCATCAGAACATCATACTACGGCCTCTTTCACATGACCAATGAAGGCCAGTGCACTTGGTACGAGTTTGCCCGGGAGATTTTCCGGCTCATAGGCAGGGATGTCCGTCTGGAACCCGTCGATTCTCAGACGTTCAAGGCCAAGGCCAGGCGGCCCCGCTTTTCTGTCCTGGAAAACAGAAGGGCCAAGCTACTCGGTTTGACTGGATTCTCTTCCTGGACAGATGCCCTGGAGGTCTATCTCAGAAAAAAGGGCTATCTTGGATGAACTATCGGTGAGGATTCCCCTCGGGCAGCAGCCGAGCTATTCAGAAAGCTTGCCCAGCTTGGTCAGCTCTTCGTTGTAATATTTTCGATAAAGGATTTCCCATTCCCGGCTTCCTTCTTCAATAGATTTTTTCTGCGACTGGATTTTTTCAACCGCCTTTTTGTCCAGTGAATCGTAGAGCCTCATCTCCTCCTCAATAGCCCGGACAATGGTCAGCCGGATTTCATTGGGATCGTCCATGAATTCAACCTGCTCGTTGCTGTAAAGCAGATTGAGAATCTGCCGGGAAAGAAAGTTCACTTTCTCCCGGGAAAGGCGGTTGCTCACAGGACGATGTTCCTTTCTTTAGCCAGCTTTGTTTTGATCATTCGGAACATCGTTTGGTACTCGATATTCTCCCGACGAATTTTTTCCATGTGCTTGCTAAGAATGTCCCTGACTTCCTGGTCGAGCTGGTCCTCTTTCTGGAATTCTTCGGTGATGAGGCTGATGACATCTTCAACAATTTTATTCCTGTCCTCGAGGACAACCTTGCCCTCTTTGGTTAGATTCCGGATGATCACGAAAGCCATATGTTCGATTTGGTTTCTGTTCAGCCTCATAGCTTTTCTAAAATACAATAAGTGGGTCCAAAATTCAAGGATTCAGAAGATCAGCGGAGGACAAGATAAGGGATAAAAGCCTGCTTTTCCTCGTCTCTCCGTGCCAAGGCAAGAAACCGGCCTTCCAGGCTGAACATCCGGAATGACGTTTTTCCTTCTGCCGACATGCTCTCGTTCCGGCTCAGGTCGAAGATTCTCAAGACTTGCTCGAAGGGGATAGCCTTTCCCTTTTGAACGACGTCTTTTTCATGTGGACCGAGGACAGCCTTCGGCCATTCCTGGAAAAGCGACTCGAGAGGAATCAGGAATTCCTGGATCCTTCCTTGGGCTGCCAATTCTTCGATTTGCTCCAAAGAGAGAGCGGAGGAAACGCTGTACTTCCCAACCGCTGTCCGGCGGAGTGAGGCGAGGTGGGCTCCGCAGCCAAGATTCTGGCCGAGGTCATGAGCGAGAGAACGGATGTATGTTCCCGAGCTGCAGTCTACCTCGAAGTGGAGCTCTGGCGGGCGGTAAAAGATCAGTTTAAAAGTATGGATCATCACAGGATGTGGTTTCAATTCAACTGGCCTTCTTGACCTGGCCCATCGGTAAAGGGGCTTTCCCTCTCTTTTTTTGGCTGAATACGGCGGCGGAACCTGTTCAATCTTGCCGACAAATTCTTCCATCGCAGCCCTAAGATTTCCTGGACAGGGAAAATCGGTCTTCTCCGTCGTCAGCGGGCTTCCCAGAGCGTCGTAGGTGTCAGTGGCCAGCCCGAGCCGAATTTGCCCAATATAGACTTTGTTCTCTCCGGAGAAAACAGGAAAAAGCTTCGTCGCTGCGCCCGCGCCGACAAGAAGCAAGCCGGTCGCCATAGGATCGAGAGTGCCGAAATGTCCGACTCTGGCCAAACCGAGGATTTTTCTTATTCGGGCGACGATATCATGTGACGTGAGGCCCGGGGGCTTGTCGACCAAGATGAGGCCATCCATCACTCCGTCCGTGAGGATGAGGAGGCGAGAAATCTTTCAATCTGGCGAGGGATGTCTTTGATCAGCCTCTCATAGGGGCCTTGGGCCGTGAAACCGGCAGCATGGACGTGGCCGCCTCCCCCGAATTGCTCGGCAATAGCCGCCGCATTGGCCAGTCCTTTGGAGCGGAGGCTAATCCGGAAGGTCTCCTTGGCCATCTCTTTAAAAAAAAGAACCATCTCGACACCTTTTATCGAGCGGGCCAGGGTCGTGATATCTTCCGTGTCAATTTCCCTCAGGTGGAAAGCCCGTAAGAATTTCTTGAACATGGTGATTGTTGCAATTGTCCCCTTCTTGTTCATTTTGAGGGTGGACAGGACGTAGCCCAAGAGCTTGATTTTTTCGGGGGGATTGGCGTTGAACAGGAATTCAGTCGTCTTGATCGGGTTGGCCCCAAGTTTGACCAGCTTGTGGCAGACGTCGAACGCCCTGGCTGTCGTGTTGGAGAACTGGAAGGAGCCAGTGTCCGAAACGATGGCACAATAAAGATGGCTGGCGATCTCGGGGGTCAGAGGCAGGCCCGTCTTTTCTGACAAGAGGAAGACCATTTCGCCGACAGCCGAGGCTGCCGGGTCGACCCAATTGATATCGGCATAAGAGTCATTTGAATAATGGTGATCGATGTTTATTTTAAAGTATTTTTCCAGGTTTTGCTGTCCGGAGCGAGCAACGCTGGCGCATTCGAGGAGAATGACCAGGTCAAACTTTCCGGCCGGAATCTGCCCGATCTTGATCCTCGCTGCTTCCGGCACTTGACTGAAAGGAAACGGTGTAGGGTCATGGTTGATGAGGCTTATTTTTTTGCCGAGCGCTTCGCCCATTTTTGCGAGGGCCAGGGCTGTGCACACAGAATCTCCGTCCGGCCTGAGGTGGCTCGTGATGACGATACGTTCGCTCTCGATGATCTTCTTGTGGATGTGAAGAAGATCATTTTTCATGCTTCTTGATCTGCTCGAGCAGCTCGTCGATGTGGCTTTCATACTCGGCCGTCTGGTCAAGGGCAAAAATAAGGCTCGGATTATACTTTAATTTGATGGCCGAGGCAATAGTCTTGCGGAGCTGGCCTTTCTTCTTTTCCAGGTTGGCCAGGAGTTCCTTTTTATCCCCCTGGCCAAAAGTACTCAGGAAAACGTAGGCTGTTCTTAGGTCCGCGCTCATCTTGACGCGGGTGACAGTGATAAGGCCGGATGAGGAATCTTGGATATCCTCAATGAGGATTTCGGCCAGCCTCTCTTTGATCAGGCTGCTCACTCTTTTCTGGCGCCGGCTGGCGTTCATGGCTGGTCCTCCCGGCCGAGAAGGGCCGCTTTCCCAACGTGCCGGGTTGCCTTTATTTTCATCTTTTCCGGTTTCTCCGGTTCAACGGCAGCCTTAGAAAAAATGGATCTCGGTCTTCAGGATTTCCGCCTCCAGGTTCTGTTCAGCCTCTTGGATGATTCTCCGCAGCAC
>CAZKBY010000054.1:0-13628 GCA_964550915.1 uncultured Eubacteriales bacterium | reverse complement strand
CTTGATGATCCGTCCGGGGACATGGGCACTGATGTTGACGTTCTTCTTGGGTTTGACCTCCCCCGAAGCTGAGATGACAGAGGTCAGGTCGTGGGCTTTCGCTTTTTCCACGGTGACTTTAACGGATTTTTCTCTTTTGGCCCTGAGGTTGAAAAGGAAGACGAGGCCGATGACGACAATAACAGCGGAAATCAAAATGATTTTTCTGTGTTTGGGTTTGGGGTTTTGGCTCTCTTTCATTTTCCTGTACCAGATAATCCTATATTTCATGCTGGAGTTATTATTATCATAGTACAATACGGCCAAAAGGGCAAAAAGTTTTGAAGGCCTGCGGGCATCGCTGTTTATGTGATTCAATGGGGCGCAGGAAGCTGCCCTTTGGCGCCCGGGGAACCAGTCCCGTCGGTTCCCCCCGTCAGGGCTTGGGTCTGGGTTCGTCAGCCCGCTCGTTTCCCGCATCGACTTCTTGGAGGGAAAAAGCTTCGCTTTCCCCCTTCCAACGGTCGCACCGCTCCCTGCCTCCCCTTCTCTGACTTCGTCCTGCGACCACGAAGGCCTTCCTCCTTGGAACCCCCGTGCTTTGCTCCCGCAAATCACCCAACTCGTTTAGACTCATCCTTCGCTCTTCTCTCCCTTCGGTCGAGAAACCGTGCCCGCTCAGTCTTCGACGGGCTTCCTCGCCCAATACCCTCGCCTCTTCCCCCCGGGCGGGTTCAGGGCAGTCCCCTGCACCCATAATAACAGTCACATAGTTGGAAATGCTTCGTGAAGTCTTGCGGGAGAGGCGGATTGCGCAGCAGGGCGAGACTTGTTAAGATAGATGAGCCGTGAGAGAGTGGGCTGAATTCTTAAGCGTGGCTGAAAAGGCCGCCCGTGATGCGGGCCGCATGCTTAAGCGGAGAATGTCGGACAAACGAGAGATCTCCTTCAAAGGAGCCGTTGATCTGGTAACGAATTTTGACAAACGAGCCCAGAAGATAATCTTCAGCCGCCTGTCGACCGCTTTTCCCGATCATGGATTTCTGGCTGAGGAAGGACTGCGCCGGGAAAAGAAGGGAGATTTTCTCTGGATTATCGACCCTCTTGACGGCACGACAAACTACGCTCACCGCTTCCCTGTGTTCTGTGTCTCGATTGCCCTCGAATTTCGAGGAAGAATTGTTCTCGGCCTGGTTTATGATCCCATGCGGGAGGAATTTTTTTGGGCTATCGAAACCAGAGGCGCCTATCTCAATGGACGGGAAATCCGCGTCAGCCCAGTGGATGACCTCAACCAGAGCCTGCTGGCCACAGGGTTTCCTTATGATGTTCGGGAGAGCCAGGTGAACAACGTCGATCATTTCAATCGTTTCCTGGTTCGGGCCCAGGCACTCAGGCGTTGCGGCTCGGCCGCGTTAGACCTCTGCTACGTCGCTTGCGGCAGGTTCGACGGGTTCTGGGAACTCAAGCTCAAGCCATGGGATGTGGCGGCAGGGGCTTTGATAGTCAAGGAAGCGGGCGGCCGCCTGTCTGACTTTTCAGGGGCCGAGTTCAGCCACCTTAGCCCCGAGACATTGGCCAGCAACGGGCTCATCCATGAGGCGATGATCAAAGTTCTTCTGGCGGGAAAAGCTCGAGAAGCGACCCGCCCCGGCAGGAGCTAAAGATGAGACAATTTCAGAAGATGACGGGGGCGATGGTGGCCGTCGCCGCTGTTTTTCTTTTCGGCAGGTGTTCACGGGCAGACGAAGGCCGGCCATCTTTTCTTGAATTAAAAAATATTGAAGTCGTCGTGCCGGGGAACGTTTCCTGGACAGATACGGGCCTGGATGTTGAGGCCGGCCAGGAAGTGTCTTTCCGGGCCAGAGGAAAAATCACCCTCCAGGTGGGAAACCCTCAGGCCGACTGCGGGCCCGCCGGGTATGACCTAAAAACAGTGCAGCAGCCCCTGTCGGAGAACAATCTGGGCAGTCTGATCGGGAAAGTCGTCATCTCGGTGACTACAAAGGTTGACGAAGAGACCGGCGAAGAAAAAAGAGAGGAAGTCAGCCGGCTTTTCTTCATCGGCACTGAGAACAAAGTCGAGTTGCCCGCCTCGGGTCGCCTCTTCCTGGGCATCAATGAAAACGTCATCGGCGATAACGCCGGAGAATTTAGAGTCGAGATCGCGATAGGCACCCAAGAAAATCTCCATCTCCGTTTGTGTGATCAGAACGACTGACAAAGGAGGGTGGCGCGGCGGAGGAGCTTGCCTACTTGGGAGGGCCGTTTTTCGCCAAAAACCTTTCCATGAACTGCGTGTCGTAGTCGCCGTTGATGAAATCAGAGTCAGCCAATACGGCCAGATGGAGCGGCAGGTTTGTTTTGATGCCTACGATGGCCGTCGTCTCCAGGGCCGTCTGCATTTTCTTGATTGCCAGAAGCCGCCTGGGAGCGTGGGCGATGATTTTGGCGACGAGAGAATCATAATCCGAGGGAATCCTCCAGCCCTGGTAAGCGGCTGAATCGACCCGGATGCCGGGTCCGCCGGGAAAGACCAGGAAATCGACCGTGCCCGGGGAAGGAGCGAACGTTGCCGGGTCTTCGGCGTTAACCCGGCACTCGATGGTGTGCCCCCTCATCCTTAGCCCGTCGGGGATGGATAGCTTTTCTCCGGCCGCGATCCTGATCTGTTCTTGGATCAGGTCCAGGCCATAGGCTTCTTCAGTTATGGGATGCTCCACCTGGACACGAGTGTTCGCCTCCATGAAATAGAATCTTCGCTTCTCATCCACCAGAAACTCAAAAGTCCCCAGGCTCTCGTAGCCGACATGACTGGCCGCTTCCTCTGCCGCTTTGAGAATCTTCCGGCGCAGCCGCTCATCGACGAAGGGTGAGGGAGTTTCTTCAATAAGCTTTTGATGTTTCCTTTGGATGGAACATTCCCTTTCGCCCAGAGCGACGACGTTCCCCTTTTTATCGGCCACGACCTGGACCTCGATATGGCGGGCGTTGGGAAGGTATTTCTCGATGTAAAGGGAAGCGTCGTTAAAGGCCGCCTTGGCTTCAGTCTGAGCCATCGAGAACTGCTCCTCAAGTTGGGCAGGCGACCTGGCGGTTCGCATGCCTCTTCCTCCTCCGCCGGCCGCCGCTTTGAGAATGATGGGATAACCCATTTTCTTGGCAATTTTCTTGGCCTCCGGCAGGGTCTCGACGATCACCTCGCTGCCCGGAATGATCGGAACCTTGGCTTTTCTCATCTCCTGGCGTGCCTCGCTCTTGTTCCCCATGAGCTTGATGATTGAGGCAGGCGGTCCGATAAAAGTAATCCCCGAGGCCTCGCAGATTTCGGCAAACCGGGGGTTTTCGGCGAGAAATCCGTACCCCGGGTGGATGGCATCAGCCTTGGTAATTTCGGCTGCGCTGAGGATGTTGGCGATGTTGAGATAGCTGTCAGATGCCCGGCCTGGACCGATGCAGATCTTTTCGTCAGCCAAAATGGCGTGGAGCGAAGTCCGGTCACTTTCTGAGTAGACGGCGACCGTCTTGATACCCAATTCTCGGGCTGAGCGGATGATGCGGAGTGCGATCTCAGCGCGGTTGGCGACGAGGATTTTGGAGAACATCGGCAATCAGGTGACGGGAAGGATAGCGAACAGCCTCTGCCCAAACTCAACGGGTTTGCCGTTTTCCACAAAGATCTCGGTGACGACCCCTTCGACATCGGATTCGATCTCGTTCATCAGTTTCATGGCCTCTATGATGCAAAGGGTCTGGCTTTTTTTGACTTCATCCCCGACTTCGACAAAAGGAGAGGAATTGGGGTCGGGCGCTCTATAGAAAGTGCCGACCATGGGCGAGGTGATGAAATGGAGGTTGTCCCCGGAAATCTGGGGTTGGACCTCAGGCAAACGTGGAGAATTTTCAGGCTTCGGCTGGCTCTGCAACCCGGGGGCAGGAACTGCCTCGGCGGCTGGAGCCGGCGTTACGGCCCGGGTGATTTTTATCTTGAAGCCCTCGACTTCCAGCTCAAAATGAGAAAGCTTCTTTTCCTCCAGGAAGCTGATGAGCTTGGCTATCTCTTCGTAGTCGATCTTGCTGCTCATGGCGCTGTCCTCCAAAGAGGTCAATGGCTATTCTGTTTATGTCGACTGGGTCTTTCTTCTTAAGGCTGGCGGATACATTACCCTGAAAGCCGCAAAATGTCAAGTCGAAGGCGGGGTCGAAGGTTGGTTATCTCACGACGAGCCGGGTGAAAGGGAAGACATAGGCCTGGAGAAAGACAAGGAGGCCGACAAGTGCTGCCAGGCCCAGGCTGTGGAAAAAGACATAGCGCAGAATGTCTCCCTCATGGCCATACCAACAGGTGGCTGTGCTGGCGACAACGATGCTCTGGGCGTCGATTATCTTGCCCATGACGCCGCCCGAGCTGTTGGCGGAGCACATGAGCACAGGGCTTACCCCCACCTGCGCGGCCGTGATTTTTTGCAAGCTGCCGAAGAGGACGTTTGATGAGGTGTCAGAGCCCGTCAGGGCAACGCCCAGCCAGCCTAAAAGGGTTCCGAAAAACGGGTAGAGGAAACCAGTTCTGGCAAAGGCCAGCCCCATTGTCGCATCAAGTCCTGAGTAGCGGGTGACATAGCCCAGGGAAAGCATGGCCGCCACGGTGAGGAGGGATGTGCGCACGCGGCCGAGGCTTTTCCACCACAACGTGGCAATCTGGCGCGGCCTGAACTTCATGATGAGAGCAGAGATGACCGAAGCGACAAAGATGGCCGTCCCCGTAAACGACAGCCAGTTGAACGTGTAAATAGCGCTTTCTGGTTGGGGATCTTGAACAACAGGCGGCATGCGAAAGATCAACCCGTCTACCCCAGGGACAGGAATTTCGAACCTGGAGATTGAATCGAGCCAGGCCTTGACTTGAGGAATGCCCCAGAGAAAAACCATGACGCTCAATATCGCCCAGGGCATCCAGGCTCTGATGAGGTCGCTGCGGCAGACGACAGTCGAGCAACGGGCTTGGCTGCTCTCTCGGTCCTCCTTAGAGCACAGGATTCGGCGGGGTTGCCAAACTCTGAGAAATAAGACCAGTCCGGTCAAGGAAATAACGGAAGCTAAGATGTCGACCAGCCAGGGACCGTGGAAGTTAGAGATAATAAATTGAGGAAGGGCAAACAGGCCGCCTGAAACGAGAAGAGCCGGCCAGATCTCAACCGATGCCCTGAAGCCGGCAAAGGCCCAGACCAGCCAGGATGGAACGATGATGGAAAAGAAAGGAAGCTGGCGGCCGACCATGGCACTCAACTTGAGGACATCGAGACCGGTGACACCAGCCAGGGCAATGATGGGCGTGCCGAGAGCTCCGAAGGCCACCGGAGCCGTGTTGGCGATAAGAGAAAGCCCGGAAGCGTTGAGAGGGGAGAATCCCAATCCGATCAGGATGGCCGCAGTCACGGCCACGGGTGTGCCGAACCCCGCCGCTCCCTCGAAGAAGGCACCGAAGCAGAAGGCGATGAGGAGAAGCTGAAGCCGGCGATCCTGGGTGATGTTCGTGAGGCTCTCCTGGAGAATCTTGAAATATCCCTTTTCACACGCGAGATTATAGAGAAAAATAACGTTGAGGATAATCCAACCGATGGGGAAGAGGCCGAAGGCCGCCCCGCAGAGACTGACAGCGAGGCATTTTGAGGAAGGCATTCTGAAAACAAGGATGGCAATGAGGAGAGCCGCGGCAAGCCCCAGGAGCGCTGCCCGGTGTGCCTTGAATTTGAGGAAAGCCAAGCTGCCGAGGAGGACGACGATCGGAAGCGCGGCGATAACAGCCGAGATAAGCCAGTGCCCGATAGGATCATAGACCTGGCTCCACGGCATCCTAAAGCCTCCCTGCGTGTGTCGATAAAATCGGTCGGTATTATATCGAATTTCGCCCTGTCAAGGAAACCCGACCTCGAGAAGAATCGGAGACCCGAAATTACCGATAGAAACACCTGGCGGGTCCTGTCGCAGTTCGCCCCCGGCGCCCCCGAGCGGCCTATCTTGTTTGTGGTCAGTCAAGAAGCTCGGTGGCATTAACCGCTCGGGTCGGCGGGGCCCCCGAACCACGCCACCCATCGTGCTAATTTCTCAGAATGGCGAGCACCTTTCGTTGACGAGAATCTTGTGATAGCGATCTTTGATGAAGAGATGCGGTTTGACGAAGGCGGAGGAAATCCCTTAAGATGGGAGGGCTGAGCGTTCCACTAAGAAACGGCGAATATGTTTGACCAGCTCTCCGGCCGTCTTCAAAAGGTGATAAAATACCTCCGCGGCGAGGGAAAAATCACCGAGAAGAACATGGCCGAAGCCCTCCGGATGATCAGGCTGGCTTTCCTCGAAGCTGATGTCAATTACCGAGTGGTCAAGGACATTACCGAGAGGATCCGGGCCAAGGCCTTGAACCAGGAAGTGATGGACAGCCTCACACCGGCCCAGCAAGTCATCAAGATTGTCCGGGATGAGCTTACTGTTATCCTCGGCCAGGAGGTCAAGCCCCTCCGCTTCGCGGGCCAGCCGCCGACCATCCTCATGCTGGTGGGATTGCAGGGTTCGGGCAAGACGACGTCCTGCGGAAAGTTGGCTAAGTGGGCCACCGGCCTTCATAAGAACCCGCTTCTTGTCTCCTTTGACTTGAAAAGGCCCGCGGCGCAGGATCAGTTGAAAATGATCGCTGGCCAGCTTAACCTGCCTTTTTATGAAATAAGCCGGGAGGAGATGGCTGCCGCCGAGCGGGCCCTCAAGGAACTTCTTCTTTTTGCAAAAAACAGGGGCCATGACCCTCTCGTCGTCGATACAGCAGGAAGGCTTCACATTGATGATGAGCTCATGGCCGAGCTCCGTCTGATCAAGGATATCCTTCAGCCAGCGGAAATCATCTATGTTGGAGACTCCATGACCGGCCAGGATGCTGTCCGTTCAGCTCAGGCCTTCGAGGAGAAGATCGGTCTGACTTCGGTTATCCTGACCAAGCTCGACGGCGACGCCAGGGGAGGAGCGGCCCTGTCCATTGTCTCGGTAACAGGCAAACCCATAAAGTTCGTCGGCACCGGCGAGAAATTCGATAAACTCGAAATCTTTTATCCCGACCGTATGGCCTCGCGGATCCTTGGCATGGGAGATATCCTCAGCCTGATTGAAAAGGCTGAGGAGGAAGCAGACCTCAAGGAAGCTGAGGAAATGGCCCGAAAACTGGCCAAGGAGGAGTTCACTCTTGATGATTTCCGCAAGCAGCTTCGGCAGATAAAGAAAATGGGCTCCTTCTCTCAGCTTCTCAAGCACCTGCCCAGTGGAGGGATCTTTAAGAACATCTCGGCGGTTGAGATGGATGACCGCAAAATTCTTCATTTTGAGGCCATCATCAACTCGATGACGCCAGACGAAAGAGATGATCCGCGTATCATTAACGGCCGGCGCCGCAGCCGCATCGCCAGGGGGAGCGGTCGGCCAGTTTACGAAGTCAACCAGCTCCTCAAGCAGTTCTTGGAGATGAAGAAGATGATGAAGAAGTCAGACTTCAAGAAAATCCTCACGACCATCCCCAGGTCGCGCTAAATTGAAGCCAAATGAACCATCTGCCTGAACGGCTAAACCCAGAGGATAAGGTTGAGATTCTGGAAGACTATTCCCTGAAGCCCGTTCCTCTTGAGGAAAGGAAAGCCTGGCTGGATATCACGATGGTCTGGATCGGAGTGGCAATTGTTCTCTCGGCCTTGCTCCGCGGCATGATGGTGGGAATGGGTTTGGGCGGTCTGGACAGTGTCCTTCTCGCCTATCTTCTGGGCGAGGTCCTTCTTATCGGCATGATGACTCTGACAGGATTGATGGGAGCCAGGACGGGCCTGTCGACAGCTCTGCTGGCTCGCCGGGCTTTTGGCGGCCGCGGTTCTCTCCTTATCTCCTTTTGCCTGGCTGTAGCTTTCATGGGATGGTTCGGTGTCCAGGCTGGCCTGTTTGCTGAAACCCTGGTCTCAGCGGCCAAGATGCCCTTGCCCGTTTCCGGCCTGGCCTTCTTGAGCGGCTTGCTGATGATGATCCCGGCCGTGTTCGGTTTTCGCGGGCTTAAAGTGTTAAGCTACGGTGCTGTGCCGCCGATGGTGGCCATTTTTCTCTATGCAGCCTTCAAGATCGGCAGCCGTATGCTCGGAGCCGAAGAACTTACGAGTTTAGCCCGAGCTCATTCTCCCTTGCCCTATCCCCTGACCTTGGGCGCCGCCGCCTCTATTGTGGCCGGCGGCTTTATCGTCGGCTCGGTCACTTCAGCCGACGTTTTCCGGTATGCCCGTCCCCGCTTCCGGGAAATCCTTCTTGCCTCAACCCTGTCCATGGCCGTGAGCGCAGCCATGCAGCTTGTCGGCTCAGTGATGGCCATGAAAACCGGGCTCTACCATGAGGAGCTGCCCCGCCTGATCATAAGTTCCGAGTACGCCGGGCTCGGGTTTATCGGGTTCTTGGCCATTGCTTTCGCTCAATGGACGACCAACGACAGCAACCTCTATTCATCTGTCCTTGCCTTTAATACCATCCTCGGCTGGACGAGATGGAAGCTGGCCATCGCCGTCGGAGTGCTTTCTTCGTGCCTGGCGGCCTGGGGAATTCTGGGCCGGCTCGGCCAGTTCCTGAGTTTGCTGAGCATCGCTGTTGGCCCGATCGGGGGGATATTGGTGGCAGATCATTATTTCCTTCGAGACAAACGCCGGCCGAAAGGCATGGGCAGAAATGGTCAGTGGAATCCCCTGGCACTGGCCGCCTATGGCCTGGCTGTTCTCATCGGCTGGACGACTTCAGGTCATCCCTTCAACATCAGGATATTCCCCTTTTCAATTTTTGCCTTTAACGGAATCATGGCTTCCATTGTTTTCTACTGGGCCGGCATGAAGATGTCTGACTGGAAAAAAATTCACTTAGGACCGGCAGGCTGACAGGCATGAAGGGAAAAAAGAACGGCTGGCTAAAGGTTTGTCCCGCAGACCTCGAGGCCTTCACTCTGGGGGGGGCTATTCTCGGCGGAGGTGGAGGCGGCTGGATTGAGGAGGGAAGGACGCTTGGCCGCTTCTCACTCGAACGGGGTTTTGTCGGCCTCGCTCCCTTATCTTTTTTCCCAGACGATGCCCTCCTTCTTACGGTCTCGGCCGTGGGAGCGCCCTCGGCCGGCAGCGGCCTCATTGAGCCCGAAAGCTATGTCCGGGCCGTCGAGCTTCTGATCGAGAAGACGAAACTTAAAATAAGCGGCCTCATCTCCAGCGAAGTGGGCGCGGTCGGCGTCGTCAACGGCTGGGTTCAATCAGCAATTCTCGGGATTCCTGTTGTTGACGCCCCCTGCAACGGCCGGGCCCATCCCCTCGGACTCATGGGCTCGATGGGGCTTAACCGGAAGAAACGGTTTGTTTCCCATCAGGCCGTAGCGGCGAGCGGGGGCAAGAAAGGGAAACCTTTCGAGGCCTTCTTTTCCGGCCCCTTAAAAGAAGTCTCGGCCGCGGTCCTTGAAGCGGCCGTTGAGGCGGGCGGAATGATTGCCGTCGCCAGGAACCCAGTGCCTGCTTCTTATGTGAGGGAGAATGGAGCTCCAGACGCGCTGCGATTGGCCTTTCAGTTAGGAAAAAAAATCCTCCGGGAGGGGTCTCCGGAACGGCGAATCAAGAATGCCATCCGCTTCCTGGGCGGCGGCTCGGCCGTCGATGGCAAAGTCAGAGAGAAAGAGCTCGAGAGGCGAGGCGGCCTTGATATCGGCCGGGTTGAGTTGGTTTCAGGGGGCCGGTCGTTCGAGCTTACTTTCTGGAACGAGTACATGACTCTCGAAGAACAGGGGAGGCAGCTGGCCACATTCCCCGACCTCATCATGACTTTTAAACGAGATACTGCCATGCCTCTGGTCAGCGCTCAACTGAAAAAAGGGCAGGAGGTCTTTCTCACCGCTGTCCCCTCCCGGTTCCTCCGCCTGGGCGCTGGGGCAAAAGACAAACGGCTTCTTTCCCTGATCGAAGACGCGGTGGGGAAAAAGATTGTGAGGCTTGAGAAAAAAGCATGATTCGGAAAATCGGGTTTCTCACAATCGGGCAATCGCCCCGGCAGGATGTTCTTGGGGAGATCGCTCCTCTTCTGGGCGGGGATAAGATTATTAAAGAGGCGGGCGCCCTGGACATGCTTTCTCCGCCTGAAATCGAGGCTCTCAGGCCTGGGAGTGGCGATTTTTCCCTGATCACCAGGCTCAGAGACGGCAGCTCGGTCGTTGTCGGCAAAAAGAAAGTCGTGCCCCTGCTCCGCAGCCGGATTGAAGCCATGGAGGGAGAGGGCATTGACCTCCTGGCTCTTCTTTGCACCGAGGACTTTGAGGGTCTTTCTTCGGCCAAGCCTCTCCTGATGCCGGCAAGAATCATGCGGAGCTTGGTTTCTGCTATCCTTATAAAAGGCCGGATTTTTGTCCTCGTCCCGTTGGCCGATCAGAGGGAGGCTGCTGAGAGAAAATGGAGGGGAAGGGAGATTTTTGTTAGGGCGGAAACCCTCAATCCCTACGTTAGCCACAACCGTCTCGAAGGCACTGTTCAAACAATCGAAGAAGCCTCACCCGACCTCGTCATCCTGGATTGCATCGGCTATCCTCTGGCCATTAAAGAACGGCTTAGAAAGACCATTAACAGGCCTGTTCTCCTGCCGCGGCAGATCCTGGCCGCAGCCATCAGCGAGCTGGCTTGAAAGGAGGGGAGAGATCCATGTCTTGGAAACAAGTGATCGAGGTTTATGACCTGCTGGAGAATCCCCGTCTTAAGTCTGACCTGCTCAAAAGATACTTTTTCCAAAGAGGTGTTAAGCCGACCGAGTTTGAGCTCTTTCAGGTTAGGAGCAAGAGGGGAGAAACCCGGTTTGTCAAGATCATCCTGCAGGGGAAGTCCGGGAGATTAAAAGGCAAGAGTTCACCCACGCTCGGCATCATCGGCAGGCTGGGAGGGATCGGGGCCCGTCCCTATAGGATCGGGCTCGTCTCCGATGCCGATGGCGCTATCACGGCTCTGGCTTGCGCTGCCAAGATTGCTGTTATGAGAAGCCGCGGGGATGAACTCAAAGGTGACGTTATTGTCGCCACCCACCTGTGCCCCAACTCGCCCGTCATTCCCCATGACCCCGTCCCCTTTATGGGAGCACCTGTTGAGATGGAGGTCATGAACCGTTACGAAGTTGACGAAGCCATGGAAGCGATCCTGTCCGTGGACACAACCAAGGGAAACCGTGTCATCAACCGCCGCGGTTTTGCTATTTCCCCAACGATCAAGGACGGCTACATCTTGAGAGTGAGCGAGGACTTGCTGAATATCATGGAGGCTGTGACGGGGAGGCTTCCTCTTGTTTTCCCCGTGACGACGCAGGACATCACTCCTTACGGCAACGGTGTCTACCATCTCAACAGTATCCTCCAGCCGGCCACCGCGACATCTGCGCCCACGGTCGGTGTGGCCATCACTGCCGAGACCGCCGTCCCCGGATGTGCAACCGGGGCCAGCCAGGCCGTTGATATCGAGCTCGCCGTCCGATTCTGTGTCGAAGTGGCCAAGGCTTTTGGCGAGAAAAAGTGTTCATTTTATGACCGTCAAGAATACCGGAAGCTTGTCTCTCTCTACGGCTCTCTCGCCCACCTGAAGACTCTCGGCCAAAAAAGCCCGGCAGCAAGAAGCGCGCCAAAAACCAAAAAAGCTTAAAAGCATATAAGAGATCCTTATGGGGGATTAAAAAATTTGACTTGGGCGGATATTTTCGCTATCATTGGTAATCATTTTACGAGGAAAGTGATTTAAAATGTTGAGTCTGCGACTGATGCGATTCGGCGCCAGGAAGAAGCCCTTTTACAGGATTGTGGTCACGGAATCAAGGAGTCCCCGTCAGGGCAAGGCTAAGGATTTCATCGGCTTTTACGATCCACTCAAGGATCCAGAGGAGATTCAAATCGACCTCGATAAAGCCACCTTATGGCTGAAGAAGGGAGCTCGGGCATCCCAAACGGTCCAGTCCCTTATAGACAAAGCTTCCAAGTCAAAAAACATTCCGATTAATCATTCTTAAACTTTAAGGAGGTTACTGTGAAGGAGCTAGTAGAATTGATCGCTAAATCGTTGGTGGACAACCCGGAAAAGGTGCAGGTTTCCCAGCTCGAAGGAGAGCAAACGACAATCCTGGAACTTAAGGTCGCTCCTGAAGACTTGGGGAAGGTCATCGGGAAACAAGGTCGAACGGCGCGCGCAATTCGGATCATCCTAGGTGCTGCCGGAATGAAGCTCAAGAGGAGATTTAACCTCGAGATCATCGAAAAAGGTTAGTTGATAAGCGTTGGTAGAATTATAAGGAGCCAGGGGAAAGAAGGCGAACTCAGGCTGAAATTTGAACAGCCTGCGCTGATCAAATTTCCTGAGCTAAAAAAAATCCAGATCAAAAAAGAGGGGGTTCTTAGAGAATACAAAGTCATAGCCCTCGCGCCCAGGGGAAAAGCTTATCATCTCAGACTCGAGGGAGTTGAGACTCTGGCCCAGGCCGATGCTCTGGCCGGGGCGGAAGTCCTTATCCCTGAGGAAATTCTGGGCCCCCTGAAGAGCGGAGAGTATCATATCTACGAACTCAGGGGGTGCACGGTGGTGGACATGGCCCGAGGAAGGATAGGGATGGTCGTGGATGTGGATCCTGTTCCTGGCAATGAGCTGCTGGTTGTGGAAAAGGATGGCCGAGAGATCCTTATCCCTTTTCATCAATCGATCTGCAAAGAGGTTGATGTTGTCAGGAAAGAGATCAGGATCGATCCTCCCGAGGGTCTTTTGGATTTAGATGAGATTTGATATAATTACAATATTCGCGGAATTGCTGACCAGCGTTTTCTCAGGGGGAGTGGTCAAGAAGGCGCTGGAAAAGAAGCGACTGGAAATCCGGGTTCATGATTTAAGAGATTTTGCCCACGACAGGCACAGGCAGGTGGACGACCGCCCCTTTGGCGGAGGCGAAGGCATGGTCTTTAAGCCCGAACCAATCTTTGAAGCTGTGGAAAGCATCAAACAGAGCCCGCAGACGCTCGTTTATCTCCTCTCGCCGCAAGGAGTAAAATTCGATTCCGGCCTGGCCCAACGGCTGGCCGGTGCTTCCCAGATCATTCTAATCTGCGGGAGATATGAGGGTGTGGATGAGAGAGTAAGCCTGAACCTTGTCGACGGTGAGCTGTCCATCGGAGACTATGTGTTGACTGGGGGAGAACCGGCTGCCTGGGTGGTCGTCGACGCTGTGGCCAGGTTTATTCCCGGAGTTGTTGGCAAGGAAGAATCAGTTCGTCAGGATTCCTTCTCCAGTGGCCTGCTCGATTATCCTCATTACACCCGGCCCCGCTCTTTTCGAGGGATGGGCGTTCCCCGTGTGCTGTTTTCTGGAGATCATGCCAAAATCAGAGCCTGGCGAAGGGAGAAAGCCCTGGAAAAAACTCTGGCCTTGAGGCCAGATCTTTTAGATAAACAAAAGCTAAAGCCGGAAGACAAGAAAATACTCGAGTCACTGACCGAGAAAGGAAAGGACAATGAACTTGATTGAACTGGTTGAAAACAAGCAGCAGAAAACAGACCTGGATCCCTTTGACGTCGGAGACACAGTTAAAGTCCATGTGATAATCAAGG
>CAZKBY010000053.1:0-13661 GCA_964550915.1 uncultured Eubacteriales bacterium | reverse complement strand
CCCTGGCCACGGTCTATAATATACTAGAAGGCCTTAGCAGGAGGGGCGATGTCATCGAGTTGAGCGTTGACTCCACAAGAAAACGGTTTGATCCCGTCATCACGGTCCATCATCATCTCATCTGCATAAATTGCAAAAAAATCGTGGACGTTCCCAAAAAATACAAACCCGTCCTGACTGAGGATGAAAAGAAAGGATTCCGCATCATCCGCAGTCAGGTCGAGTTTTATGGGCTCTGTCCTCAGTGCCAGAGCCGGAGATCACAAGCGCAAAAAATATAGTTTGGAGGTATATTTCCATGGACAACACAACCCCAACTCAAACCCCGACGGGCCTGCCGAGAATCGGCTCGCCGGCGCCTCAATTCGAGGCTGTCACCACCCACGGAACGGTCAAGCTGGAGGATTTTAAGGGCTCCTGGCTCGTCCTGTTCTCTCATCCTGCCGATTTCACGCCGGTCTGCACGACGGAGTTCCTGGGCTTCGCCGAAATCCATCCCAAGTTGCGGGAGATGAATGTCGAGCTGATGGGCCTGAGCATCGACAGCGTCTATTCTCACATCGCCTGGGCCCGGAACATCGAGGAAAAGTTCGGCAAGAAGATCACTTTCCCGATCATCGCCGACCTCAACAAGGAAGTCGCTACGCTCTACGGTATGATCATGCCGGGCGAAAGCAAGACCGAGACATCGAGGGCCGTTTTTGTTATTGACGACAAGCAGGTCATCCGGGCGATCATTTACTACCCGCTGTCGACGGGCCGGAACATGGACGAAATCCTGCGCCTCATTCAGGCCCTCCAGACCACCGACAAACACGGTGTCGCCACCGCGGCCAACTGGCGTCCGGGCGACAAGGTCATCATTCCTCCTCCCAAGACCCAGGAGATGGCCGAGGAGAGGATGAAAGAGAAGAACATCGAGCGCACGGACTGGTACTTCAGCAAGAAGGACCTGAAGTGAAGGAGTCATGCCATGGCCTGCGTTAATCCGGACGGAACCATCACCACCACAGCCAAGGCCTTGCTGAAGGCCATCGAAACTCCGCTGAGCCCGGAGGAGATCGCTGCCCGGTTGAACGTACCGCTTTTCAGGGTCAGGAGCAGCCTCAGGGAGATGGTCGAAGCAGGATTTGCAGTGGCAGAAGGAGAGAAGTTCCGAGCGACCGAGGAAGGCAAGAAAAAGGCAGCGGCGTCCTGATCGGTTTTCCGGCTGAGGCCCGGGCTTCGGCCATTCGTCTTAGACAAAAGAAGAAAAGAAATTTCATCTGCCTTCAAGGGAGGCTTGGCGTTTGAGAGCGTCACCTTTTCTTTTAGCTTCGGGAGGGCGAGCTCTTCCTTCCTGCTGGCTGGAATAGCCGCACGGCCCGACTTCTCCTCGTCCGGCCGAATCTAAGTCTGAGAGCGACAAAATAAGTGGTCGGTGAGATTTCAGGCTCTATTTTTTCTTTCAGTCAAATCCTTTTTTCAAGAATCTCTCGGCTGTGTCTACTCCTAATGTAAACGACCCAAAAGAATCTAGCAGTTTTAACAAAACATTGACAAAATCCCCACAAAATTTTGACAACTTCGTCTAAACAGGGACCCATTTTAATAGTGGCTGATGGGACAACATGAAAATTAGATTAATTTACCCTTCCTCAAGAAAAGCCAATCCTTGGTTCCAGCAGTGGAGACAGCCAAAATCTCACCGCAGATTGCCCGGCGACTGATTCGAGATCTGCCGATGTCAACGCCCTGCGAGCTCTTGCTTCTCCTGGCCATCAATTTGGGGAATCGAAGATCTATAAGGCTTATTTGATATGATTGCCATATCCTATGCTGAGTGACCTGTAAGACTTTTTGGGAGGATTGAGTCTCTGACACTCACTGCGGCGAACCCAACTTGTCGGCCTGGCGGAGCTGGCGGGCAAAAAAGAGCAGAATCTGCGGCCGGCCGCGAAATTCCTCCAGGAAGCCAGTCGCAATGAGCAGCCGACCCGCCAGAGCTTCGGGCAAAGAAAAATCCGCCTCATAATCGCGGGGAATCAATGCTTCGAATGATCCATCTGCGGACTCAAGATAAAGAAACGACCTTGATTTTCTCGTTTTCGAACAGAGGAAACGAACTGAGATGAGCTTTCCCACATTTGAGCGGGCCAAAGAGGAAGGAATTACTTCTGGCTCCCCCTTCATCCAGAGGCCTCTTCCCTGTTCGCGTGCTTCTTCCTGAGCCTCCCGGAACAGGGCCTGGTAATCCCTTCGGAAAGGAAAAGCGAAAAAGGCTGATGCAAAGCCTTCACGAATGATGAATTCATTGTATAGCATGCCCCGGCCAAGCCAGACATAGGCGAGGATTCTGCCGTGTTTGTCGATGGGAGTCTGGTCATAGGAAAGGGAGATTCTCTTCTGATAAAGATGAAAAGAAGAAAACCTCTTGGCCAGCTGAGCACTGAGATGGACCTGTTCTCTCGAGTCATCGAGCTCGGCGGCGTCCACGCCGATGAGTCGGACTCGGCCTTCAGAGCCGTCAACGAACCTGACCTTGATCGTGTCGCCATCGTATACCGCAAGAACAGTGCCAGAGCTTGGAAACGACTCTGCCAGAATAGGAATGCTGTTATCAGAATAGCCTGCCGCAGCGGCGAAAATAATGAAACTCGCAACCAGGGCGCCCGTCTGAATGGCCGCAACCGCCTTTTTTCTTCTCTTCTCTCTCATAAAAAGCGCTGTCGCTAACCGGAATCATTCACGAATTCATTTCCAGTTATGGGAATTACGTATGGCGTCCCACTAATTGATTAGGGTTTTTACAGCTTGGATTATATGGCGGGCGCTGATGCCGTAGAAGTCCATGAGCTCAGCCGGCGTGCCCGAGCGGGGAAGGTCCCGGATGCAGAGATGGATAAGCCTGCACCGACCCGCTAGGGCAGAAGCAAGCGCATCGCCCAGGCCGCCGCCCGGAAAATGGTCTTCGACGACAACAGCCCTTCCTCCTGTTTCACTTACTTCCCTGGCGATCGTCTCCCGGTCGAGCGGCTGGACCGAATACGCGTCGATCACCCGGATGCTCAGACCTTCTTTCCTCAACTCTTCCCAGGCCTTAAGGGCTTCGAAAACCGTGATCCCTGCCGCGATTACCGCGGCGACATCCCCGTGTTCTTTCTTCAATACCTTTGACCCGCCGATTTCGAAGGTCTCCTCTTGCCCGTAGAGAAGCGGGGTTGCCGGCCGCGTCGTCCGAATGTAGGAGAGCCCATTGTGCCTGGCCATCGCCGCAACGCATCCTTCTGTTGAGATGGCATCGCAGGGATAAAGGACGACGCAACCGGGAATAGGCCTGAAGATGGCCATGTCCTCAAGCCCCATCTGCGAAGGCCCATCCTCGCCTATGCTCACGCCGGCATGGGAGCCGCAGAATTTCAGGTTGGCGAAGGAATAGGCAGCCATCCGGATCTGGTCGTGGGCCCGGCTGAGAAAAGCTGCAAAAGTGGCCATGAACGGGATGAATCCTTTGGCCGCCAGGCCCATGCCCATCCCGACCATGTTCTGCTCGGCGATATAGCACTGGAAAGACCTTTCGGGAAAGGCCTCAAAAAACTTTTCGGCATAGGTGGAATTCTTAACATCACCGTCAAGGGCCACGACCCGCTTGTTCTCGTGGCCCAGCTTTTCCAAAGCGATTCCGTAGGCCAAGCGGGTGGCCGTCGCGCTGGTGTAAACCGTCCTATCCCAGTCAAATTCCTGTCTGACTTGCGGTTTCGGTGCCTGGCTTGGAGTCCGGACGTACTTTTTTGAATCAATCTCAGGCAGCGGACCGATCTCTTGCAGGGCCCTCTCAAGCTCCTCCTCCTTTAGCGGCTTGCCGTGCCAGCCATTCCTATCCTCGAGGAAGGAAACACCCTTGCCCTTGATCGTTTTGGCCAACAAGACAACGGGGACGCTTGCCTTCCTCGCTTTCTTGAGGGCCGCCAGGATGTCGGAAATATCATGGCCATTAACCTTGTGGACCTCCCAGCCGAAAGCCTTGAATTTGCGCTCGTAGGCAGCCAGGTTGTGACCGTGCATCGTGGCTTCGGATTGGCCAAGCCTGTTGACATCCACAACGGCCATGAGATTCTTGAGGCGGAAGTTGACAGCCGCATTGGCCGCTTCCCAGACTGCGCCCTCGGCGCATTCGCCATCGCCCATCATAACAAAAGTCCGGCCGGGCGACTTGGCCAGTTTCTGGGCCAGAGCGATACCCACGCCCACAGAAAGGCCCTGGCCCAGGGAGCCCGTCGCCGCCTTGACCCATTTTAGCCTCGGTGTCGGATGGCCCTCGAGCTCGGAGCTGATGCGGCGCAGGTCAAGCAGCGACTCGATGGGCACAATCCCGGCTTCTGCATACGCTGCCCAGAGAATGGGAGCAGCATGTCCCTTGGACAGGACGAATTCATCATTCGCCCAATGGACATGGTTCTTGACGTCGTACTTCATCTCACTGAAGAAAAGGCAGGCTGCGAGCTCAGCCATGGATAGACAGGTTGTGGGATGGCCCGAGCCGGCACGCGTTGTCATCTTGAGGGAATGGATGCGCAGCCGGGTGGCGATTTTCCTCAAGGTTTCAACTTTGCTCATTACCCCATTCCTCCCCGCCTGAAATTTCGAGAAGCTCTCGTAACATTCGGCATGTGGAACCGTGAACTTTGCTTAAACCAACTCTCACGAAGGCGGTAATTATAATATCTCCGCCTCCTCAGGACAACACTTTTCTTGATTCCCGTACGTCGAGGTTAGAAACGGAACAGAAATTCACCTCGGGAATCACCGCCGGCGGTTATTGACTCGGGCGCTCAAGCAGGGGATGATGGCGAGCGATAGGAAAGTGGTTGACATCTATTCTCAAGCCGACGAAATCCTCAGTGCCCTTTATGAGATCGAGTCGATCGCGGCTGAGCTCTACCGGCAGTTCTCCCGCGCCTTTCGCCAGGACCGGGTCTTTTGGGAAAGCCTTTCTCAGGACGAAGAAAGCCATGCGGCCTTGGTCATAGAACTCAAGAACATGCTCTTCAAGAACGGGTCTCCCTTCGAGATTGGAAAAATCAACGTCTTTGTCCTGAGCACTTACCGTCAAGGACTGACCAACCAGATCGAACGGCTGCAAAAAGGGCAGGTGGTCAGACGGAGCGCCTTTTTCGTTGCCCGCGACTTTGAAAAAACGCTGGTTGAACACAGGTTTTATGACGCCATCAGGAGCGAAAACAGAGAATACCAGGCCATTCAAAGCAGGATTCAGAGGGAAACCGAGAGCCATCTCCAGAAGCTTGAGAACTACATCAAGACTCTCTTTTCGTGAAGCCCAACCCTTGGCTTTTCACTCTCCTATTTTGGCAAGAAGTCCCCTTTTCTTTACTATTTTCATCACCAGGCAAAAAAACATAAGAGCAACGCCGATGTAAGCGCCGTCCAGTCCGAAAGACCGGATGAGCTCTTGATGAGGGAAAGTCGCCGAATGGATAACCCCTCTCATCCCTTCAAAGACATAGGAAGCCGGCACAAAGCGGGCTATCGCTTGAAGGGCCGGTGGCAGGACAGAAACGGGATAGAAAACTGCGGAGACAGGCTGAAAGAGGAGCGCCAGACCCCAGGCCAGAACCTCGGCCTGTTGGCCGAAACGAAGGATGAGAGAAGTTGTGATGATCCCGATCGCCCATCCTAAAATGACCAGGCTGAGGATAAACGGAAGCAACGATATCCCCAGGAGGAAGATGTTGAAGGAATAGAGCAGCCAGGCAAGAAGTGACATGATCGTGCCGGCGATGATGATCTTGACGCTCGAGACAAGCATCAACGAAACAACATATTCCAACGGCTTGAGGGGGCTGGCAAAGATGTTGAGGAAGTTGCGGGCCCAGATGTCTTCCAGGAAAGAAACAGAGATGCCCTGCTGGGAACGAAAAAGGATATCCCACAGAATCAGGGCGCCGAGGAGAAATGCGACAAAGTTGGGCAAGTTTTCCCGGTAGCGGACAAGATAAAGGCTGATGAACCCCCAGAGGAGAAGGTCGAGAAAAGGCCAGTAGAAGATTTCCATCAGCCGGGGAAGGCTGCGGCGGTAAAGATAAATATGACGCAGGAAGAGGGCTGTGATACGATGAAGACTCATGCCTTCTCTCCTCTGGCCAGCTGAAGAAAGACCTCTTCCAGAGTCTTCCGGCGGAAACTCTGAACGACCTCGGCCGGCTTCCCGGAGGCGACGATCCGTCCTTTGTGAAGAAAAATGATCCGGTCGGAAATTTCCTCCATCTCCTTCATGTTATGGGACGTGTAGATGATCGAGATGCCTTGCTCTTTTTTGATCCGGCGCAAGAGCGTTCGTGTCTTGTCGGCGATATCCGGGTCAAGGCTGGCCGTGGGTTCATCGAGAAAAAGGACTCTGGGCGAGTTGATCAACGCCTTGGCCAGATTAAGCCGGGTGAGCAGGCCGGACGACAGGTGTCTCACTTCTTTATTCTTGATTTCCTCCATCTCAAATATCCTGAGCAGCTCGCTTATTTTTTCTTCCTTGCGCCGGACGTTATAGAGCCAGGAAAATACCTTCAGGCTTTCCCTGACCGTCAATGAATAGGGCATGGAAACGTACGTCGAGGAAAAATTGGCCTGCTGGAGGATCTCTGACCTGTGCTTTTCCAGATCGAACCCAAAAACCCTGATCGAGCCCGACGTCGGGGTGGTCAGGCCGAGGAGCATGTGGATGATTGTCGTCTTCCCTGCTCCGTTGGGTCCCAGGAGACCAAGGATTTCTCCCGGCTCGAGGCGGAAAGAGACTTCATCAACCGCTTTGAGCGTTTTAAAGAACTTCGTTAAGCGCGTTACTTCGACGATCGGCTCGGCCATGGGCATTAAGATAGCCGAAGTCCTGGGCAAAGGCAACAGACGCCAGCTTCCTGCGCCTTCGTGAAGGAATTTACTGATGCTTCTCGGCTCGGTGAGAATTGCAATGAGCAGGTCAAAGATGTATAAGATGGAAGAGGAAGATGATCGGCAAGATTTTTTTCAAGGAACGGCCTTCGGCTGAAACGAACAGGACTCTTGGCTTCGTCGAAGGCTGGCTGTCTATCGGGATTAATACGGCTCTTTTTTTCCTCAAGCTCTGGGCAGGCCTCCGTATCGCCTCTGTGGCCATGGTGGCCGACGCCTGGCACACCCTCTCGGATTCCTTTACTTCTGCCGTGGTCATCTTGGGATTCTGGCTGTCGGCCAAGCCGGCCGATGACAAACACCATTTCGGCCATGGCCGTGCCGAGGCGATCGCTTCACTCGTCATCGGCACGCTCCTGGCTGTCGTCGGGTTCAGCTTTCTCAAGGATTCCATCGCCCGCCTCGTCCATCACCGGGCCGTCGCCTTTGAGCCTCTGGGCATCATTATCTTCCTAGTATCGGCCGTCATCAAAGAAGCTCTAGCCCGGTTCTCATTCTGGGCCGGGCAAAAAATCCATTCCCGTTCCCTTATTGCCGATGCCTGGCATCATCGCAGCGATGCGGTCGCCTCAGCTCTCATTGCCGCCGGAGCGCTCTTTGGCAACAGGATCTGGTGGCTTGATGGCGTCATGGGCATCGGTATCTCCCTGCTCATCCTCTGCGCCACAGCGAGCATCATGCGAAGCGCCATAAGCTATCTCCTCGGAGAATCGCCGGCGGTGTCGCTGGAAGCTCAAATCCATGAGACCATCCGCAGCTCCGACCATCGGCTCGAAAGCGTTCATCACGTCCACGTCCATGATTATGGGGAGCACAGGGAGGCCACCGCGCACATCAAGCTACCGGGCGAGATGAGCCTCGATGATGCACACACCGTTGCTTCCAAGGTGGAAAAAACCCTTAAGGAGCAGCTCAACCTGGAGACGACCATCCACGTTGAACCGGCCGAGGCCGAGCCTGAAGACGATGAGGAGGATCAGAAAAAATGAGCTATTCTGCCTCCGGCTTTGGATACCAGTCAGCCAAAGAAAATTGATGACCTTCGATAGATATCTCTCAACAAAAGTAGCCAAGATTTTTATAGATATCCTGATTTTTCTTTTTTCTTTTTTCGCGGCCTTTATCATCGGGTTCGATGGAATTCCCGATCCCGCTCATCTCAGACGGGCGTTGCTCCTCTTTCCTTTCATCGCCCTTGCCAGAGTCGTCTGTTTCCGTGTTTTCTCAATTTTTCCGATCGCCTGGAAATTTTTCTCGATCATTGACGCCTTGGCTGTGTTAAGAGCAGTCCTTCCCGTGACGGCCGCCTTGCTTTTGGCAAGGTTTCTCCTGCCTTCAATCTGGCCTCTGTCGAGACTCCCTATAAGCATCATCTTGTCGGAATTCTTTTTGGTCCTCCTCGGAACTCTTGGAGTGCGCCTGGCTGACAGGCTTGCCTATGAACACGCTCAAAGGAAGAACCCGAAGAAAAAGAACGTCCTATTGATTGGAGCTGGCGACGAAGGAAGCAGCATGGCCAAAGAATTACGTCGGAGAAAATACTCCGGGACAAGAGTTTTGGGGTTCGTTGATGACGATCCGAAGGAGTTAAATAGCGTAACCCAAGGGATCAAGGTTTTGGGAACCACAGTCCAAATTCCAGAACTGGTTAGGAAACGTGCTGTTGATGAAGCCATCATCACGAATCCTGATCTGGCCCCAACGGAGGTGAACCGAATAATCGATGTTTGCAGGGGTACGAAGATAAAATTGAAAACTTGGAATGGTTCATTTGACCTTCTGTACGATGGAACCGGTATTTGCGATGTTCACCAATTAGACCCGGAGATCATGGCAAGAGAACAATTGGAAGCCTTTAAGAGTTTAACGGGGCGAGACTATGACGCCGCGGCAGAAACAAAATACCCAGTCAACCATGTGTACGAAGCCACCAAGCCTTTCAGCGACCCGGAAGGCTTGAGCGGCGACCTGCTGATGGCGGCGGGCACGATAATAAAATTGCTGCATCTTGGGCCCGGGGCGTCGGTTCTCGATCTGGGCTGTGGCTGCGGCTGGACCTCGATTATTCTGGCGCGCTGTGGATTCCATGTCACGGGCTTGGATCTAAACCCGGCCTCGCTCGAAATCGCGCGGCGCAATGCCCGAACGATCGGCGTTCCCGTGATATTCATCAACGCCGACATGCAGAGCTTCACCGTCGATCAGCCATTCGACGCTATCGTCATTTTTGATTCGATGCATCACTGCCTGAAGGAACGTTCAGTTCTCTCAAGAGCCCAGTCTGCGCTCCGCCCAGGAGGAAAGATCGTTTTGTGCGAACAAGCTTACCCTGACGAAACCCGGGCAGGCATTCTGACACACGAAGCCGCTGTCCAGGCCATGCAAAAACACGGGACACTCGAAAAGGGCCTTGGAAAAAGGTATTTGATACGCCTTCTGTTCGACTGCGGTTTTGAGATGGTCACCGTTTTCACGACCCGGACTCACTATCACACTTGGCTTATGGCCCGCAAACCGCGGACTGGAGAAGAAGCACGGCGCAGCGTCAACTATACCTCAGACTTCGAAAGGGCGCTGTGGTTCTCTGATCCAGAAAGACACTAACCTCCCTGCCAAAGAGGCAATTTCAAAAGAAGGAATTGTTTGCTATAATGGGGCCCTAAGATGAGGACAGGGATGGGCAAAGGAGACAGGCGGACCAGACGCGGCAAAATCTATCGGGGCACCTATGGCAAATCGCGTCCGAAGAAAAAAGCCAGGAAGGCGAAATAGGCCCAGACTCAAGCGCGCGGTCGCCGATAATTTTGCTTAGGGCTCTCCGGACAGGGACGGCGAGGGGCCCGTCCTGGCTGACCAGAATGGGCCGGTGAGGACAGGGGAGGCCAAAAAAGTCACTTTTCCTTGACTTCTTTTCGGGCTGTAAACTATACTCCATCACGATCCTAAGAGGGGAAATGAGCATTAAGGGACTCTCCCCGCCAGCGCAATCCGGGACAGCCCAGAACGACATCGTCCTCAAAAAAGAATTTACCATCAGCCTTGTTTTTTCTTTTATTTTCCTTCTTATTTTCTCCCTCCCTCTGCTGAACAGAGGCTTTGGGGGAGATATCGATTGCTGGCTCATTGCCAGGTGCGCTCAGGAGATCGCCGGCTCAGGACGATATTCGGCTTCCCGGACGACCGGCTTTCCCCTCTATGAAATTATCAACACACCTCTCATCCGATACGGCGGATGGCTCGCGGCCAACATAGCGGCGTTGGTCGTTGCCTGTATCTGTGCGTTCATCTTCGGACGGAT
Source organism: uncultured Eubacteriales bacterium (assembly GCA_964550915.1). Taxonomy (GTDB): domain Bacteria; phylum Acidobacteriota; class Aminicenantia; order Aminicenantales; family UBA8522; genus JARYMI01. The sequence goes on along the minus strand of CAZKBY010000053.1, from coordinate 3,424 downwards.
TGCCCTGAAGATGAAGTTGCCGCATCCGGGAATATTAACGTTTCTGTTCGTTTTTTTCCCCCATTTTCTGCGCAGCGCCTCGATAACCCTGGATTATGGCTGGACTCTGACGCTGGGCCTGGCGGGATTCTGGGCTTTGCTTGATGATAAAGAAAAGATGGCCGGGGTCCTGGTCGGCCTTTCCGCCGGATTCCGTCCCACCGGCATCCTGCTGGCCGTCCCCTTCTCTCTCTGGCTTAATGCCAAAAAGAAATCACCCAAGCGAATATTCAATTTTGTGCTCTTGGCCGGCTTGGTCGGACTGGCTGCTTATGGGCCGGCCCTTTCCCGGTACGGCGTTTCCCGCCTTCTCCCCAGCTCTTATGCTCCGACACTGGCCGCGCCCTGGGGTTTGATGGCCATCCTTTAACTCTTGAAGAACTCTTGCCTTAGGAGCGGCGAAGAAAAAAGATATTCACTGTCTTTTGTTCTTCCTCTTTACAATGAGGAGAAGAATGTCGCCAGGTGTGTGTGTTCTTGTCTGGACTTCGCCCGACGACACTGCAGCTTTCATGAAATCATCCTGGTCGATGACGGGAGCGCAGACGGAACCTATCGAGTTTGCGAGAAACTGGTTGAGTTATATCCCCGGCTTCGATTGATCCACCACCCAAGAAACCTGGGAATCGGGGCCGCCCTCTGTTCTGGATTTCGAGCTGCCCGAGGAGAGTACGTTTTCTGTATGGACGGAGACAATCAGTTCGATGTCTTTGAGTTGAAGGATTTCTTGCCTCACTTAACCGATTATGATTTGATCTTGGGTCGGCGGTTCCGGATAGTCGATGCTGTCACTCGAAAATTCAATGCCTGGTTGTACAAGGCTGCCCTGAGCGCCTTCCTTGGTCTGAGGTTCAGGGATATCGATTGCGGATTCAAGCTGTTCTCAAGGAAGATAATCCAGGACTGGCTCCCTAAGTCGAAAGGCGCTTTCTTCATTGCCGAGTTCGTCCATGGGCTGAAAAAGAGAGGAGCTCGAATAAAGGAAATTCCGGTGAGCCACTATCCTCGGCTGTATGGAACCCAGACAGGCGCCCGGGCCGGGGTCATCTTGAAGGCCTTTCTGGAAATGTTCTCTTACCTCATCAAAAAAAAATGATCGAGAAAAAACAACTCTTCCAAGCGGGGCGGGTTCTGTTGCTTCTCGCCATCGTCTCTGGCCTTCCTTTTCTCTCTGGAATCCCGGTCAGGCACTTCTGGGTTGGCCTTTTGGGCGTCTCTCTGGTGATGATTCTTCCCGTTCTCCCCTTGTCCTGCCGGTTGACAGGAAGCAAAGTCGTGGAAGCGATCATTTTTTGCTTCCCGCTGAGCTGGGCCTTGCTGCCAGGATTGATTCTTCTGGATTATCTTTCCTCGGCCTGGCGCGCCTATTCCGGCTATGTTGTGGGGCTTTTCATTGCCTCATTCCTGGTGAAACATCCCCCGGTATCCCTCAAGCTGGATTCAAGAAACGTTCTTGCGGTGTGCCTGGTTTTCATGCTCCTGGTGGCTATTCCGTTTTTTAAGTTTTCAGCCGGCAACATCGTGAAAGAGCTCTGGGGAGACGGCCATCAGCGCTTCGGCGTCGCTTACAGCTTAGCTCAGCTTCCTCCCGAAAATCCCTTTGCAGCCGGCCTTCCTCTCCGCTACTAATGGTTTTCTTTTTATCCCTTGAGCTTCATCTATTATCATCTTTTATCTGACATGTTTTCGGTGTGGAAGGCCTTCCTGCTGGCTCAGAGCTTTTTCTTTGGGCTGGCCGTCTACCTGTTCTTGAAGGCCCTTTATCCAAGCAGAGCCATAGCCCTGTGGTCCGTCTCGTTCCTTTTTCTCTTCTGCTCTTTCGAATTTTTCATTAATAAGAACCTATGGGCTCATGTGTTGCTCCTGCCCAAGGTTCCTCTCCCGGACTGGCTCCAAGGATTTGGCCATTTCTTTACCGGCTTCGACCCGGATCATGTGGCTGGTCTTGTCACAGCGTACAGCGATCAACTCTACTGGGAAGATTTTGTTTACATCCCTCAGAATTTCGTGGCTGTCCTCCTCGGGCTTTTTTCTCTTTTTCTCTGGAAAAAGAAATTTTTTGTTGCCGCCGCAATGGTGGCAGCCCTCCTCGTAGCCACTAACACCTTCTATATCGTGGTTTTCTGGCCGGTGCTTTTCATCCTTTTCTGGCTGCGGGGACTCTCCTGGACGAGGATAGGGGCTCTCCTCATGATCTGCGCGGGTGCGGGCGGTCTTTGTGCTTGGGTGACGAGTCTGCTGTCGTTTCCGCTGCTGCCGCTTTTCTGCCCGGCCCTTACCGCAGGAGGAGTCCTTCTGCATAAAGGCTCGAAACAGGCTCTTGCACGGAAGCGTGTCTCTAATCTCTCCCGGAAAGCTCTGCTGTTTGCTGCGATTTCTCTGACCGCTCTCATCCTCACCCGGTCCGCCACAGTCAAGAACAACCTGATCATCATGGTCGCCAATTATGGCCCCGCTTTCTTGTTTCTTGGCGCATTTTTCTGGTTTTATCGAAAAAAGAGCCTGCCTTTCCTTTTGACGGGACTTCTCCTTTTTCTCGGATTTTTCTGGCTTATCTCGGCTTTCCTGATCGCCGGGTTTAAGGGTTTCTTGCCCGGACTCGCCGGAGAAGCTTCCTTGAAGCTGAACGAGAGCCTGAATCTTTTTAATTTTTACCATAAGGTTGCAAAATTCGCCCGGCTGATCGTTTGCTTTTTAGGAGCTATCGGCCTCTGCCGGTTCTCGACTCAAATCTTAAAGAGGAAAAGACTGAAGTGGGCTTTTGTTGGCCTGCTCTTCCTGAGCTTGCCCACGACCTTCATGAGGACATTTAAAGTCGGACCTTCCCGCTTAGAATGCTTCTACCATCACATCTTCAGGCAAGACAAGAACGTTCGAGCCTTGATCGGCGAGCTGGGCCTGGGAAAGCGTCTCAGGTGGATTCCTTCCCGGGTTGGATTACTTAAGGGGAATTCTCTTTATGGCTTCACCAAAATCACGGATTTCATCGACTTCAAGCCCCTGTCCCTGTCCCAGAAATTGAGGTTTGGATGGGGAATGTTGAGGGCAAGATACTCGGGTTCTCAAACTGAGTTGAAGGACATTCGGGCACCCGGGTGGCTCAAGCAAACGTTCGGGGAGACGGGTTATAGAGAAATCTGGAAACCGCTGCTCGAAAACAAGTTTGGCTCGGAGAGTGAAGAAATCCCCGCTGCCTGGATCAAAGGAAAAATCCAGCAGAGAAGCTCTTCGAGAAAAAATATTCTTTCGCCGGAGTTGCTTGGCTACATGGACGGGAGCTTTCTCCTCTTGGCGGAGACCCTCCATCAGGCTGCAGCCCGGATGAATCATGAGGTCTATATGGCAGAAGAAGTCCTCGCCATTCGCTCCCAGGAGAGGGGATGGC
>CAZKBY010000052.1:0-14079 GCA_964550915.1 uncultured Eubacteriales bacterium | reverse complement strand
GGGGTAATGTACTATGGTGCTCGTCTGACTTACGCGCCGAAAAGCCCGGGGATTCCCCGTGATGAGGGCATCGCCGTTTCTAAGAGAATTGAACTCCTTGAGCCTAAAAGCAAGGCGGCAGATGAGATCAAGGGGAGTTCACTCGTTGTCGTCACCATCGAGGTCGCGGTGCCGCAGGAATCACTTTATGTGGCAGTGGATGACCCGTTGCCGGCCGGGTTTGAAGCGGTGAACCCGAGCTTTCAAACAGAAAGCGAGGAAGCCATCCGCCGGCTTGAAGAGATCGCATCCCCAGCCGGATCAACAACCGTTTCCTGGTGGACCGGATTTAATCATATCGAGATCCGTGATGACCGCGTCCTTCTTTTTGCCGATTCTCTCTCCCCCGGCCTCCACACTCATCGCTACCTGGCTCGGGCTGTCCATTTCGGTGAGTTTGTCCTTCCGGGAACAAGGGCTGAGGAAATGTATTCTCCAGAAGTCTTTGGCCGAAGCCAGGAAAGGCTTGTCAAGGTTATGAGATGAGGATGATGGACTCGAAACACCTTTCTTCCCCGCGGCCTTTCCGCAGTCTTATCATTTTCTTCCGCCGCTTGATTCTTCTCTTTTTTTCTGTTCTGCCGTTTGTTTTTCTTCTGTCGACGACGATTCCCTTGCCTCGCTCAAAGCTCAGCCCGGCGCCGGTCGTCTCTTTCGAAATCCGTGACCGCAACGGCATGCTGCTCCGCGAACTCCTCTCCGATGAAGGCGGCCGCTGCCGCTGGATTAGCCTGGAAGAAGTCTCGCCCCATCTCATCAGGGCGACCATCGCCGCTGAAGACAACGCCTTTCTTTTCCATCGCGGTCTCAACGCCCTGGCCGTTGGCCGCGCCGTCATACAGAACCTTTTCCGCGGCCGCATTGTCTCTGGGGGCTCGACGATAAGCCAGCAGTTGGCGCGGAACCTCCAGCCCGGCAGACGAACGCTTCTTTCCAAGCTGCGCGAAGCCTGGCTTGCCCTGAGGCTTGAGCGGACGCTGACCAAAGAAGAAATCCTGGTCGAGTACCTGAACCGTATTTATTACGGAAATCAGGCCTATGGAGCAGAGGCTGCATCACGCCTTTATTTTGGCAAACCGTGCTCCGAGCTCAGTCTAAATGAAGCGGCGTTTCTGGCCGGCCTGCCGCGGTCACCATCCCTTCTCAATCCCTACAAACCCGGCCAGGGCCGGAAAGATGCCCTGGAGCGACAGCAGGTCATTCTGAGCCGGCTAAGAAAACTGGGCTTTTATGCTCCAGAGGAAATTGATCGCGCCTTGAGAGAAGAGCTTCTTCTGGTTCCCGCTGGAGTTTCGTTCAGGGCGCCCCATTTCTGCGATTGGTTGCTCAGCTGGATTCCGTCGGCCAAGCGGAGGGAGTTGAACCTCGTCCAGACGACTCTGGATTACAATCTTCAAAGAAAAATTGAGGCGATGCTCAGCCGATACCTCGGGTCGCTCTCGTCTCGCGGTATCACCAATGGGGCTGTCGTCGTTCTCGACAATGCTACCAGCGAGATTGTGAGCCTTGTAGGCTCAAAGGATTTTTTCGATGAGACAAGGTCCGGTCAAGTGAACGGTGCGCTTTCCAGGCGGCAGCCCGGCTCAACCCTCAAGCCTTTTACCTACGCCCTGGCCCTTGAAAAAGGCTTGACAGCTGCGTCAATTGTCGATGATGCCCGCTTAGCATTTCCTACGGAAAGCGGCGCCTATGTCCCCCTGAATTATGACCGCAAGTATCACGGACCGATGAGTTTGCGGACAGCGCTTGCCTGCTCCTACAATGTCCCGGCTGTCTCTCTTCTCGAGCGGCTCGGTTCTGACCTCCTTTACCGCAGGCTTAAGATGCTCGGGTTCAAAAGCTTGGACGAGAACCCCGGCTATTATGGCGTCGGTTTGACTCTGGGGAATGGCGATGTTACGCTTCTTGAGCTTGTCCGCGCCTACGCAGCCTTAGCTCGGGGAGGAATCTTCATGCCAGAAAAAATCCTGCTCAGAGTCGAGACAAAAACAAAAATGGACCAGTCCCGGGCCAGCGATAGAGTTCCTAACCAAGGAAGATGCGGGCCGCGTCGCTCAGTCGAGGCCAGATCCGATGCCCTCAAGGGCCTGATTGAAAGCTTTGGGAAGCGTGTTTTTTCTCCCCAGGTCGCCTACGTCATTTCCGATATCCTTTCTGATAAAGACGCCCGAATTCCCTCTTTTGGCCTTATGACTCCTCTCTCCTTTCCCTTCCCGGTTGCTTCAAAGACCGGAACCTCCAAAGGTTTCCGCGACAATTGGACTGTGGGGTTTACACCGCGCTACACCGTGGGTGTCTGGATGGGAAATTTTGACGGCAAACCGATGGAGAACGTCTCTGGCATTACGGGCTGCGGCCCCCTTTTCCACGATATCATGCTTCTTTTGTACCAGAAGAGAGAATGGGAAGCGTTCGAGGAGCCCCCGGGAATCGTCAGGATTGCTGTCTGTCCGGAGTCGGGAGAACTCCCTTCTGAGTCCTGCCCGACCGCCATCAGAGAAATCTTTATCGAAGGAACGGAGCCACGGTCAGCCTGCTCTCTTCATTCTCGAATGAACGTCAAAGGATTCCACCCGGCGGTGAAGGTCGAACATTTATTCTCACCTCTAACCTCAGAGAATCTTTCATCTCCTCCAGAGAAGCAGCAGGATTCGGCGGCTTCGATAAGAATAATTTTCCCACGAGACGGCGATGTCTTTAAGCTCGATCCCATCCTCCGGCAAGAATGCCAGCAAATTAAACTGAGGGCTTCCGTTTTATTCGGCGGCCGACTGCCTGAAGTCGTCGAGTGGTATGTTAACGAAAGAAAAATCGGGCGTGCCCCTTCTTCCCTCAGCCTTTTCTGGAATCTCAAGCCGGGATCATATACAATTAAAGCGAAACTCATCACCGGGGCGAAAACAAAAGAAAGCCTTCCGGTCAGGATCCATGTTCTGACCTGAATTATTAAGGAGCGATAATTATGAAAAGACGAGAAGCGCTTCTGGCCCTGGGCTCGCTGGCCGTGCTCGGCTCCGCCAGCGTCGTGCCGGCGACAGCCGGACCAGCGACCTTGGGTCTCCGCTCTCAACAGAAAGGAGACACTAGGATGAAACAGGAAGTCAAAGCCGAAAAGGCGCCTAAAGCAATCGGTCCCTATTCGCAGGGGATCATCGCCAACGGGTTTGTGTATGCCTCGGGGCAGATCCCGCTCGATCCCGCGACAGGCGAGTTAAACACCGGGACGATCGAAGATCAGACAAGACTCGTTCTTAAGAACATTGGCGCTGTGTTGGAAGCAGCCGGAAGCACCTACGACCGCGTCGTCAAGTGCACTGTCTTCCTTCAGGACATGAACGATTTTAGCCGGATGAACCAGGTCTATGCTGAATTTTTCAAGGCGCCGTACCCGGCCCGCGCGGCTGTCCAGGTCGCCCGCCTGCCGCGCGATGTCAAAGTCGAGATCGAGGCCATCGCCCTCCTCTGAAACTAGGGCGACAGCTTACATAACTGCCTAAACTCTCCCAGATCTTGCCCGGCCGAATTTATCGTAAGTAAATACAGGGCACGTTTTCGCGGGGTCGGCGAACCTGGACAAGGCAGGGCTGTCGGGCTAAAATAATAATCTAAAATGCCCATTTACGAGTTTGTTTGTAAGAAATGCTGCCTTCGTTTTGAGACTCTAATCAGAATGGGCGGGGAAAAGGACGTCGCCTGTCCGGGCTGCGGGAGCGGCGAGATCCAAAAGCTTTTTTCGTCGTTCGGGATTGGAGGGGAGACTGGCCGCTCGGCCACGTCGTCAGTGTCATCGTCCGGTTCGACTGCGTGCGCATCGTGCACGAGCAAGTCTTGCAGCACGTGCCGATAAGCCCACCAGGTCTAAGAGTAGAATTCCTGGAGACAGGAGATGATATAGTCTTGTTGGTCAGAAGTAAGCTCAGGGTATATGGGCAGCGCCAAGACCTCCTGAGCGGCCTTCTCGGCCACGGGGAAATCTCCTCTCTCATACCCAAGGTAGGCGAAGCATTTTTGAAGGTGAAGGGAAAGCGGGTAGAAAACCGAAGTCCCGACGCCCCTTTCTGTCAGGAAAGCCCGGAGCGTGTCCCGTTTCTTGACTCTCACCACGTACTGATGGTAGGTATGATAATTGGGGATAGCGCTCTTTTTATAGACAGCAAGGGGCGGCTTGACCAAACCGGCTTCAACGAGACCGCTTTCGGCTAATTTCTGGCCATAGGCCTCGGCCCGCTCGCGGCGCTTGGCCTGCCACGAATCTAAGTGCCTGAGCTTAACCCTCAGGATGGCTGCCTGGAGCGCATCAAGCCGGAAATTCCCTCCCAGCATTTTATAATGATATTTTTTGATACCGCCATGCTGTCTGAGACACCGGAGTTTATCGGCAAGTTTTTTGCTTCCGGTTAAGACCATGCCTCCGTCACCGCAGCCTCCCAAATTCTTTGAGGGGTAAAATGACAGCGTACCCAATATGCCCATGGTCCCCGCCTTTCTCACGCCGCGCCGCGACGGGTATTCCGACCCAATGGCCTGCGCGGCATCCTCGACCACTGCCAGCCCGTATTCCCGTGCTACAGATAGGATCGGATCCATGTCCGCGCACTGGCCGTAAAGGTGAACCGGAATGACGCCCTTGAGATGACTTCCGCTCCCCCTCGCCATCCTCGCGCCCACGCCCACCACAACCCGCTTCTCTTTCCCTCTCCTCCCCCGCTTCGCCTTTATTAGCCCGCCAGTTTTTATCCGCTTTTCGATGAGCTCCAGGAGCCTCTCTGGCTCGAGGTTAAAGGTGCGCTCGTCGATGTCGCAGAAGACGGGCACGGCTCCAACTCTCGCGATGGCGCCGGCTGTGGCGAAGAACGTGAACGGCGTCGTGATGACGGCGTCGCCGGATCCAATCCCCAATGCCATAAGCGAAACCATCAGCGCATCCGAACCCGACGAGACGCCCACGGCAAACCGCGCCCCGCTCAAAGAGGCGACCTCCTCCTCCAGCGCCCTGACCTCGGCCCCGAGGATGAAGTTCTGCGAAGCCAGAACATCAAGGACCTTCTGGTTGATTTGCTCCCCGATAGCCGCATACTGGGCTTTAAGGTCGAGGATGGGAATATTCATCGTCTCATTTTTCATTTCTGCATTTTTCATCGCCTCACTCCTCATGTGCGCATCATCTAGCCACTTTCTTGAGCTTCTTCTTTTCGATCAGAAGCTGGCCCTGGTAGGAGACATAACTGAGAAGGATCATGACCCTGTCCCTGTCGCTGAGCTCCTTCTTAAAAATTCCGCGCAGGCCCTTCCAGGGCCCCTCGGCAACCTCAACCTCGTCGCCGACTTTCGGCTCTTCTCCGTACTTCGCCAGTTCGACGAAACCCTCGACTTCGCGCTTTTTAATTTCCTGGATCACGTCTTCCGGGATGGGAATCGGCCCCTCTCGGTTGCCGACGACTTTCTTGACCCCACGTGTGAACCTGACGAGCTGGTACTGATCTGGGAAATTGAAAAACAGGAAACCGTAGCCAGGGAAGAAGGGCCTGATCCGTTGCTCAACTTTGTAAACAGGATTGTAGTAATTGAAACCGGCCTCCTCAAAAATCTTTTTTACTTGGAATTCTTTCTTTGGCTTGGTGTTGATGACAAACCAGCTTTCCATGATCGAAAACTTGCTTTCCTGCTCTCGCCTTTAGTCCTCTGTTATCCCGAATGACCTGTACAGATCAGGTCGCCTGTCGGGGAGGAAATGTCTCCGGGCGAAAGATGAGTCGATTGTGCTCAAATCGCAGTCGGCATAAAGAATGAAATCTTGGCCTCGAGGTGCCCGGGCGATGGTCCTGCCGCAGGGGTCAACGATATAAGATTCTCCGGCGAAATTGTTAACTTCCTCCCGGCCGACCCGGTTGACGAGAGCGGCAAAATAACCGTTCTGGAAGGCCGCCACTTGAAGTTCTGCTTCGAAAAGGCCATCTGTCCACTCGCCCACAGTCCCTGCCTGAGGCACGATGACGACCTCGGCGCCAAGCAGCCCGAGCGCTCGCATGTACTCAGGGAAATGCCGGTCATAGCAGATCGCAACCCCCACTCTTCCGGCTCGCGTCCCAAGGACGCGCGGCCCTTCGCCTGCCGGCGCGTAATAGCCCTTCTCGTGAAACCCCGGGCCGTCCATGATGTGGGCCATGCGGGCCACACCTTTGAGTCGGCCATCCCCATCGATAATTGGCGAGGAATCGTATGTTCGACCGTCAGCTCGGCAGCGCTCGAAGATGTTGAGGACGGCGACAACCCCGTGCTCATGGCAGAGCTTCATGAATGTCTCAGTCGTCGGGCCCGGGATGGGCTCGGCCATCTCGAGCGCTTGCCGTGTTGCCGGCACCTGGGGCAGGAACCTGATAAACGCCAGCTCGGCGAAAGCAACCAGGTCGGCTCCCTGCTCGGCCGCCTCTTGGAAAGCGGCCACCCCTCGAGCTAAGTTCTCCTCGTGATCTGTCGAGGAATGCTGCTGAACAAGGGCAATTTTCATTTTTTCCCGGCCATTGCTGTCTCGATGTCCTTGGCCGTCTTGGGGATTGGCTTTCCCAGAACCCGGCAGCCATCGACTGTGACGAGAACATCGTCCTCGATCCGGATGCCGCCGAAATTGCGGTAGGCCTCGACCCGGGGGTAGTTGATGAAGCTCTTGGACTTATTCTCGCCCCTCCACTTATCGATGAGCGGCGGGATGAAATAAATCCCGGGTTCGACGGTGAGGACAAATCCCGGCCTGAGTTCACGGGCTAAGCGTAGGTAGGCCAGTCCAAATTGCCTGCTTCTTTCGACGGTTTTGTTGTAACCGACATGATTCTCCCCCAGGCCCTCCATGTCGTGAACGTCCAGGCCGAGCATGTGGCCAAGGCCATGGGGAAAAAAGAGGGCATGGGCGCCTTCAGCCACCGCCTCGTCGATATCCCCCTTCATCAACCCCAGTTCTTTGAGTCCAAGGGCCATGGTCCGGGCTGCCGCCAAATGGACATCCTTGTATTTGATTCCAGGCGCAATGGATTTGATGGCCTGGAGCTGTCCTTCCAGCACGATCTCATAGACGCTGCGCTGCTTGGGGGTGAACTCGCCCCCCACCGGAAGCGTGCGGGTAATATCAGAAGCATAGCCCAGCGGCGATGAGGCCCCAGCGTCGATAACGAGCAAACGGCCCTTTTCGAGCTTATTACCGTGGTCGTGGTTGTGAAGAATCTGGCCGTTTATCGTCAAGATGATGGGGAAAGCCGTCGCGAAGCCGCGGCCCAGAGCAACCCCTTCGATGGCGCCAGCGATCTCGCGTTCATAAACGCCTGGCCGGGCCAGCTCCAGGGCAAGCCGGTACATTTCCCGACTGACCTCCAGTGCCCGTTCGATTTCGGCGACTTCCTCAGCACTCTTGATTGACCGTTGGCTGACCACGGCCTTGATGAGTTTAACCGAAGCGGATTTTTTGAGCTTGCCAACCGGCATCTTGAGGAGGGAGGAGAGTCTGGCTGCTGTCTCCGCTCGATAAGGGGGCAGGAAATGTATCGTCCTTCCCTTCTTACGCGCTCTGGCAATCGTTTCCTCGAGCCGGGCGAGAGAAAGCGTATGCCTGATGCCCGCGGCCCGGGCCCTGTCTTTAAGGCTTGGAAGATAGCCCATCCAGATGACGTCTTCAAGACTGACATCGTCGCCAAAAATCATGTCCTTGGCTTCGTCAACGTCGATGACGCCGGTAAGGGAGGGCGTGTTAAGGCCGAAAAAATAGAGGAAGGAGCTGTCCTGCCGGAAAGGGTAAGTGTTAGCAGGATAGTTCATCGGGCTTTCTTCGTTGCCTAGAAAGAGAACAAGCCCGGACTCGACCTGCTGGCGGAGAAGTCTTCGCCTCTTGACATACGTGCTTGCATCAAACATATGGATACTCCTTTTTAAAATAGCGGCTTCTCTTTCCGTATACCAAAATATGAAGCTGAATTCAAGAAAAGTGGGACGTTGCGGGCAAGCGTGCCTATTGATAAAATATATAAAAATGGCCACTGATTGGAATCCACCGGCCGGCTGGCTCCTCGTCAAGACGATCGATGCCCATGCCGCCGGCGAGCCGTTGCGGATCGTCACTGAAGGCCTGTCCCCTATTCCAGGCAAGACAATCATCGAGAAACGTCGCTATGCCCAAGAGCATCTCGACGAATTCCGGACAGCGCTCATGTGGGAGCCGCGGGGTCATGCCGACATGTACGGGTGTATCCTGACTGAGCCTGTTTCCCCGGACAGTCACTTCGGAGTCCTGTTCCTCCATAACGAGGGGTTCAGCACGATGTGTGGACATGGAATCATCGCCCTGGTGACAGCTGCGCTCGAAACTGGCTTGATCAGGGATGATAGCGAAAAGCCGGTCCTTAAGATCGACACGCCGGCCGGACAGGTCCAGGCATTCGCCGAGATCTCCGGCAGCAAGGTGAAATCTGTCTCGTTCCTCAACGTCCCCTCCTTTGTTTGTGTGCTTGACAAGGAGGTCAATGTGGCCGGGATTGGAAGAGTGCGATATGATGTTGCCTTCGGGGGGGCCTTTTATGCATTTTGCCGGGCAGAGGACCTTGGGGTACCGCTTTTGCCAGAGTTCTTCAGGCGACTCATCGAGGTGGGCAACCTGGTCAAAAAGGCGGTCATGGCCGAGACCCCCATCCGGCATCCCTTCGAGGAGGACCTGGGATTTCTTTACGGGACCATCATCGTCGGGAAAGCAGAGGACCCTGCCCATCACAGCCGGAATGTCTGCATTTTCGCCGACGGCGAGGTTGACCGGAGCCCGACTGGAACAGGCCTGAGCGCCCGAGCTGCCCTTCACTATGCCAGGGGGGAAATGAAGGTTGGAGATTCCTTTACAACAGAGAGTATTTTGGGAACGTCCTTTGGATGTCGAATTGTCAAGACGACAAGATTCGGGCCCTATGAAGCCGTCATTCCAGAAATAACTGGAAGCGCTCATATCATAGGCAGAAGCGAGTTCATGATCGACCCCCAGGATCCTCTCCGCCACGGATTTCTCCTTCGATAAAGATTTCTCATATTGTCAAAAGATAAGGGCGAACGGGAAAGTCGTCAAAATCAGATGGCAAATAGGGAGTTGCCTGAATTTAGAGACCGGGAAGGCTCGCCAAAAGAGCTAATTATAGGCCTTGTGAAGGGCGCTATGAATGGTCGATTGGAGCTCGGCTTCCTCGAAAGGTTTAGTGATAAACCCGAAGCGGGCGCTGCCGTTAGCATTCTTCAGAGTGTTTTCATCGCCGAAAGCCGTAATGTAGACGACCGGAACCTTGTAGTCATAATAGATGGACTTGGCGGCCTCGATGCCGTTTAACTTTCCTCTTAATTTGATATCCATAAGAACAAGGTGGGGTTTGTGCTCAGCCACTTTCTGGATCGACTCTTCGCCGGAGCAGACGACCTCTAAATCGAGGAAACCCATTTTCTGCAGGATGAGCTGGATATCCATGGCGATGATTGCTTCGTCTTCAACGACTAGAATCTTGACCGGGCTAATCTCGGGCTTGAAGTTCGTCATTTCCTTTCTCTCCTCTTTGGTGGACGCCGATGGCATCCCTCTATCTCCGTTTGTTTAGTCGTTGGGCTTATAAAAAGATTGAAAAATCACCGACAATTTTTCCTTATTAAATCTGCATAAATTGTCGGGCCAGACAGCCGCCCGTTAAGCCCGGGTGGCATCCGGGGGGACAGGGCAGACGCCTTAGTCTGCATCTCTGGCCATGGGTTTAGTCGCAGGGAATGTTTCTTCTTTGAAGCCTTCTTTCGATTTGCTGAAAAAAATGGTAGCGGGGGTTGGATTTGAACCAACGACCTCCGGGTTATGAGCCCGACGAGCTACCAGACTGCTCTACCCCGCGTTATCGATGATATTATATCAAATTCATTTTGTTTGTCAAAAAAATCGGGTATACACCCTCACCCTGCCCTCTCTCATCAAAGGGAGAGGGATTTTTCCTAATAAAATTTTCCCCCAAAAATTTTCTTGACTCAGAAAATGGCACTACATATAATTGAAAACCAAAAAAATGGGCATATTCCTTTTCTTCCTGTTAGCTTTGTTGTGTGTTGGTTCAGTCATGGGCATGATTATTTCCAGAAACCAAGCTCATAATGCCCTCCTCCTCGTTCTGGCCTTTGCCTCGCTCGGTGGGCTTTTCGGCTTGTTAGACGCGCCGTTTATTGCCGTCGTCCAGATCATTATTTATGCCGGCGCCATTATGGTCCTGTTCATTTTTGTCATCATGATGGTCAACCTCAAGGAAGGCATCCGGCCGGAGAAAAAGAAATGGACGATCCGCTTAGCGGGCATTCTTGCTGTTTTTTTGCTCATCGAGCTTGGCCTGGCGGTAAAGGGAATGCTCGCTTCAATCCGCGGCGAGGCCGGTCCCCCGATGGGCGGCCCGACCGAGCTGGGAAGGCTTCTCTTCACTGACTATCTTTATCCTTTCGAAATTACCTCAATCCTCATCATCGCCGCTCTGGTCGGCGCCATCGTGTTAGTGAAAAAAAAGAAGGACGAGAGATGATCCCGGTCAGCTATTTCTTGGGCTTGAGTCTCATCCTGTTTGCGCTCGGGATCGTCGCCTTTTTTATAAAGAGAGACCTCATCACGATGTTCATGGCCGTTGAAATCATGCTCAACGCGGCCAACCTGGCCTTCATCGCCCTGGCTAGGGCCGCCAACTCTCTTGCCGGGCAGGTGATCGTTTTCTTCATCATCACTGTTGCCGCGGCCGAAGCCGCCATAGGATTGGCGATCATTTTGCTCGTCTTCAGACAAAAGAAGACGATCAAGACTGAAGCATTTCGCCTGATGAGGGGATGATGTGACCGAATCCTTCTGGCTCATACCGCTCATCCCCGGAGCCAGCGCCTTCGTGCTGGCCGTTTCCGGGAGATGGCTGCCCAAGAAGTGGGTCTCCCTTCAGGCCTGCCTGTCGGTTTTTGCCTCGTTTGCGATTTCTGTTGTGGCCTGGCTTGGCCTAACCAGGCTCAAGCCTGAGAGCCTGCCTTTAGTCAAGACGCTTTTCACGTGGATCCTCTCCGGAAGCTTCAGCGCTAACCTTTCGTTTCAGCTCGACCCCTTGTCTTCAATCATGGCCCTTGTCGTTACGGGAGTAGGTTTTCTCATCCACGTCTATTCAGTCGGCTACATGGCCCATGATAAGGGCTACGCCCGCTACTTCACCTACCTCAATCTCTTCACCTTCGCCATGCTCATCCTGGTCATGGCCTCGAACATCGTCCTGATGTTTGTCGGTTGGGAGGGCGTCGGCTTGTGCTCCTATCTTTTGATCGGGTTCTGGTTCGAGAGACACTCGGCGGCCAGTGCCGGGAAAAAAGCCTTTATCGTCAACCGGATCGGCGACGCCGCCTTCGTCCTCGGTATTTTCTTTATCATCGTCCATGTGGGAAGCAGCGAGTTCCGGGCTATAAACGAAGCCTTCCACGGCGGGCACATCGGAGCGGGTTTGGTCACGCTCATCGCCATTCTCCTCTTTATCGGAGCGACGGGCAAATCAGCCCAGATTCCCCTCTATGTATGGCTGCCGGACGCCATGGAAGGTCCGACGCCAGTAAGCGCCCTCATCCACGCCGCGACCATGGTTACGGCCGGCGTTTACATGGTCAGCCGGATGAATGTCCTCTACACGCTTTCCGGCCAAGCAGCCCAGATCGTGGCTGTCGTGGGAGCGGTGACGGCCATCTACGCGGCGACCATGGCTTTGACGCAGAATGACATCAAGCGGGTCCTGGCTTACTCGACAATTAGCCAGATCGGCTACATGTTCATCGGTTGCGGCGTCGGCGCCTATGCAGCGGGAATGTTCCACCTTTTCACACACGCCTTCTTTAAGAGCTTGCTATTTCTCGCAGCCGGGAGCGTCATGCATGCCCTTTCCGGCGAGCTCGACATGCGCAAGATGGGAGGGCTGCGCAAGCACCTTCCTCTCACCTACCCGACGTTCCTTGTCGGTGCCATTGCCATCGCCGGAGTCCCCTTTCTGTCGGGATTTTTCTCCAAGGACGCCATCCTGACCCAAGCTTTTGCTCACGGACAGTATTTTGTCTGGGCCCTGGGAATCATGGGTGCTGTGCTCACGGCCTTTTACATGTTCCGGTTGATCTTCCTCACCTTTCACGGTGAGGAGCGGATCGGGCCTGAGGCCAAGAAACATCTCCACGAGTCGCCGCGGGTGATGACCGTTCCGCTTGTCATCCTGGCCTTCTTCTCTGTTGTTGCAGGGTATGTTGGGCTTCCGGTTGTTTTCGGCGAGAAAGCCAATCTCTTTGAGAGGTTCCTTGAGCCTGTCGTTGAGCCGGCTCATGAGGCCCACCTGAGCCTGCGCGCAGAGTGGACATTGATCCTCATCTCTGTGGCCGTTGCTCTGTGCGGCATCTATATCGCTTATGTGTTTTATCTGAAGTCGCCCAGGATGCCCCATGATCTGGTGCGTCGATTCCCCAGTGTCTACGGGCTCCTTTACCATAAATACTATGTTGACGAGGTTTACAACGCCATTTTCGTCAACCCGATAGTCAAGGGGTCCGACGCCGTCTACACCCATTTCGACCTCAAGGTCATCGATGGCTCCATCAACGGAACGGCCGAGGTGACGGGATTGGCCGGCCGGGTGCTGAGCCTGTTCCAGAGCGGGTTGGTCAAGGATTATGCCTTGGCGCTGCTCGCCGGCGTTGTCGTATTCCTGGGATATCTCCTTTTTTAGGAGTGGTTGTGCTAGAGTAGGAGAAGATGAGCTTTCCGGTCTTGAGCGTGGTCACTTTCCTGCCGCTGGCCGGTGCGATTCTGCTCATTTTTCTGCCGGCCGAGAAGAAAAGCGTCCTCCGGTATGTGGCCCTTGGCTTTACGTTGGTGACGTTCGCCGTTTCGCTCGCGCTCTATTTCGATTTCGACGCCACGACTCCGGCGCCCCAGTTCGAGGAGAAATCAGCCTGGCTCGGCTACGGAATCAACTATCACCTGGGGCTTGACGGGATCAGCCTCTATCTCGTCCTCCTGACGACGTTTCTCCTGCCCATCGCCGTTCTTTCGTCATGGACATCCATCGACAAACGAATCAAGGAATACCTTATTTTCATGCTCCTTCTTGAGACGGGAATTATTGGCGTGTTCGTCTCGCTCAATTTGTTCTTATTCTATGTTTTCTGGGAAGCGATGCTCATCCCGATGTATTTTCTGATCGGTGTCTGGGGCGGGCCGCGCCGGATCTATGCCACCCTGAAGTTTGTCCTCATGACCATGTTCGGCAGCCTACTCATGCTTGTCGCCATTTTTGCCCTCTACGCGTATTATTACAAAACAACGGGCGTTTATTCGTTCAACATCTTCGACCATTACCAGCTTATCCTCAATCCCGGGGTTCAAGCCTGGCTTTTTGCAGCTTTTGCCCTGGCCTTCGCCATCAAGGTTCCGATGTTTCCCTTCCATACCTGGCTTCCGGACGCCCACGTCGAGGCGCCGACGGCCGGATCGGTCATCCTGGCTGCCGTCCTGCTGAAGATGGGGACATACGGATTCCTCCGGTTTGCTCTGCCGCTTTTCCCTGATGCCGTCGAGCGATATCTGCCGCTCCTGGCCGTACTCGCGCTTATCGGCATCATTTACGGCGGACTGATGGCGCTCATCCAGAAGGACGTCAAGTCGCTCGTGGCCTACTCGAGCGTCAGCCATATGGGGCTTATCATGCTGGCCGTATTCGCCCTTAACGTGGAGGCCGTTGAGGGCGCCATCTACCAGATGCTCAACCACGGTCTGAGCACGGGCGCGCTGTTTTTGATCGTCGGCATTCTCTATGAGCGGGCCCACACCCGGCTGATCAAAGATTTCGGCGGTGTCAGCAGCCAGATGCCGGTTTTGGCCGCCTTTTTCCTTGTCTGCATGCTTTCGTCGGTCGGACTGCCAGGGCTCAACGGGTTTGTCGGCGAAGTCCTGTGCCTTTTCGGCGTGTTCAAGGTGAGCACGTTGCAGGCAGTTCTGGCTGTGAC
>CAZKBY010000051.1:0-14383 GCA_964550915.1 uncultured Eubacteriales bacterium | reverse complement strand
CGGGTCTTCATCAGGATAAGAACGGAGCATTGAAAAAAAGAGAAAAATCATCTATATTTTAAATAAATAATGAAATCGAAGTCTTTGTGCTTTTAGTAAAGCCGGGGTGGCGGAACGGGTAGACGCAAGGGACTTAAAATCCCTCGGAACGAAAGTTCCGTGCCGGTTCGAGTCCGGCCCTCGGCATTCTCGTTGCTTTTTTCTCGTTTTAGATCAGGGCCTCCAAGAACAAGCCTTTTCCATCAAGCTATTACCAGGCCTTCTTTTTGGGCTGCCGCCCTAAGCCTTGAATCTGAGGAAGAAAATGTCAAAAGCCTGAACTGAACTTTGAGTTATTGACAGCGGAAATCGGGCAATTTATATTAAATAAGGGCAATTTAGTTAGGGGTCTTGTTATGACCAAAGAAACTTTTAAGCCCGCGACTGGAGGGCTGACATGAGAAATCAGAAAATCTTCAACCAAGTTCTGATCGCGCTCGGCATGCTTTTCCTTTTCCACCCCGTCGTGGCCAAGGAGAAGCTCATCCAGAGCACTTGGGCTGCCGAGCCCGCAAAAATTGACGCTTTGGAAGAAGAGTGGAGCGGCGTTGCTCTGACCTCAGAGGAAGGCGCTGGCGCCGACCTCGCGTTTCGCAACGATGCGAGCAACCTCTACATCCTTTTCATCATCAAGAACAAGGATTTCTTGAGCACGCTCGAGGCGACCGGCATGACGATTTATTACGACAACCTGGGGAAAAAGAAGAAAGATTACGGCCTCAGATTCTTCCGGAGACAAATCGCGCCAGAACAGTTCATTCAGATCTTAGAGAGACGGGGCCAAGTGCTTTCCGAGGATCAAAAAGAGGAGATCAGGTCAAAACCCAGCTACATCCTGTATGATTGCGAACTGATCGAGAAAAAGAAGACCTCTCGGCTCGAGACGCCCCTGGCTGCCGGTCTTGTGCCCCCGGCTTTTCGGTATACGAAAAAAGGAGAAGCGACGGTCTTTGAGTTCCGGATTCCCCTCAACCGGGAAAACCAGGCAGCCGGGATCGGAGTTGAGGCCGGTGGGACGTTTAAGATCGGGTTTGAGTGGGGAGGCCTGACCAAGGAGATGCAGGAAGCCAGGCTGGACAGGGCTGCTTCGGCTTCAGAGAGAGGCGTGGAAAGAGAGACAGCTTCAGAGGACCACGCCAGGGGGAGCGAAACCGGCAGTTTCGCCACCAGCAGCCAGTCTTCTGGGCTATCCAGGACAGGTCCCAGGAAATTCTCGTTCTGGCTGGACGTGAAACTCGCCTCAAGTCTCTAATTGGTCAAGGAAAAAATCTTAAAAGATTCTGTATCCTTCGAGGATTCTGTTAAAAAAGCCCCTGACCCGTTCTTCAAAGTTTGCCCGCGAGAACTCCCGGGCTTTCTTTTGGGCTGCGGCCGCCAATTTGCCGGTTAGCTCCGCGTCCCTGATGAGCCGGATTGTCCGCTCGAGGAGCTCGGCCGTGGACCTGATTCGGAAGCCGTTCAGGCCGTCAACGACGATTTCCCTCTGCCCGCCGCCATCGTAAACGATCGGGACCAACCCGTTTTCCATCGCTTCGATCGTCGTCATCCCAAAATGCTCGATCGCCGAGGGATCGTCATGATTCAGCCCGCAGAGATGCCAGAACAGGGTTGATTCGCGGTAGAGGGAGGCAAGTTCTGCGGCCGCGATGTTGACCTTCAATTCGATCTGGCCCGGGGGATTCTCTTTGATCATATCTTCGAGCCGGGAGAGATACGGATTGCCGGGGCCGCTTCCCCCGGCCAGGATGAACTTCCAGCCGGCGGCGATTTCAGGCGAGACCGCGTTGAGCCTCAGGAAGGCCTCGATCATTTCCTTCTGCCTTTTTGTGCCCTCGGCCTCGAACCTGGCCACAGAGAGGATGATGTTTTTCTTCTCGGCTTTTTCCCGAGCTGCCCGGACGTCCACAAACGGGTAGATGAGCTCGTGAGGAGTAAGGTGCCATTTTTTTTCGATCCATTCCGCCGTGTAGCGGCTGTTATGAACGATGTAATCGTAGCTGTCGATGTAAAAATAAGTCGCCGGCCGCCTTTCGGGGAAATGACAGATGAGGACGGAAACTCCGGCCAGCGGATAGACCATTTCATTCATGCTGTTGTTAACGAAGACATCATAGTTTCCGCTTTCCCGGCTTATGAGGTGAAAAGGATTTTCGTTGTCTTTTGAAACGAGGGCGGGGTCGAGATGGGAGGTGCGTTTTTCCTCGAAGGCGGAAAGACGGATGACTTTGATCCCGCAACCGCTCAGGTCCAGGTTGTACCAGTTGAGGAAATCTTTGAGGCTGACCTCTTTATTGGCAATGACAGTGATGTCGAAGGTGTCTTTTAGGACAGAGGCTAAAGTCAGCCCGTACTTCTGGGCGCCGCCGATCAAGTGGACAGCATGATCATAGAGAGCCAGCTTCGGCTTGCGCAGCCCCAGGCTGACCTCGGCCCTCTGCACGAGATTATAGGCAGCCTGAATCCCATGCCCGGCAGAAAGATGTTCTGTCTCCCGCCTGAGTTCCCGGAGCGCTTCAGCCGGGTCGAGCCTGAATTTTTTCAGGATTTCGGGGAGGCGGCTGTCGTTTTTGGAGATCATTCTTTTTCAGCCGGCTGGCCGCCGCTGGCTGAACCAAGATGTTTTGACTGTTCTCCTTTTGCCTGGAGGTCTCTGAGCCTGGCCATCAGGAGCACGAGATGTTCTTCACAGCGGCTGATTTTTTCTTCGATCTCTTTTTGTTTTTCTCTCTCCCGCCTCGAACGAATGACCAGAGCCTGGAGAAGAGAGGAGGAAAGCTCGTTGAAGCGGGTCTGCTTGGCGACAAGAAGGCCGGTGTAAAAACGAATCATCTTCATGTAGGCGCGCTTGAAGAAGAGAATCGGCCGGCCGAGAATCCTGCGATGACTCCTTAGCGTCTTTGGATCTGGCGCTGTGTCGGTGCTCTTTTTAAGGACCAAGAGGCTTTCTCTGATGTACGTTTCGAGCTCTCGCTCGGAAAGTCCCTCTGGATCGAGGTCATACTCGCGGTCGATTTCTTTCTGGACCAGTTCTCGAATGTCCCGGATTTCCTCTTTTCTCTTAGACAGGTCTTTTTTCAGCCGCCTGATTTCTTCTTTGACCGTGCTGTCCATTCTTCTCCTGCCGGGAAAACCGGGTTGCTCCTGTGATTTTATTCCTGAATTCTGTTTATTGCAAGCCGACAATAGCCTGGCCTCAGTGGCGTTTCAAATTGACGGCCAGAATTCCGGTGTGGTAAGGTTATCAAGTTTAAGAGGTTTGTCTCGTGCGAATCCTGGCCGTCACGAATTTCTATCCGCCGGACGAACGAAGCGGCTATGAGCTGGGGGCGCAGGACATCATCGAATCGCTCCGGAAGCGGGGCCATCCGGTTGCGGTCCTGACGAGCGGTCAAGGAGGTCAGAGGGACGGGGCTGAAGGCGATCCCTTCCGCTGGCTCAAAGCTGGTTCAAAAGAGAAGTCGGACTGGCGGTCCGTTTTCCTGAAAGAGTTTGTCAATCAAGCGGCCTTCCGGAGAATCTGCTCCAGGTTCCAGCCCGATATCATCCTTTTTTTTAACCTCACCGATGTCTCGGCCTCGCTGGTCGTGCTGGCGGAGGACATGGGTATTCCAGTGAGCTTCTGGCTGGCCGATACCTGGTTTTTGACCTGGGAAAAAGACCAGTGGTATCAAGTCTGGCCGAGGAGAAACAGCGGCTTCAGGGTTCTCCGCTTCATGAGCCGCCGGTTCGGCCTCAAGACGCCTCGCCTTCCGTCGCGCTTCTCCAACGCCGCCTTCACCAACAGCCACCTCAGGGCTGTTGCCGTTGAACTCAGGAGAGCGGCTGCTGACGCGCCGGTCATTCCCTGGGGGGTTAACCGGAGCCTCTTTCAAGCGCGTAAACCCTCCGGCCGGAAGCGAAACCGGCTTCTTTATGTGGGGGAGTTAAAACCGCACCGTGGCCTCGATATTGCCATCAAGGCCCTGAGCATCCTGAACCGAGAAAGGGGAATAAAAGACCTCTCCCTGACCGTCGCCGAAAAAGGGAAAAGCCTTTCGTCCTTCAGGGACTATTTTCGCGATTTCTCAAAGCGCTGCGGGGTGGCGGAGAGGGTCGGGTTCGAAGCTTCCAGGCCGCGCCGGCACATGCCCGATGTTTACCGGGCGCACGACATCTTGGTTTTTCCGCCGGCGGCTGAGGACAGCCTTGCTTTAACCATGCTTGAAGCCATGTCGTGCGGACTGGCGGTCGTGAGCACGCCAACGGCCGGTCAGGCCGACATCCTCAGGGACGAATATAACACTCTTATCTTCCCCGCTGAAAACGCTGAACTGTGCGCCGGGCAAATCCTGAGGCTCGTCAACGATCCCGGGCTTTATGAATTCATGACCGAAAATGCCAGAAAAACAATCGACCAGGAGTTCACCTTGGAAAAATGCGTTGATGCCGTCGAGGTGCTGCTTGAGGAAGCGGCCAAAAAGGGGAAGGAGAAAAGCCATCGACCTTGGGCCTTAAAAGAAGCGCGGCTCCAAGAACAAGGTCGTTCGCCAGAGCCTCAGCCTGAGGTTTTGCTCCGGCTCCGCTGGATACTGAGATTCGGCGCTGCCGCTGCTTTCCTGCGGGCGTTGCTTCGGCCGGGATTCCATGTCCGAGTTCTGAAAAGGGTTTTCCTTAAGGGGTTTTCTCTGGCGGCGCTTGTTGTTTTTCCTGTTTTCTTCGAAGCCTTCTTCAGGCTGGCTGGAAGGCGGAGAAAAAGTGACAGAGGAGACATGTCTCAGTTCAAGAATGTCATGGCCTTGCAGCTTGCCGATATGGGGGACATCCTCCTGAGCGGGCCCTTCCTTCGCGAGCTAAAGCGGTTCATGCCGTGGGCGCGAATGATTCTTGTCGTCCAACCTTCCATGCTCAACCTCGTCGAAAACTGCCCTTATGTCGACGAAGTTGTATCGTTCCCCTGGAGAGCGGCCAGAAACTGGCGAACGGCTTTCTCCGGCACGCTCCTGTGGTGGGCTCAGTCGATCTGGATAACCGCCAGGCATCTCTGGAAACATCATATCGACCTAGCCGTCTCCCTCCGCTGGAATAACGAACCCTGCCAGGCAGCCTCGGTCATTCTGATGTATGCGAGCGGGGCGCGGGAGCGCATTGGCTATCACGATTACCCGCACCACTTAGTTGGTTACAAACTGGCTGACGTCAATCGCCTGATCACCCGGGGCCCGGTCAGGGGCTTCCCCGAGCACGAGATCGAGCGTCAATTGGATATCCTCCGTTTTCTAGGAGCTGAGTCTGATCTGTTTGACAGGAAGCTCGAGCTCTGGACGACCGCAGCGGACGAACAATTTGCCCAAGAGCTGTTTGAGCGTTCCGGCCTTTCTGTGGCCCGGTTGGTCGTAGCTTTTGCTCCCGGCGCAGCCTGGCCCTTCCGGCGCTGGCCCGCCGACCGGTTTGTGGACTTGGGCAGATGGCTCCAGGAAGAATACGGGGCCTCTATCCTGATTTTCGCAGCCAGGAACGAGCGAAACTTGGCGTCGCGGATTGAAAAAGAGCTGAGCCGCGGACAGACGATCGACCTCGCCGGCGGGACGACCATCCGCCAGATGGGGGCCATTCTCCGCCGCTGCCGGTTGTTTGTCGGAAATGACTCCGGCCCGATGCACGTTGCTGTCGCCGCAGGCGTGCCGGTTGTCGGACTTTTCGGGCCGGGTGAGTACGAGCGCTTCCGGCCCTGGGGCCCTGATCACGACGTCATCCGCCTGGCCTTCCCCTGCAGCCCTTGCTCTCAAAACTGCCTCTTCGAGGAAGCGCGCTGCATCAGGGGGATAAGCGTGAGCCAGGTCAAAGCTGCTATCGCCAAGAAACTTGATCCGCTTCGCAGCTGAGAGAGACCAGGAGAAAAAATGGATAAGACGGCCTTGGAAAACGGCCTGGAGCGCAGGCTCGGGCTTTTCCCGTTGACCAATATCGTCATCGCCAACATGATCGGAGCCGGAATTTTCACCACCTCCGGGCTGCTGATGACCGGGCTCAAAAAACCCTTGCTCATGCTTTTGCTCTGGGTTGTCGGCGGGCTCATCGCTCTCTGCGGGGCGCTGAGCTATGGAGAGCTTGGGGCGGCCATGCCACGCGCTGGCGGCGAGTACACGTTTCTTTCCCGGCTTTTTCACCCTGTCTTCGGCTTTTTGAGCGGCTGGGTTTCCTTTTTCGCCGGGTTCTCGGCGCCGATCGCGGCCTCGGCCATCGGGTTTTCCGAGTACCTGATCAGGGCTTTTCCCGGGCTGGCCGGGCCTGGCAAGAAGTTCTATTCCCTCCTGGTCATCCTCGTTTTTACCTTCATTCATTCCACGGGGATCGAGTTAGGCGCGAAAGTCCAGAATTTTCTGACCCTGCTCAAAGTGGGGCTTATCTTAGGGCTCATTGTCTTCGGATTCTCCAGCGGGCAGGGGAGCCTCTCTCATATTGTCCAAGGCGACGAGTTCGAATTCGGTTTCAGCGGCTGGAAGACGATCGGCCTGTCTCTCATGTGGATCATGTTTGCTTACAGCGGCTGGAACGCCTCGGCCTACATCGGGTCTGAAGTCCGCAACCCAAAACGAAACCTTCCCCGCTCGCTCATCCTGGGGACGGGCATTGTCCTGATCCTTTATCTCGGGCTCAATCTTTTTTACGTCTACGCCGTTCCGCCGGGCAAGATGGCCGGTGTGATCTCAATCGGCGGACTGGCTGCAGGGAGCCTCTTCGGAAAATCCTTTGAAAGCGTTCTTTCGCTTCTCATCTCTTTTGCCCTTTTCTCCTCGCTCAGCGCCTTCCTCATCCTCGGGCCGCGCGTCTATTACGCCATGGCCTGCGACCGCTGTTTTTTTCCTTTTGCTTCGGACGTCCACTCCAAGTTCAGGGTACCCTCAAAATCAATCGCTCTCCAGGGCCTCATTGCCTCTCTGATGGTCCTCTTCGGGACCTTTGACCAGATTTTGACCTACATGGGTTTTTCTTTAGGGATTTTCCCCCTCCTTTCCATTATCGGAGTTTTTAAAGTGAGGCAGCTGAAGCTCAGCCCCTATAAGCTCCCCGGCTTCCCGGTCGTCCCTATCTTTTATATCCTGGCCGGGGCCTCGATTCTTGTCCTCGGTTTTTTTGAGCGGCCGGTTGAGTCTGGAATCGCCCTTTTCATGGTTGCCGTTGGCATTCCGGTTTATGCCATTTTCCGGAAATCTCTCCAACCTTAGCCTAAAGCTTCAAGCTGAGCCGATAGCGATAGCCAAGGTCTTTCTCTTCGAACTTGAAGAAGCGGATGACCTTGAGCTCGGGATCGTTCCATTTGGCGATGCAGGCGTAGACTTCCTTATGCCCCTGCCGCCGGGCGTAGTCGATGACATGCTGGTGGAGCAGCTTGGAAATTCCTCGGTTCCTGAACGGCTTGGAGACGAAGGTGATCTGGAGGTAGAATTCGGGAGGCACAGCGCCCCGGGGTAGAGGAAGGATGTCGTACATCATGTCGACTTCCGGCGCGCCTAGAGATGGGTAGCCCATGAGGTAGCCTACGATTTTCTGGCCGGCGACCGCGACGAAGGTCTTGTATTTCGTGGCCGGATTCAGGTAGCGTTTTCGGTAATCCTCGATTCCCGGTTTGATTCTGACACTCTGGAACTTCTCGGCCAGTTCTGCTTCGAGCTCTCTGACAAGTTTTAGAATTTCATCACGATCCCGGGGCCGGTATTGCCGAACCGTCACCCGCAATTCTTTCTCTTTTTTCAGTGGCGTCACCTGAGGAACCTGATTCCTTCTATTTATAATCCTTTAAGAGAGTGCGGTCAACGGGAAAAACCTGAATATCAGAGGTCTTGAGATTGACGACGGAAGCGTGTAGAATCGGAATGCCCGCTGCTATGGGTGAGCGATATTGAAATTCGCAGTCGGGCGAGATTTTAAGGAGGATGGGGCGTGCAGAGTGCGCCCGGATTTAGGTCAAGCGGAGCGGCCTGATGTCCGGAGGAAAGTGGGAGGTTTGCCTTTGTGGCGATTTTTCAACCTATGAGGTTTGGTGCAAAAATTTTCCCTCCTACCGCCGGGCCCGCCGTTTCATGAAAAAAACGCTCCGCAGGAATCACACCTTCTACTGCGCCACAATCTCCAACGACGAAAATGCCGCCTTCGAGACTTTCTACTGGAATGGCCGAAAGGTCATCCGCTGGGAAAAGTCCTGGGTTCTCTCCCGCCGGCAGGCCCTAAGTCTTAAGGGCTGATCAAGAGGATGTCTGGGCTGAGTTTTCCGTCCGTCTTTTTTGCATGAAGCTCGCTTTTCTCTTGGCGCAGCGTTCCCGAGCGATTCTCACCGCCGTTTCCGAGATGTCTACACCGGTCACTTGAAACCCTCGCAAGGCCAGATAAATGGAATTTGTCCCGTCGCCGGAACAGAGGTCGAGCACATCCTCTGTCTTGATTTTCCCCTCCCGGACAAGGCGAACAAGACGCCGGTCGGGCTGGCTGCTGTGCCAGGGGATTTCTCCGAGTCTGTGCAGTCTGTAAATACCGTCCCAGGACTTATCATCCATTGCTTTGTCTAATAATTTTATCAAAAATATAGAAACTATAGAATATATAGATATAATAGAATAATTTTGACTTTTCGGATAAAATAAAGAAAATTATTTTTTTATTCCGCGGCGGCGTAAAGGCGAGCGAGAAGTGAAAATCAGGTACATCAACGGACAGCGGCTCTACTATGCCTTCCTGGCTGGCGGGAATGCCGTCATCAACGACAAGGACTACCTGAACAAGATCAACGTCTTTCCCGTGCCCGACGCTGACACCGGGACAAACCTGGCCGCGACGATGAGGTCGATCGCCGAGACGAGCATGGTCGGTAAGTCGTTGAAGACGACCTTCCGGTCCATCGCCGACGCAGCCCTGGCTGGCGCCCGCGGGAACTCCGGCCTCATCTTTGCCCAGTTCATCCACAGCCTGAGCGATGAGATTAAGAGTGACCAGCGGATCACAGCCGCGACTTTTGCTGAGTCAGCCCGGCGAGCCGTCCAGTCCGCTTATAGAGCCATCCTCCAGCCTGTTGAGGGGACCATGCTGACGGTGATGCGGGAGTGGGCCGACGCCATCCACGAGCACGCTGCGCGGACTGCGGATTTTGCCGAGCTTCTCTCTTACTCGCTGCAGCGCGCCAAGCAGTCGCTCCTGGACACGCCGAAAAAACTCTCGGTTCTGGCCAAAGCCGGGGTCGTTGACGCCGGCGCCAAAGGATTCGTCGATTTTATCGAGGGCGTCCTCCATTTCACCAGGGCCGGCCGCTTGAGAAAAGTCTCTCCTCCTGCCGCCGCCCTGCCCGAAGCAGAAGCGCGGGTTCATTCCTTCAAGGCCGAAATCCGCGAGCGCTACTGCGCCGAGGCCCTCCTTCAGGGGAAGAACATGAACCTGGACAGAGTCCGCAGTCTGGTCAGTTCCCATGGCACATCGGCCATCGTCGCCGGATCGGAGGAAAGAATCCGGTTCCACGTCCACACGAATTCGCCGGCCGAGCTTTTTTTCAGGGTCAGCGACATCGGCTCGGTGGTCCAGCTTAAAGTTGACGACATGCGCAAGCAGTACGAAGCGAGCCATAACCGGAAGCGGCCCATCGCCCTGGTCACTGATTCCTCCTGTGACCTGCCGCCCGAGTTCATCGACAACGAACAGATTCACGTCATTCCCTTCAACCTGTCCTTCGGAGAATCTCTTTTTCTGGACAAACTGACGATCACGCCAGAGCAGTTCTATACGCTTCTCAAAACCCGGCGGGAGCATCCCCAGACGTCCGTGGCAGGAATCGCCGCGGTCGAGAACCTGTTTTCATATCTCTCGACTTTCTATGACTCCATCCTCGTCTTCCACATTTCGGCCAAGCTGAGCGGAGCATTGGGGTTCAGCCAGCAGGCCGCGGAGAAGATCAAGGACAAGAAGATCAACATCATCAATTCCAAGCATCTTTCCCTCACTTTAGGGCTGATCGTCAAGCGCGCTGTCGAAGCCCTCGACCGGGGAGCCTCCCACGACGAGGTCGTCCGGATGTCCGAGGAATGGATTGCTAAAACGCGGCTCTGGGCGGATATCGCCACGCTCAAGTACATGGTCCGAGGCGGCCGGATCAGCCCGATGAAGGGTCTCGTGGCCAGGCTGCTCCATCTCAAGCCGATCATCACCCTGGATGAAGAGGGCAAAGGATATCCTTTCGGCAAATCCTTCAGCCGCGGGGGGAATATGAAGAAAATCCTCCGCTTTGTCGCCGAGGCCGCCAGTCGAGGAAAGGTCTGGGAATACGCCGTCGTTCATGCCCAGAACCTGCCCAGGGCTCAGGTTTACGCCCAGAAACTGGAGAAGATGTTAGGCCGGTCTCCCGCCTTCGTTATGGATGTCTCGCCGGTGGTCGGCGCCCATAACGGCATCGGCGTCGTGGGAGTCGGCCTCATGCTTGAATAATACGCCGGCAACAGCGAATTTGCCGCTTACGCCCGCCGGAGGAGCGCCTTTTTTCCCTGGGTTCAGAAGAAGCCCTGAAGTCAAAATTTTCAAAAAAACTCTTGACATTGACGCCAACATATCGTATCTCTATTTAAGAAAGCTCAAGATATTGGGTCAAAGGACAGCGGGTCCGGTTGTTTTTGACGGATTGTGAGAGAAAGATTAGGTCTTTTTCTATGGACAAAGAGAGAAGGAGGGCCAGGAGAGGAAGGAGAGGAATCCTCGTTTCATCCTGCTCCTTTTTTCAACCCGGTTTCCGCCTTGGATGAGGCCCTCCTTCATCATATTTCCTCTCGGCCACAAAGCCTCTCTTTTCCTTGACGCGCTATTTATATAAATCTTCTCACCTTCAAGGTCAATCGCCCTTTCGGGTGGATTCAGGGATGATATTCTGACAGGCCGGCTCACCCTCAGCGATGATCAAAAAGGGGGACGTCATACGTAATGCACTTAATTATTTTCAGGAGATCTCTTTAATAAAAATTAAGGTCAAATTGCCAACACGTTTTTACGGCATTGAACCTCTCTTCTACACTCCCCGGGCTTCTTCTTGATCAGGAGAAATTCAGTAAATGAATAAACCGTCCCCTATTTTGATCATCGAATTCCATGAGACCGCCATGCTGCCTGCCGCGCTTCGCTCGTGAAGACAATTCTCTATCAGTAAACCAGGGGCATGTAAGGTTATTTGTCGATTCTTCAGAGCTGTGATAATATTGGTCGAGCTTTGACGCAATGAATTCTGATTAAGGGAGACGGCGCATGAAGATAAGAGATTTCATCGAAGAGAGGGTAGCTGACATAAGGAAAACGGTCGGCCAAGAGACGGCCATTTCAGCCCTCTCCGGAGGAGTGGACAGTTCAACCTGCACAGTATTGGCTTGGCGGGCTCTCGGCGACCGGCTTAAGGTTATTTTCATCGACGACGGTCTGATGAGGGAAGGGGAGCCGGACAAGGTCCAGACGGTTTTCGGCAAAATGGGCATCACCGTCGATATCGTCATGGCCTGGGATAA
The DNA here is from genome assembly GCA_964550915.1 of uncultured Eubacteriales bacterium. Taxonomy (GTDB): domain Bacteria; phylum Acidobacteriota; class Aminicenantia; order Aminicenantales; family UBA8522; genus JARYMI01. Next base: position 2,843 of record CAZKBY010000051.1, on the reverse strand, counting down.
GTTCTTCGACAGCCTGGCCGGAAAGACTGACCCCGAAGAAAAACGAAAAGCCTTCCGCCAGGCCTTCTATTCGGTTTTCGGCCGGGAGGTCCTGAAGAGCGGAGCCAGGTTCCTCGTCCAGGGAACAATCGCCGCTGATATCATTGAGACAAAAGGCGGCGTCAAGACCCAGCACAATATTCTCGAGCAGATTGGGATAGACCCAGAAAAAGGGTTCGGGTTCAAAGTCATCGAGCCGATCAAGGAGCTGTTCAAGCCTGAGGTGAGAAAAGTGGCTAAAGAGCTCGGGTTGCCAGAATCTATCTATAGCCGCATGCCCTTCCCGGGTCCGGGACTCATGGCACGCGTTCTCGGCGAAGTGACGCCCGACAGAGTTGCCACCGTCAGGAAGGCAACCTTGATTGTCGAACAGGAAGTTAAAAAATTGAGTCCGTTCCAGGCCTTTGCCGTCCTGCTCAGCGATAAGGGGACGGGGGTTGAAGACGGCAAGAGAAAATTCGGGGACATTATCATCATTCGGTCGGTCGAAAGCCGTGATGCCATGAAGGCAAAGCCCACGGCCATTCCCTGGGGTGTTTTGATGAGGATGTCGCGCCGGATCGTCAGGGAGATCCCCTCCGTGACCAGGGTGGCATACGAGCTGACCCCCAAACCTCCCGCCACCATCGAATACATCTAAAACTCCAATTCTAAATTCAATTCGGGGGACGTCATACGTAATACACAAAATTATTTAGATCCAAGGTAGCAGGACACAATACCTCATTCCAGAGAATTAGGTTCATGTCTCCAGAATTTGGGAAATAGGTATAACGTCCACGAAATTCCCTAATAACTTCAGTATTTCATTCACATGATAGGCCCTGGCCTCCGGCCGTTGACTTACCAGGGAGGAATCTGCTATTTTAGCGGTCTCGGCGCTATCGTCTAGAGGCCCAGGACAGGTGGTTCTCAGCCATCAGACCGGGGTTCGAATCCCCGTAGCGCTGCCAGTCCTAAAAGCGTGATTTCTTCCGATATGAATGTTACATGTTCATTATTGCATGTTCCATGATCCTGTAGACTTTTCCCATGCCTCCTTTACCAAGTTCTTCAATGATCTGGTAGCGTCCTGGACGTCAATCCGTTTGGCTCAGGTGAACTTGAAGAATCGCTGTCTTCACAGGCCTCGGGTTGATATCAAGCCGGCCGTTGTGCTATAGGAGAACATATCGGGCCATGAAAATCGTTGACACATCAATCACCTTGGATGAGATCAAGACCATGGCAGGAGACCGTTTCGGAGATCTTGTCAAGGCCGTGGTCGATGTCGCCACGGGTGTTATGGCCATAGATGGGGAGCTCCATGCGGACGAAGAAGCTCTGCTTATCGAGCAGGGATCTCGTCAGGCCGATTTATGGGGAATTAATATTTATCCGGAACTTGCCGGCAAAGACAGAATCGAATTCGATTCGATTATCAACATCAGGCCATCCCAGGGCAATCGCTCTCGTGGAGTGGTCGATCCGGCAATCAGAGAGAAGATTTTTCAAATCGTCGCTCGGTTGGTGAAAGAATGAGCTACCAGCATGAGTCCCTGGCCTCAGGACGCTGGAGGAGTCTTTCGCTGATTGAACAGCTGGCCAATATCGGAAGCGAGGTGGAGCGAGCCCTGAACTGGCGTGATAAAGGTCATCCAACATACAGCCAGCGAGCGCTTGAGCGGGCTCTTGAGCTGATCGGCCTGACCGTTGAAGATCCGCGTCACCGGGGGCGCCTGAAAGAGATCACACGCCTACGTGAGGCCATTCTCGACTATTTCCTGGGAGAAAATCTTTATCAGTCGAGCGACGCCCTTTGGCGGAAATATTTCTATGCTTTTGGATATGCGGCACGGTCAAGAATAAAGTAGAGTTGCAGCCGCCCGGCCGGCCAGGATGTCGAATCCCGTCAGGATTCCGGCCGGACGATAAAGAGGATCAGAACCGCATTGATGACTTTGTTCAGACGCAGAAGCTCTTCCAGGTGCCGGCGATCTTTAGGTCTGCGGATGTTGGTCCGGTTTTTCAGCAGAAGGTATCTGGCACCTTTGAAGACCTCTCTGTTGGTTTTCGAGGCTTTTCGGTATTCGCTGTGACGCACTTTGTCGATGATCCTCGAGAACTGGGCCACGACATGACACAGCTCGAAAACGATCTTGATATGCGGGACTCTCATCCGCACCGCCGCGATATAGGGGTCCCATATGTCCATCACCACGGCTTTCAACATCCGTCTTTGCTCTCGGGTCATGCCCGAGAAAAATCTCTTCAAGGTTCTCGCTTTGCGGTCTTCTCCGTCCCAAACCACACGGCCGGTCTCGTAGTCGAGCACGACGGTCAGATAGCGATGGCCTTGGCGGATAGAGACTTCGTTGACGGCCAGGATGCGCAGCCCCTGATAATCGGTCTGCCCATACTCTCTCCAGGAACTTCCGATCGATGGCCTTGACCGTTTTCCAGTCCAGCCCCAGATGGCGCGAGACTTCCTGGACGAGCATGATCTTCGACAGTCCGAACACATAACGGGCCAGCCTCTTGGTCACCCGCAGGTAGGGATCGAAAAGCTCGAGCTCCTCGATGGGAGTCTTACGGCAGTGCGAACAGATGATCTTCCGATACTGACACCGGATCCACACACGGGCCGGCCCGAAGTCCAGGTCGCGGACCCACCGTCTCTCTTGACTGTGAACTCGATCTGCGCGTTTTCCGCAGATATGGCAAATGGGGCGGAACCGTTTGTTGGGCACCGTCTCCAGGTAAGCGTTCCTGGCATCGCCGGAAACCTGCTGGCGGAGAATGCGGATTCGCGGGAAGGGGAAATA
>CAZKBY010000050.1:0-14473 GCA_964550915.1 uncultured Eubacteriales bacterium | reverse complement strand
CCGGGGCCTGGGGGGACCCCATCTTTGTCGGAGATGGCAAAGACAACCACGCCGCTGGGGGCTGAAAAATACACTGTCATTATTTTTGACGAAAAACAAAAAGAAGTGGGAAAAATAGTGATCGATCAAGCGACAGATTTTGCGGGTTACTATATCAAGAAACTGAGGCTGTTCGATCAATTCTGGTTTTACATCAACGTCAAAGAGACGGTGGATTTGAAGACCCGGCGCCAGACTCGCGAACTCTTCCACGCCGATCTTCTGTTTGCCGGGCTTTATTAATCTTAGCGCGCCAATTTCCTTGTCATGGCGATGACGATGAAATCACTTTCTGTTCGTTTGCGTCATGATCTTGACGTCTGACAGGCCCCAGAGTTGCCCTCAGCCTTCTTCAATCGCTGAAGCAATCCTGGCCAGCCCCTGGCTTATCTCTCGACCTAGGTGAAAGCGGATGATGGGGCGGCCGGCAGACTTGAGAGCCTCAAAATCTCCCCTGGCCTGGGCAGCGCAGACGGTTCCAAAGGTTAAAGAAGCACGGCGAGAACCCGGTGCATCAGGGATGGCGAGGTCTTTAGCATTCTCGGCTGTCACCTGAATGAAGATTCCTCTTGGAGAGCCTCCTTTGTGGAGCTGTCCGGTCGAGTGAAGGAATCGGGGGCCGTAGCCCACAGTTATAGCCAAGCCCGTCTTATCCCGCAAAAGAGTCCTCAGTTCTTGAAGAGCCTGCCTTGTCGGAGCGTCGGGGAAGAGAAAAGCCTGGATGGCGATATAGTCTCCAGGCCTCGCCCGATCAAGATGTTTTTTTATCCCCTCGGCCAGGGTTGAAACCCGGTCCCCGGAGAATAGACGGATGCCGTATTGCGTAACCCGGGGTTTTTCTTCGGGAAAAAATCCCGTTTTCCGATAAGCTTTGAGGAACTTCTGCGTTTTTTTCTTGGTCAAATCCACGTCCGGCTGGTCGAAGGGATTGACTCCAATAATATGTCCGGCCACGGCTGTGGCAAACTCCCACAAGAAAAACTGTCCGCCTAAGTGGCCGGCTGAAGGGATGTTCAGGGAAAGCCCGGGAAAACCAGCTTCCTTCAGCCACCCGAGAGCGCCTTGTGTCGGGACGTCTGCTCTGAGCTTGATCTGGACGAAAAAGCGGTCAGACCCATAAACTCCTGATGGACCAGGAGGTTCTTCCTCAATTGGAACAATGCCTTTCCCATCCTTCCCGGTGCTCTCGGCAATGAGCTGTTCGAGCCAGAGGCCGAACGTTCTGAGTCGCGGTGAAAGAAGGAAAGTAACCTTGTCCCGCCGCTCCCGCGCCATAGCTCCTAAGATTGCTCCCAAGCAAGCGCCAGGATTTGCCCGAAGGTCTGCGGTTTTCCGGCACCTTTGAGCCATCTCCTCGGCTGATTTTAGAATCTGGGAAAGGTCGATGCCTTTCAGGGAACCTGGGACAAGGCCGAAGAGGGTCAGGGCTGAGAAACGGCCTCCGATGTCCGGGTCACCTAAAAAAAGAGATCGAAAACAGAGCCGCCGGGCTGTTTCAGCCATCGGCGTCCCCTCATCTGTGATGGCGACGAAATGCTCGCCTGTGTTGCCATCTCCCAGGCATTCGGCTGCCCTCGTCCAGAAGAAATTGAACAGGGACATCGTCTCTATCGTCGTGCCCGACTTTGAGGAAACAATGAAAAGTGTCCTGGCTGGATCAAGATTGCGGCTGACTTCATAGACTGCGGCGGGCACTGTCGAATCAAGGACGACGAGGTCGAGAAAGCCAGCCTTTGTTTGAAAAGTCGAGGCCAGGACTAACGGTGCCAGGCTCGAGCCGCCCATGCCCAGGAGAAGAGCGTGGGTGTAGCCATCCTGCCTTACTTCCTTAACAAAACGGCAGATCCTGGGAAGGGCTTTCCGGGCCTCGTGGGGACAGGCAAGCCAGCCCAGCCGGTTGGCTATTTCTTTCGGCTCTTTTTTCCAGATTGTCCCGTCTTCCTCCCAGACGCGCTCTATAATCCTTTTCTTGGAAAGAGCGACCAGGGCGGCGGTGATCTTCTTTTCATCGATGCCGAAGCTGGCCATTCTCATCACCTCGAATCATCTCCAATCTCTCCTTGCTTTGTCAAGGTGGATATAGTGCGGGCAGGAGGGGTCGCTGATGGACAAACGGGGAAGTCAGGCAACTTTTAGGGCTCGTTTTTCGTATCTGGAATTGATGGCCGCGGCCCTGCGCTTGCTCGCTAAAATTTTCTTGCATCGGAGGCCTGACATCGGAGATAATCCGACCTCAAGCTTAAAAAATGCGGTTTGATAAACAGCCATAAACGAGGAGGTTCTGATGAACAAACGTCATTTTTCCTTTCTCGCCGCTATCATCTTTCTTCTTCCAACGTATTTTTCTTTCTCTTTGCGCGCGCAGGAGAAAGCAAGTATTGAAACGATCGTCGGCACCTGGAGAATCGAAGTCGATGCTGACGGCGAGTATTATTACCTGACTCTGAACTTGAAGAGCGTGAACGGCACCTTGGAAGGAACGATCAGCGAATCCCAGGGCTATTTCACTGATGTTCCGATATCAGACATTGTCTTCGAGGGTGAAAACCTGAGCTTTGAGTTCAACTCGCCCACGCCGCCGGATGGCGCAGCACGACTTGTCACGGCAGAATTTAAGGTCGGAGTCGACACCATGGACGGCATTGTCAATGTCCCCGACCTGGGAGTTTCAGCCCCGGCCATCGCCACGAAGGAAAAGGCGTAGGGGGAACCGTCGCCGATCAATTATAAACGCAACGAATGTCGTTATATCACCTCTGTCCCTTCCCTCCCCTCAGTATGATGAGGGAGGGGCGTATCACAGAGAATTTCGTTAATAATAACCCGGCTTGTTAACGACATGGGTCAAAAAACATAGCGCTGCGGGCCGACCCGAGAACGAGTCCTTTAGTCTTTAAGCTGCGGGTGTTGCAGGTGGAAGTCCGTGGCCTGCTGATAGGCCAGGGCCAGACGAAGAGCCTTGGCTTCCTTGAAAAGATTCCCGATGAAAGAAAGGCTCGTCGGTGAGCCCTTCTCGTTAAACCCGTTGGGCACGACGACAGCCGGATGGCCGGTCAGGTTGGTCAGAAGAAGGTTGTTGCCGCCGGACGAGGGGGCGATATAGACGTCAATTCCGGCCATCCTTCTGGCCATTTCCTGCATGAGGAGAGTCCGGATTCGGTTGGCCTGGATGTACTCGACCGCTGGGACGAACCTGGCCTGGCGGAAAACGTTTGGCCAGGCATTCCGGGTTTGACGCACGAGCAGGTCATCGCGGTTGGACCTGGTCAGCTCATCAAATGCGGCTGCTGCCTCGGCGTTCAGGATGAAGGCCAGAGAATCGATGGGCAAGTTCTCGGGGAGCTCGAAAGGAATGAGTTCAATGCCGAGGCTGCGGATGACATCGAGTGAAGCCTCGTCGTTTTTCTTCGTCGGGTAATCTCTTTCAAAAGCATTCTTCAGATAGCCCACTCGAACGGATTTCAAGTCGAGCGAAGGATCCCAACGAAAAGGAAAATCGACGACAGTGAGGTCCCTTCCGTCTGGTCCGCAGATAGCTTCAAAAACTAGCGCACAGTCTTCGGCCTGGCGGCAAATTGGGCCAACCTTATCCATCGTCCAGCTCAATGCCATGGCCCCCGCCCGGCTGACCCGGCCATAAGTCGGCCGTAGCCCGGTCACACCGCAGCGCGTCGAAGGAGATACGATTGAACCCCATGTCTCCGTGCCGATGGCGAACCCGACCAGCCCGGCCGCTGTGGCTGCGGCAGAACCGGCCGACGAGCCGCTCGAACCTTCATCGTAGTTCCAGGGGTTTTTCGTCTTTCCTCCAAACCAGACATCTCCCCAGGCCAATGCTCCCATGCTCAGCTTGGCCACTAACACCGCGCCCGCCTCTTCCAGGCGTTTGACTACCGTCGCGTCCTCATCGATAACCTGATCCTGGTAAGGCCTGGCTCCCCAGGTCGTCTTGATTCCCTTGGTAGCCAGAAGATCCTTGGCGCCCCAGGGGATACCGTGGAGGGGACCGCGGTAACGGCCAGCGGCAATCTCTTCATCGGCTCTCTTGGCCTGCTCAAGCGCCAATTCCTCCGTCAGGGTGACAACGCATTCGAGCTTCGGCCCGTATTTTTTCAGCCGGCTGAGATACATCTTGGTCAGCTCAGTCGATTTTACCTGGCGCGATTTGATGAGCTGAGCCAGGGCCGTGACTGGATAAAAAGCCAGGTCCTCGAGGTTGGGAGGCCGCTTGAAAGCCACGTTTTCAGGGAGGATGAAAGGCATTGCCTCTTTGGTTTCTTTTTCATAATTCACTCCCGTCACGACAGGGTTGAACTGGAAAGCTGGCGGTACGCTGTTAGCAAGATTGACCTTGCGCAGCTTGGCATAATCCGAGGCGTCGTTTTTAAGGTTCTCCCGCATCATTTTTCTTTCTTTCTGGGTGAAGCGGAGGTTGATGATCTTCTCTGCCGAGGCAATATCCTGAGTCGTGATTGTCTTTCCTTTAATGAAATATATCGCTAACGCTCCGCCCACGACCAGGACGATAATACCGGCAAGAGCCAGGATAAATCTCAGGGATGAAAACCCTCTGTTTCTCGAATGAAAACTCATATTTACCCTCCTTTGGTGCTCAGACTGCAAAGCTCTCAAAGATGTCATGGGAAGCATACGTTTCTGTGATTTGGGCGAAAGTGCATCGAGGGTGGCACGGCGGCGAGGCTCCCTTCTCGGGGTTGAGGCGAGGGATGAGTGGCGAGAAGTCCGTATGAGCGAGGAGCGAATCGAGCAAGATTTCCTCGCCGGGGAAATCGCAGCGTGACTTCGAGTCACTGCATCCCGAGCCTTGATGGGGAGGAGCCGTGACAGGACCCTATTCCAGATCAATGACATCAACAGAATTTGAGAGGCTTTCATGTCGTGAAAATTCTTGACATCGGGATAGTAATATCATAATTTTCAGGAACATTACGAGAACTAATTGGACGGATGATATGAACATTTCAGAAGAAACAAAAGAGACGGTTTTCAGGTTTCGTTGGTTTGTCCTCCTCATCATGGGGCTGGTCATTTTCGGTGCTTATTACGCTTACGATGCCGTCAGCCCCATCGCTGATTTCATCATGAAAGGGATGAATATTACCCGAGCTCAGTACGGACTCCTGTTCAGCTTCTACTATCTGCCCAACTTCATCATGGTTCTTGTCGGCGGCATCCTGTTAGATAAGATCGGCATCCGCAAGGCGGGGACGCTGTTCGCAGCCCTCTGTGCAGTCGGCGTTTTCCTGACCGCAGCCAGCCGAGCTTTTTCACTGATGCTCGTTGGCAGGCTCATCTATGGGTTGGGTTCCGAGTCCTTGATCATTACCCAGAACAAAGTTCTTTCTAAATGGTTCAAGGGGAAAGAGCTTGCCCTCGCCTTCGGCCTTAACCTGACCGTCGCCCGTCTGGGAACGTTCGCCGCTCTCAATTCCGCGGCCAGGATTCAGGAGTGGAGCGGTTCCTGGAGGCTGGCCATCTGGGTCTCTTCGATCATCATGTTCGTCTCGTTCGCCCTCTTTTTCGTCTACTCCAGTCTTGACAAGGCAAAAGAAAGATATTTCCTGAGGGAAGCACCCGAGGGGAAGGAGGAAAAATTCGTCCTCCGGGATGTTTTCCGGTTTAAACCTTCCTTCTGGTTTGTCTCCCTTCTCTGCATGACTTTCTACTCGGCCATTTTCCCGTTTACGGCTTTTTCGACCGTTTTCCTCCAGACGAAGTTCGGGTTTAGCGCCGTCAGGGGCGGGTTTTACAGTTCTCTCGTTATCTCCGGCTCGATGATTTTCACGCCCGTGTTCGGGTTGGTGGCCGATAAAATCGGCCGGCGGGCGACGATGATGATTCTTGGTTCGCTGATTTTGGTGCCCGTTCACCTCACCCTAGGTTTGACACATTTTGCCCCCGCCGCAGCTATGGTTGTCCTCGGGATCTCTTTTTCTCTTGTCCCGGCCGCCATGTGGCCGGCGATCCCGATCATGGTCGAGGAGAAGCGCTTGGGGACGGCCTTCGGGCTGATGACGCTCATCCAGAATGTCGGGCTGACGCTTTTTAACTGGCTGGCCGGCCGGCTGACCGACCTCGCCAGCGGCGATTACACGCACACGATCTTGATGTTTGCTTCGCTCGGTTTCGTTGGTCTTGTTTTCTCCTTGCTTCTTAAGCGGGCGGCTGCCAAAGAAGGTTCGGGAATCGAACTCCCGACCAAGCTGGCTCAAACATCATGAGCGAAGGTACCTCTCATGATCCGGACAGTCATCTCCGACCTCGGCAAAGTCGTCCTCTGGTTTGACAACAAGATTTTCCTCCGAAAAATTGCGGCTTATTGTTCTTTTCCCGAAGACGAAATCAAGGACATCGTCCATCGCCGGTCTGAGATTGTCGAGCTCTTCGATACGGGAAAAATGACGCCTCAGGAGTTTTACAGCCGGGCTGCGGCCGAGCTCCGCGCCTCGGTCAGCTACGAGGATTTTTTCGCCGCTTACAGGGATGTCTTCTGGCCCAACCCGCCGGTCATCGACCTCTATAAGAAGCTCAAAGGAAGATACAGGCTCATCCTTCTCTCGAACACAGATGTCGTCAGGTTCAGCTTCATCAAAGAAAAATTTCCCCAGATACTCTTTTTTGATGCCTATGTCCTGTCCTTTGAGGTAGGGGTGATGAAACCCGACCCAAGAATCTACCAGGAAGCGCTCGGACGGGCCGAGGCTGAGGCTGCGGCCTGCGTTTTTATCGACGACATGGAAGAAAATATCAGGGGAGCCGCTGACCTCGGTTTCAAGACGATTCTCTACAAACCAGGAACAGACCTCGAGAGTGAACTCCGGGCTGCGGGTCTTGATTTCTAAGATCAGGGGACACGATCCCAATTCAAGTGAATCGGGTCATGTCCCCCTGTGGTCGTGTCCCGGATTTTGATGCCTGATTATAGTGGGATGCTCAACAGGGAACTATCTTTAGATAAACCTGGCGTCGGCGCGGGCCGTCGAACTCGCAGAAAAAAATACCCTGCCAAGTCCCCAGAGCCAACCGGCCGGCCTCGATGATGACGGCGACCGAGGAGCCGACCAGGCTGGCCTTGACGTGAGCCGGAGAATTTCCCTCGGTGTGGGCGTAGGGGAGGGAATCAGGAACTGCTTTTCGCAGGATCATTAACACATCCTGTCTGACTGTCGGGTCGGCGTTCTCGTTAATCGTCACTCCCGCCGTCGTATGAGGAACGTAGATAAGGCAGACTCCCGCCTCAATCTGTGCCTTCCGGATTTCATCCTCCACCTTGGCGGTGATGTCGATAAAGGCCTCTTTTGAGGATGTTGAGATGTCGAAAGTTTTCATTCTGGACCTCTTTCAGGATTTTTTCATCCGCTGATAGAATAGAGAAAATTTTTTTTAAAAAAAAGCAAAAAAAATGCTTCCAACCCCTTGACAAGCTCTAAAATTGGGAGTAAATTTTCTGACGCAAAATACAATATTTTGTAGAAAGAACCATCAGCTTATACAAGATATGGCATTTATTTTGATGGTTACTTGACCGGTTTCCGCTATTTAGAGAGAGGAAAGGAGGCGCTTGATGACCCGGGGTGTTTCCAGGATCAAGAAACGGGACGGGACTGTTGTCGATTTTGTCCAGGACAAGATCACTAACGCTGTCTCTAAGGCGATGGAGGCAAACGGCATCACTGATCGGACTGCCGCCAAGACGGTCTCGGATATCGCCACGTTTATGCTCGAAGACAAGTTCAGCGGCTACACTATTCCTTCGGTTGAACAGATCCAGGACATCGTGGAAATGGTGCTGATGAAGCAGGGCTACCACGAGGTGGCCAAGTCGTACATCCTCTACCGCGAGAGGCACAAATCCATCCGCGAGGCCAAAAAAACGGGGATCAACCTCGAGCGGTTGATCAAGGATTACATCAACGACGTCGACTGGAAAATCCGGGAGAACAGCAACGAAGGAGTGATGAGCTTTTCCGGGCTCAACGCCCGCGTCTCGGGCGAGGTCCTGTCCAATTTCGCGCTTAACCAGCTCTATTCGGAGAGAATCAAGAGAGCGCATCTCGAGGGCGAATTTCATATCCACGACCTTTCCTACCCGATTGTCGGCTACTGCGCCGGTTGGTCCCTGGACAAACTCCTCCGCAAAGGGTTTGGCCATGTCCCTAACCAGGTCCACTCCTATCCGTCCAAACATCTGGAGACCGCCACCCTCCACATGGTCAATTTCATCGGCACGATGCAGGGCGAATTCGCCGGCGCGCAAGCCTTTTCCTCGGTGGATACGCTCCTGGCGCCTTTTGTCCGGGCTGATAAGCTCGATTACGATAGAGTCAAGCAGGACGTCCAGAAGCTCATCTTCGGGCTCAACGTCCCTTCGCGCTGGGGCTGGCAGACGCCGTTCTCAAACCTGACGTTTGACCTAACGGTGCCCGAGGACATGAAGGACAAGCGGGTCGTTGTCGGCGGAGTTGAGCTCGATTCGACTTACGGCGATTACCAGGCAGAAATTGACATGATCAATCGCTCCTTCTTAGAGCTAATGATCGAGGGCGACCAGAAGGGCCGGGTTTTTACTTTTCCCATCCCGACATACAATATCTCCATGGATTTTAATTGGGATTCGCCCATCGCCGATCTTCTTTTCGAGGCCACGGCCAAGTACGGGATTCCCTATTTCCAGAATTATATCGGGACAAACCTGAGTCCGGGCGACATCAGGGCGATGTGCTGTCGCCTGAACCTCGACCAGCGGGAGCTGCTCAGGCGGCCGGGAAACATCTGGGGGCCGGGTGACTCGACCGGCTCGATCGGGGTCGTAACCATCAACCTCAACCGGATCGGCTACGAATCCAATTCGAGGGAGGAATTCTTCTCCAGGCTGCGCGAACTCATGGTCCTGGCCAAGGAATCCTTAGAGACAAAGCGGGAAGTCATCAACAATATGCTGGCCAAAGGCCTCATCCCATACACGATGGTCTACCTCGGCCACTTCGACAATCATTTCTCGACCATCGGCGTTTGCGGGATGCACGAAGCCTGCCTGAATTTCCTGGGTAAGGGGATCGGTACGCCCGAGGGCAAGGAATTCGCCATCGAAACGCTAACTTTCATGAAGAGAATGCTCCAGCAGTTCCAGGAAGAGACTGGGAACCTCTATAATCTCGAGGCCACGCCCGCTGAGAGCACTTCCTACCGCCTGGCCCGCCTGGACCGGGAAAAATACAAAAACATCATCACCTCGGGGACGGACAAGCATCCCTATCTCACTAACTCAACCCAGCTCAATGTCGACGCCACCCGCGATGTCTTCGAGGCTATCCAGCACCAGCAAGACATCCAGTGTCTTTACACGGGCGGGACAATCTTCCACACGTTCTTGCTCGAGTCGATCGACCGCGAGGCCTGCCGCAAGCTGGTGCGCAAGATCGCCGAGACTAAGATTCCCTACTTCAGCGTCACGCCGACTTTCTCCGTCTGCGATAACCATGGCTACCTCAGGGGCCAACACCCGACTTGCCCCCGATGCGGGTCGCAGACAGAGGTCTATTCGAGGATCGTCGGCTATCTCCGGCCGGTACGGACCTGGAATGACGGCAAGCAGCAGGAATTCAAGGACCGAACTCCTTACGAAAAGCTTTTCTAAGCCATGGACTATCTCCTGTTTACCTATCCGAATTGCGACAAGTGCAACGCTTTCAAGAATTACCTGAAAGGAAAGGGACTGGAAGGCCAGGAACTCAGCCTGGTCAAGAAGGAGAGCAAGCTGCGGCTAAGGGAATTCCTCGGCCAGATCAAGCGGGATGATAAGGGCGCGATCATCATTCCCGTCTTTGTCCTGCGCAAGGACGACAGGGTGCTCGGCATCTTCAACGAACATCCGGAGCTCGACGCTTGGTTGAAATCAAGGGTTTAGAAAAGTTCGCGCCACTCGATTTTCCGGGGCATATTTCTTCGACCGTTTTCCTTGGCGGCTGCAATTTTCGCTGCCCTTATTGCCATAACGCCGACCTTGTCCTCGCTCCGGAATCGCTGCCCACAATGCCGCTCGATTTTTTCGTGAGCTATCTTGATTCGCGGCGCGGATGGCTTGAAGCGGTCTGCGTGAGCGGCGGTGAGCCGCTCCTCCAGGAAGACCTGGAGGTCCTCTGCCGGGTGATCAAGGACCGGAATCTTCTCGTCAAGGTGGACACAAACGGATCCTTCCCGGAGCGGCTGGAAGAGCTCATCGGAAAGAAGCTCGTAGATTACGTGGCCATGGATGTCAAGGCGCCGCTGAGGCGGTATGCTCAGGTTGTGCGCGCCGCCGTGAAGGAGGAAGATATCCGCCGGAGCATCGAGATCATCAGGGCTTCCGGCCTGCCCTACATGTTCAGGACGACGGTTGTGCCAGGCCTGGTCGGCGAAGAGGATCTTATCGAGATCGCCGCACTGCTCAAGGGGGCGAAAATCTTCCAGGTCCAGCAGTTTTCAACTAAAAACCCGATCGACCGGACGTATCTCCAGGTTAAACCCTACGAAAGCGATGAAATCGATAGGATAGTAAAAATTATAAAGCCCTATTTTGGCGAAGTCCGGATCGAAGGAGTTCAGACCTGAACGATTCAAGAAATGAGAAGATTTTAAGAGATTCATGCCATGAAACTTAAAGTAAAAAAAATAACTCCAGAAGCCAGGCTGCCCATTTATCATCACCCGGGAGACGCCGGGCTCGACCTTTTTTCTGCTGTTGACGATGTGATAGAGGCCGGAGAACTGAAGGCCATCCCGACGGGGATCAAGATGGCGATACCCGAAGGCTTCGTCGGCCTCATCTGGGATAAAAGCGGCCTCTCTCTTCGCGGGGTCCACCGGCTGGCCGGAGTCGTCGATGCCGGCTACCGGGGAGAAGTCCGTGTGGTCATGGCCAACCTCGGCCGCGAGCTCTTTGCCATCCAGAAAGGGATGAAGATCGCCCAGATGCTCATCCAGCCGGTCGTGACAATCGAAGTTGTGGAGGCAGAAGAGTTAGACGACACCTGGCGCGGTGAGGGCGGGTTCGGCTCCACCGGCCGCTTCTAACCACGCCTCACCCTGTCAAGCTTTCCGCAACGGCCTCGAATTTGATGAGCCTTGTTTTTTTGGGGCCAGCCTTCGACTTTCCTTAGGTTGGTAAGATTATCCCGTGAACTAAAACAGTTGGCAAGAGGAACTTTTTATGGATAAAAATCGTAAGATATATATAATGAAAGGCTGAGTGAGGAAACTACTATCCTAAAATTTCTCCCGAGGAGGCGTTTATGAAGCCCACAATTCTTGCGTTTATCGGATTATTCGCCATGGTATTTTTATCCGCCAACCTTTATCTTTCGGCGATTGACACCAAGGATACTGTGTTCTTGAGCCAGCCGGCCATCAGCGCGAAGGCGATTGCCTTCGCCTATGCCGGAGACCTCTGGACCGCAGAAACGGACGGGAAAAACCCTCGCAAGCTCACATCCGACCTCGGCCTGGAATCCAACCCGGTTTTCTCTCCAGACGGAAACTGGATTGCCTTCAGCGCTCAGTATGAGGGGAACACGGATGTCTACATCGTTTCCTCTGAAGGCGGCATTCCCCGGCGGCTCACCTGGCACCCCTATTTTGACCAGGTTCAAGGGTTTACGCCCGATGGAAAATCTGTTCTTTTCACCTCGGCCCGTTATTCTTTCACCCGAGCCTGGAATCATCTTTTCACGGTTGCCGTCGAGGGAGGCTTCCCTGAACAGATTGAAATCCCCTATGTCTTCCGGGCCGTCTATTCACCGGACGGAACCCGGATCGCCTATAACCCCCTAGCCGATGCCTTTATCCAGTGGAAAAATTACCGCGGCGGCCAGGCCTCATCCATCTTGATTTATAGCCGGACCGACCACAGCGTTGAAAAAATTCCCCAGCCCGAAAGACGCTCAAACGATGTCAACCCCATGTGGATTGGAGACAAGATTTATTTCAGGTCGGACCGGAACGGGGAATTCAACCTTTTCTCTTATGACACAAAAACGAAACAGATCCAGCAGCTCACGCGCCACGAAGATTTTCCCATCGTCAGTGCTTCCTGCGGCGCCGGGAAAATCATCTATGAACAGGGAGGGCGCCTCCACATCTTCGACCTTGGCACTCAAAAGAGCTCCCGGCTCGCCATCGGGGTGGCCGCCGACCTCCTCGAGCTCCGCGAGAGGTTTGTCAAAGGGACCCGGAATGTCAGGAATGCTTCCATCTCCCCCACGGGCGCGAGAGCCGTTTTCGAGTTTCGAGGCGAGATTGTCACGCTGCCAGCCGAGAAGGGAGATTTTCGCAATATCACCCAGACGCCCGGTGCCCACGAGAGATCTCCTATTTGGTCACCCGACGGGAAATCCCTGGCCTATTTTTCCGATGAATCCGGGGAATACGAGCTCCATGTGCGCAGTCAGGACGGCAAGGGAGAGGTGAAAAAATACAAGCTCATCGGCGCTGGCTTCTACGATGCGCCGGTCTGGTCTCCGGACAGCCAGAAAATCTCTTTTGCCGACAATTCCTGGAGCCTTTACTGGATTGACCTCAAAAGCGGGGTTTCCAAGAAGATTGCCTCCGAATATCTTTACGGCCCCAGCCGCATCCGCAGCGTCTATTCCTCCTGGTCGCCGGATTCCAGGTGGATTGTCTACACCTTGAACACGCAGGCCTACATCCAGAAGGTCTATGTGTATTCTCTTGAGAAAGACAAATCATTTGCCATCACCGATGGCTTGAGTGAAGTGAGCGAGCCTGTCTTCGACCCGAGCGGCAAGTACCTTTACTTTTTCTGCTCGACTGATGCCGGCCCGGTAAAGCAGTGGTTTGATATGTCGAATGCCGACATGACCTTGACGAATTCTCTTTACATGGCTGTTTTGAGGAAAGATTTGCCCAACCCGCTGGCCAAGGAAAGCGACGAAGAAAAGGGAGTGACAGAGGAAAAACCCAGAGAGGAAAAAAGCAGCCCGTCTGGAAAGGAAGGAAAGGCAGAAACAGCCCCGGCCCAGAAAAAAGAAGAGCCTTTTTCTATCGATTTTGAGGGGATAAACCAGAGGATTCTGGCCCTTCCTGTGAGCGCGGGGAGTTACCGCAACCTTCAGGTGGGCGAGAGCGGTCAGATCTATTACCTCGAGTATCCGCCCCGGACGGTCGGCGCGTTCGGTGTCGGACAGGAAGGAGCGAAACTGCATAAGTTCGACCTCAAAACCCGCAAGGACGAAGTCGTGATGGAAGGCGTAAACGGTTATATCCTGTCAGCCGATAATAAAAAAATGCTCTACGTTTCGCGGGACTCCTGGGGGATCGTCGCACTTTCCGGCAAGATCCAGTCGGGCCAGGGTAAAATTAACGTTGACAGCATTGAGGTCAAAATAAATCCCCGGGCCGAGTGGCCGCAAATTTTTGACGAGGCCTGGCGCATCAACCGCGATTATTTCTATGATCCCGGCATGCACGGCTGTGACTGGAAAGCCATGAGGGAAAAGTACGCCGAATTCTTGCCCCATCTCTCCTGCCGGAACGACCTCAACCGGCTTATTCAGTGGATGTGTAGCGAACTCGCGGTTGGCCATCACCGGGTTGGTGGCGGGGATTCCTTCGCTGAGCCGAAGAGTGTACCGGTTGGCCTGCTCGGCGCCGACTATGAAATTGCCAACGGCCGCTACCGATTTAAGAAAGTTTACGGGGGACTCAACTGGAACCCCGAGCTCCGCTCACCCTTGACCGAGCCCGGCGTGGATGTTAAGCCAGGAGAGTACCTCTTGGCCGTCAACGGCAAGGACCTGCGGCCGCCTGTGAACCTTTTCAGCGCCTTCGAGAACACAGCGGATAAAATCATCGAGATCACGATCGGGCTAGCTCCTGACGGCGCAGGTTCGCGAACTGTTCAGGTTGTGCCCATCGCCAACGACACAGCTCTGAGAAATAGAGACTGGGTGGAAGGGAATCTCAGGAAAGTCGAGGAGGCTACAGGAGGCCGGGTCGCCTATGTCTATGTCCCCAACACCTCGACCTTGGGCCATGTGTACTTCAAGCGCTATTTCTTCCCCCAGGCCCACAAGGATGCCATCATCATTGACGAAAGGCACAACGGCGGAGGGCAAGTGGCGGATTATTACATCGACCACTTGCGCAAGCCCTTCATTTCGATGTGGGCCATGCGTTACGGGGCTGACCTGAAAACGCCGAGTGCGTCCATCCAGGGGCCGAAAGTCATGCTCATCAACGAGACTGCCGGCTCGGGAGGAGACCTGCTGCCCTGGATGTTCCGCACGTTCGGCCTCGGCCCCCTCATCGGGAAGCGCACCTGGGGAGGGCTGGTCGGAACACTGGGATTTCCTGTCCTTATGGACGGAGGCATGGTGACGGCTCCGAACCTGGGCATCTGGACAGAAGACGGCTGGGT
>CAZKBY010000049.1:0-14516 GCA_964550915.1 uncultured Eubacteriales bacterium | reverse complement strand
GTCTACATGATCATGGCAGCTCAATTCGAGTCCCTGCTCCCCCCGTTCCTGATCATGTTCACCCTGCCCATGGGTCTTTCGGGGGCGTTTCTCGCCCTGTTCATCACGGGGCAGACGATAAATGTCATCTCGGTGATCGGGATCATCGTCCTTGTCGGCATTGTCGTTGACAACGCCATCGTGAAGATAGATTACACGAATCAGCTCCGCCGGCAAGGCCTGCCGCTTCGAGAGGCTGTCGTCGAAGGAAGTGCGGTTCGCCTCAGGCCGATCCTGATGTCTTCGATCACGACCGTGTTTGGTTTGATCCCTCTGTCCCTCGGATTGGGCGAGGGGGCGGAACTCCAGCGACCGCTGGGCATCGCCGTCATCGGCGGGCTTCTCTTTTCAACTTTTCTTACGCTCATTCTGATTCCAGTCATTTATGAGTTGGTAGAGAGCAGGCGAGGTCAAAAGAGCGCATGAGGATTTTCGTCGAGCGTCCGATCGCCACCGTGATGCTCTTCTTGGCGGTGGCTTTTCTCGGTGCTTATTCTTTCTTCAACATTCCGCTGGAGCTTGCTCCCAAGGAGGATTTTCCCAGGGTCACTGTCCAGACTTCTTGGGCCGATGTCCCGCCTGATACCGTTCAGACGCAGGTCACCTCGCCTCTCGAAGAGGTGGCCTCAACCGTCAAGGGCGTAAAAAAGATAACGTCAACGTCCTCGATTGGGTTGTCCCAGATCGTCATCGAATTCAACCCGAACACAAATATGGAATTTGCCCAACTTGAGCTCATGGAGCGAATCGCCAGGATCAGGTCTGAACTGCCCTTTGCAGCCAACCGACCTCAGGTCATCCCCTATGTCCCCGAGGATTTTCGGACCGCCGACTTCCTCCATTACACAATTTCGGGCGACTATTCCCTTCAAGAATTGCGGGAAATGCTCAAAGAAAGGCTGGAATTCTTCCTGGGCTCGGTCAAAGGCGTCGCCGGCGTCGAGGTCCTTGGAGGGTCTGAAGCGGAAGTCCGGATCACCTTAAACCGGGACAAGAGCCAAGCCTTGGCCATCCACCCTTATCAGGTTTTGCTGGCCCTTAACCGCTGGAATCAGACGTTTCCGGCCGGTCGCATCAAGAGGGGCCAGCGGGAGTATTTGTTCAAGATCTCAGGCTCATTGAAGAGCACTCGAGACCTTGAGGAGCTGATCGTCGCTCATCAAGGGGGCGTGGCTATCAAACTCAAAGATATCGCTCGGATTGAGAGAACGTTTGGAGAGATCCGATATCTCAACCGGATCAACGGCCAGCCAACCATCCGACTGATTGTCCATAAGGAGAGGGGAGCGAGCACGCTCAAAGTCGCCCGGTCCGTTAAAGCCAAACTCGAGGACATCAAAAAAGACCTGCCGCGCGGCCTGACTTTTCGGGTCGTCAACGACGAGAGTGAAGAGATTCTCAAAAGCTTGCGCGAACTCTTTCTTCTCGTGGGTATCATCCTGGCCGTCATTTTCATGCTCATTTTCCTGATCCTGAGGAGCTTAAAACCTTCCCTCTTGGTCCTCAGCTCCATCTTTTTTTCGGTCCTCATCACCTTCAACTTGATATATTTTTTTAAAGTTTCGATCAACATGCTCACGCTCGGTGCCCTGGCCCTCGGGTTCGGACTGTTTGTTGATAATTCCATCGTCGTTTTCGAGAACATCCTCAGGCTAAGGGAAAAAGGCTTGGACGCGATCGAGGCAGCGGTTCGGGGGCCCAAAGAGGTGTTTGTGGCGGTCCTTGCTTGCACCCTGACGACCGTTTCTGTTTTCTTCTGCTTTCCTTATTTTCAGGGGCGACTTAAAGTTTACTATCTGCCTCTTGGCATCGTCATCGCTTCGGCCCTGGCCGTGTCACTCCTCGTTTCTTTTTCTCTGATCCCGGCGCTGAGTCCCCGTCTCCTGAAAATGCCGCGAGAAATCCCAAAGGAGAAGGTCCGTCGATTGTATGAAAAAATCGTTCGTTTCTGCTTGCGTCATCCGATCGAAATCGTCATGATTGTTGGCCTTTTCTTTTATGGAAGCTACCGCTGGTTTAAGAAAGAGGTGACGATCGGAGAATTTTTCCGCTGGTATTCCCGGGACAGACTGATTGTTTCCGTCAGCATGCCGTCTGGAACCGACCTTGACAGGACCGACGAGGTGATCCGCAAGTTCGAAGCGTTGGTTATGGGGAAAGACTACGAGAGGGAAATGAATTCGCGGATCAGCACTGAGAATGCCTATATCGAGATCTCTTTTCCGCCCGAGATCGAGTTTTCCTACCGGCCTTATGCCCTCAAGGAAGAACTCATCCAACTGGCCACCCAATTTGCTGGCTTGAGCATCGGGGTCTACGGCTTCGACCCGCAGGGCTACTACTCAAGCTTCGGGACGGGCACATTCTATGATTCGTACATCAAGTTTTATGGCTATAATCTTAAGAAACTAAAGGACATTACCGCTGAACTAGAACAGAGGCTCAAGCGGAATCCGCGCATCAAAGAAACGAGGATCATCTCCAGCCGTTACGGATGGTGGAGGGTGGAATCGTTTGAGCATGTCCTCAAAATCAACCGTGAAGCTCTGACAAAATACCAAATCGACCCCCAGTATCTGTATTATCACATCCAGACTTTGTTGCGGGGGGAATTCTCTTCACCCGTCAAGTGGCGGACAGAGGGCAAGGAAATCGCCATTTCGATAAAGTTTCCTGAGGCCGACCGCCTCGACCTAAGGACATTTTTGGATACGCTCGTCCGGACCTCGGGCGGAGAATACTTGAGACTTGGCGAGATCTCCCGGCTCGAAGAAAGGCCGATCGCTGGCTCGATCGACAGAGAAAACCAGCAGTTTCAGCAGACGGTCATGTGGGAATTCAGGGGGCCGACGAAGGCGGCTGAGAATTACAAGAAGTCCGTTTTCGCCAGTCTCGTGATGCCGCCTGGATTTTCGGCGACTCTGGAAGAGACCTGGCGCATGACCGAGGAAGAAAAGGCTCAGATCAAGTTCGCCATCCTCTTCGCCCTCCTTGTCATCTTCATGATCCTTTCGTCGCTCTATGAATCCTTCATCCAGGCGCTCTTTATCATCCTGGCCGTTCCGCTGGCCATGATCGGCGTGTTCGTCGCCTTTGTCATCGCCGATTTTTCATTCGATTCGTCTGCTTACATCGGCCTTATCCTCCTTGCCGGAATCGTCGTCAACAACGCCATCCTGCTCGTTGACCACATCAACCTGAAAAGAAAGCAGGGACTTTCGTTGCTCGAAGCAGTTGTTGTGGGAGCCAGGGAAAGGGTGCGGCCAATTATTATGACAACAGGGACGACAGTGCTGGGAATGCTTCCATTGCTCCTCATCCAAGCCGAGGTAGCCAAAAGAAAAATTTGGGCCTCGCTGGCGCTATCCACGGTTGGCGGCCTCATCAGCTCCACGATCTTCATCCTTATTGTCATCCCGATTTTTTATTTTTATGGCGATGCAATTCGCTTCTGGGGCAGAAAGAAGATTGCTGAGCTAAGGCAGGCCAGACAGTGATTATAGCCCCTTTTTCGGGCCGAGTCAGTTGTCAGATGCCTGGGAAAAAGAGACAATAGGAACTCTTTCAGAGGAGGTGAGAACATGGCTGGCATGACCATCCGGGAATTTGAGGCCAGGATAACGCGTTTTCCGAGGCAAAAGCTCATTCATCTGCCAACGCCTTTTCGCAGGCTTGAAGGGCTCTCGGCCGAGCTGGCCGGGCCCGAGCTTTACGTCAAGCGCGATGACCTGACGGGCCTCGCCTTCGGTGGAAATAAATCACGCAAGCTTGAGTTCATCATTGCCGATGCCCTGAGCAAGGGAGCTGATGTCATCATAACCTGGGCCATCGTGCAATCCAACTGGTGCCTGCAGACGGCTGCAGCAGCGCGGCGATTCGGTCTGCAACCGATCCTTGTTCTTTTTAAAACATCCGAACTGGCGCCAGAATATGACGGCAACCTCCTCCTTGATTACCTTGTCGGCGCTGACATTAGAATTAGGGAAGCAGAAAAAGGGAAGGTCGTTAGCGAAGAGAAAGCTGCACGAATCATCGAAGAGGTTGCCAATGAAATCAGGGAAAAAGGGCACAAGCCGTATATCGTCTCGGTGGGAGGCTCGATGCCGGGGTTCTCAATGGATCTTCCGCTGGGCGCAATCAGCTATGCAGAGGCTTTTGTCGAGCTCTTGGAACAGGCAGAAGCCAAGGGAATCAGCTTTACCCATGTTGTCATCGCCACAGGGTCCGGAGCCACCCAAGCGGGCCTGATCGCGGCAGCCAGAGCTTTAAAAGGCAACGTCAAGATTATTGGAATCAGCGTCTCGGAAGAGAAAGAAGCGTTCGCCCGCATTGTGCTTGAAATCTCAGAGGAAACGGAAAAGGCTCTCGGGATTGATTCGGGCATCAAACACGATGATATCATCGTCCTTGATGACTATCTCAAGGAAGGGTACGGCGTTGTCAATAGAGAAGTGGCAGAGGCCATTCGGCTTGTCTTCACGAGAGAAGGCATTGTCCTCGACCCTGTTTACACCGGCAAGGCCATGGCTGGTTTGGTCGACCTTGTGAAAAAGGGATATTTTTCGAGAAAGGACAAAGTTGTTTTCTTCCATACTGGCGGAACGCCGGCACTCTTTCCATACAGGAAGACACTTGTCGAGTTATTAAGTTGAAATTTCTTTCCTGGCGGGAGACAGCCGGAGGAAGGGAGAAAAACGATGGCATATAAATGGCCGACTTTTGAGGATATTCTTAAAGCCAGGTCGATCATCAAAAAATATCTTCCCCGGACACCCCTCTACAGCTATCCTCAGCTCAATGATTTCCTCGGCACGACAGTTTATGTGAAGCATGAAAACCATCTGCCCACGGTCTCATTTAAGGTCCGGGGCGGGATTAACCTTATGCACCACTTAGAGCCGGAGGAAAAGAGAAGGGGAGTGGTGACAGCATCGACTGGAAATCACGCCCTTTCTGTCGCTTATGCCGGCCGGCTTTACGCCGTTCCGGTCACCATCGTCATGCCCGAGCAGGCCAACCCGGTGAAAGTGAAGGCTGTGAGGAGTCTTGGATCCGAGATTGTCTTCCAAGGCCGGATCTTTGAAGAAGCCAAAGACCGGGCCTTGAAGTTGGCCGAGGAAAAAGGAGCGCGTTTCATTCATCCGGCCAATGAGCCGTTTCTTATCGCGGGAGTAGCCACTTATGCCGTTGAGATTCTGGAGGATTGTCCCCAGGTGGACATGATTATCGTTCCGGTCGGCGGGGGGAGCGGCGCTTCCGGCTGCTGCCTGGCCAAGCGGGAAATCAAACCCAAGGTTCAGGTCATCGGCGTCCAGGCTGAGAAGGCGCCTGCAGCCTACCTATCCTGGAAGGCAGGGAAAATCGTCTCTGCCAGGATGGAGACAGCGGCGGAGGGCCTGCAGACACAGATGGGCTACGAGTTAACCCAGGAGATCCTCCAGGCCCATCTGGCTGATTTCATCCTCGTTTCAGACGAGGAGATGTCCCAGGCCATCCTGACCTACCTCGAGCTCGTCCGCAACCTGACCGAGGAGGCCGGAGCTGCGCCGTTGGCGGCTGGGCTAAAGATCAAGGAGAGACTGAAAGGAATGACTGTCGTTCTGGTCCTTTCCGGAAGCAACATCTCCCTCGAACGTCTTAAGGGGTTATTTCTTCTCTGAGCTGCGCAGGAACTTGAGAAATTCGCTGTCCGAGGAAAGGAGGAGCCAGGTTTCGCTGTCGAGGCTCTGGCGGTATGTCTCAAGCGTTTTCATGAACTGGTAGAATTCCGGGTCCAGGTTATAGGCCTGGGCGTATATTCTTGTTGCCTCAGCGTCCGCCTTGCCCTTAATTTCCTGGGCTTTCCGGTAAGCCTCGGACTGGATTCGTTTCAGTTCTTTCTCTTTCTGGCCGCGAATCTCAGCGCTTTTGCCGTCTCCCTCAGACCTGTATTTCGAGGCAATCCGCTTCCTCTCGGCGATCATTCGGTCGAACACCTTTTGCTGAACTTCATCAACATAATTAATCCGCTTGATCCGGACGTCTTTGAGTTCGACGCCGAATTGGGGGGTGATTTTTGAGGCGTTCTCCAGGATGATCTGGGCGATTTTTTCCCGGCCGATGTTGATTTTGCTAATAGCTTCCGATACCTCGATAATGGCTATCTCTTCGGTCAGCTCAAACTCGCGGTTGGAAGAGCGGACGACTTCGATGAGGTCGTAATTGGCAATAGCATTGCGGGTTTCGCCGTCGATGATATCGTCGAGCCTGGATTGAGCGCCTCTTTCGTCGCGAACCCGCTGGAAAAAGACGAGAGGATCTCTGATCCGCCAGCGGGCATAGCTATCCACCCAAATGTACTTCTTATCCTTAGTTGGGATCTGATTGGGATCGCCATCCCATTCGAGCCAGCGTTTTTCGAAATAATTTGTCTTCTGAATAAATGGCGCTTTGAGGTGCAGACCGGCAGAAGTAATAGCTCCTCCGATGGGCTCTCCAAACTGGGTGATGATGACCTGGTTTGTTTCGGAGACGACATAGACGGCATCGAGGAGGATGAGCAGACCTAAAAGGACAACCCCAGTTATGATCAAGTTTCGAGTGGTGGCGCTCATTTTTTCACCTCCTCAGTCAGGTTGAGGAGCGGCAGGATGTTTTTCAGCTTTTCATCCACGATGACCTTTTTCTTAATCTTGGGCAGGATGTCGTTGAGGGTTTCGATGTAAAGCCTTTTACGAGTGACGAGAGGCGCCCGGGCGTATTCCCTGTAGACGGAGGAAAACAGCGCCGCGTCGCCGACAGACCGGTTAATTCGTTCAGTGGCATATCCCTCGGCAGCCCGGATTACCTGCTCTGCCTCGCCGGCCGCTCTGGGAATTTCCTGGTTGTACTCAGACCAGGCCTCGTTAATTTTCCGCTCCTTTTCCTGGAGCGCTTCGTTAACCTCGTTGAAAGACGGCTTAACAGGGTCAGGCGGGTTGACGTCCTGGAAGATGAGCTGATTAACATCGATTCCGATTTCGTAAAGGTCGCAGAGTTGCTGCAACTCCTCCCTGGCTTCATTGGCAATACGAGCACGGCCGATGGTGATGACCTCGTCCACTGAGTTGTCGCCGACAATCCGCCGCACGACAGCTTCATTCATGTAGCGGAAAGTGTCCTCGGGGTTCCTGAGTTTGAACAGGAAGCTATAGGCATCCTTGATCTTGTACTGAACGATCCATTCGGCGACGACGACGTTCAGGTCTCCTGTAAGCATGACTGCTTCTTTGGCAGCTTCGGGTGAGACGCGGTATTCAGACCGGACGCCGGGCCTAGCTGTCCGGAAACCAAACTCTAACTTAAGCTGCCTCTGGACAGGGACTTTGGTTAGTTTTTCAATTCCCAAGGGCAGCTTGAAATGCAAGCCGGGGTCGGCAGTTCGGACGAACTTGCCGAAGCGCAGGATTACACCGAGCTCCTCGGGGCTGACCTGGTAGATTGAGCCGACGAGCAGAATGACGGCTACGATACCGATGATTACGCCGCGGATAAGGCTGAACTTGATCTTGGGAATCTTAAAGTCAATGGGCTGAAAATCTCCTCTCATCCAGACCTCCTTTCGTGGATTATCCTTTCGTTCACTATAACACACGTCTTCCCCCCTGACCAGTCTTATGTTTTGCCCAAAATTGCCGATAGGGACTTCCCATCAAACGAAATATGTTGGGGTTGGCCAGAATCGGTGCGATAAGTCGACACCCGATGGGTGGCGTGGCTCGGGCGCCCCCGCCGACCCGAGCGTTTGATGCCACTCATCTTCAGGCTTGATAATAAACAAGATAGTCCGCGAGGGGGCGCCGGGGGTGAACCACGTCAGGACCCGTCGGGTGATTCTATCGGCAATTTTGGGTTTTAGTGATGCGCAGATGGTCAAAATCTGACGCTAAGCTATCATAAAAGCAGCAAGTTTCGTCATATCAGGCCCCCTTTCCCTCCCCCCTCAAGGGGGGAACATTACAGTTGTTGCGTTTATGATAGTTTTGCCCCGTTTTTGAGGTTGAGACGTCTTAGAAGAATTCTGTGTTCTTTGAGAGCCTCCATCGTCTTCAGGCCGCTTCCTGTTATGATGAGAACGGCCTCTCCTTTGAGGGGTCGCCTTGTATCCTCGGAGAGCTTAATGAGCCCGGCCAGGGTTGTCGCTGAAGCTGGATCCGCCAGGATGCCTTCTTGTTCAGCCAGTTCTCTTTGTGCCTTTAGGATTTCACGATCAGTGACATCCATGAACAGGCCTCCGATGTCCCTAATCATTTTAAGCGCCAGGTTGCCTGCCGGCGGGTCAGGGTTCGAGATGGCATGAGCGATTGTCTCCGTCTTTAATGCCCTCCTGAATTTGTCCTTGCCCTGGCTGAAAGCTCTGGACAAGGGAGAACAACCTTTGGCCTGGACTCCAATAAAAACCGGTATCCGGCTAATCAACCCCTCATCTTTTAGGTCTTGAAAGCCGCGGATGAGCCCGACCAAATGCCCGCCAGAGCTTACCGGAACAACAACATATCGGGGCGCCCGCCGCTCGAGGCCGATAAAAATTTCATAGGCGGTAATTTTATAACCCTCGATCCGCACGGGGTCGACTGAATTCATAAAATAGATGCCCTCTTTGCGGCCTATTTCAAAGCTCGTCCGGAAAAGCTCGCTGTAATCGGCTTTCAGCCGGAAAAGCTCGGCTCCATAGATTCCTGTCGATAAGATTTTCTCCGGCGAGGTTCCCTCTTTGAAAAAAACAAAAGTCTGGAGCCCGGCTTTGGCTCCATAAGCTGCTGTCGAAGCAGCCATGTTCCCTGTTGAGACGGTGCCGATTTTCTTTATGCCCAGAGAGACGGCCTTTTGAACGGCCACCGCTGTGCCTCTATCCTTGAAACTGTGGGTTGGGTTCATCGTCTCGTTCTTGGCCAAAACCAGAGGAAGGTTATGATTCCTCATTACTTGACAGAGGGGGACAAGCGGCGTGTTTCCTTCGCCCAGGCTGATCCTTCTATCTAGGCGGTCCAGAGGCAAGAATTCCTGGTATTTTTCAAGGCTGAGCTTTCGCTCCAGAGCCATCGTCCTCGTCCGCCGCGGGTAGGCCACGACCATCGGTTCTCCACACTCCGGACAAAAAGGGCTAAAAACATCCAGGGGGTATTTTTTCAGGCAAAAAAGGCATTCCAGTCTAAGCATGGTCAACTCCATCTGATAAAAATACCCTTTCAGTCTATAAAATAATGGGGCCTGTTGCAAAGGGATGCGCTTAGGATGACCTCAAAAAAATTGACACAAGATCGATCGAACGTGAGCGAGTCACCTCAGTTGTAAATTTGGCTGGACAAGGGTAAAATCAACTTGAAAAGGCTGTCAAGATGAGTACTGAAGAGAAGTTCATGCGAATGGCCCTGGCCGAAGCACGCAAGGCCGCCAGAGCAGGAGAAATCCCGGTTGGGGCCGTTATCATCCTCAATGACAAGGTTCTCAGCCGCGGGCACAATCAGCCCATCAGGCGTCACGACCCAACAGCTCACGCTGAAATTGTAGCGATCAGGAAAGCTGGCCAAAAAAAAGAAAATTATAGGCTTTCAGGCTGCGACCTTTACGTAACTCTCGAGCCATGCGTCATGTGCGTCGGCGCCATCATCCAAGCCAGAATCAGAAGGCTCCTTTACGGTGCAGCCGATCCTAAGGCTGGCGCTATAAAGTCGATCATGAGCTTTCCCTTTGAAAGGATGAACCATCAATTGGAAGTCAAGGCCGAGCTTCTGGCCGAAGAATGCGCGGCGCTGCTCAAAGGTTTTTTTGAACAAAAGCGACGCGAGAACAAAGCATCAGACTGAGACATAAATAAGATGACCACCAGCCGGAGAGGTGGCCGAGTGGTTGAAGGCGACGGTCTCGAAAACCGTTATCCCGAAATTTCGGGATCGTGGGTTCGAATCCCACCCTCTCCGCCACTCCCCAGAGTTTCTCTCGAATGACAGCGAAAAAAAGAGATGGCCATGGAACAGAAAAGCGCTAACCTTGTTTTGATGGGATATGGACATGTGGGAAAAGCCTTTGTCAGGCTTCTCGAGGAAAAAGCCGTTCTCCTCAGAACGAGCTATGGGTTGTCACTTGGTCTGCGGGCCGTGTTCAAATCCACGGGGGGACTCTTTTCTTCGCTCACGCTCAAGGTCGAGGACATTCTCAATTTTCAGGTAGCCGACCTCACGCTTCATCCCTTCTGGAAATCAGACCTGTCTTTGGAATCGGTCTTGCGACAAACCGAGCCTGGTGTCTTGGTCGACTGCCTGCCGTCCAACCTGAAAACGGGAGAACCAGGCCTGAGCATTACCAGGCTAGCCTTAGATTCCGGCTGGCACGTTGTTACCGCCAACAAGGGTCCTTTAGCTGTCGATTTCACTGGCCTGAGAAAGGTGGCGTCCAGGAGCCATCTGGCTCTGAGGTTTAGCGGCGCTGCAGCGGCTGCTCTGCCCGCCCTCGATGTTGGAATTATCTCTTTGGCTGGGGCCCAAGTTCTCGGCTTCAATGGCATTCTTAACGGAACGACCAATTTTATCCTGACTGAAATGGGGAAGGGGAGGAGCTACGGCGAGGCTCTTCGAGAAGCCCAGGCTCGCGGGATCGCTGAACCTGATCCGTCACAGGATGTGGAAGGCTGGGACACGGCGGTCAAGCTCCTCCTAATTGCCAACGCCGTTATAGGGCTTGAACTTTTTCTCTCCGATATCTCCGTCGAGGGGATCGTCGACTTTCCGAATGAGCTCGTCAGGCGCGCCGCCAGAGAGGGAAAATCTGTCAAGCTTCTCGGCCGCCTCAGCCGCGAGCAAAATGGAATTAAAGCCTTTGTGGCACCCTCTGCCATCGACCGATCGCATCCTCTTTTTGGCGTCGACGGCACAGCCAAGGGCATCACCTATTTTACGGACACAATGGGCGATGTCACTATCACGGGCGGCAAGTCCGACCCTCGCGGCGCTGCCGCTGCCCTCCTCAAAGACATCATCAACATCTACCGATCCTAAATTGACGTTCTCTTGGTTTTCTGATAAGTTTGAAAGCTAAACCAAGAGGACGATTCCAGGGCAGGGATCGCCGCGAGAGGAATGAATCCTTCTCCGCGGAGAGGTGTCCGAGTGGTTTAAGGAGCACGCTTGGAAAGCGTGTGTGCGTCTCGACAGCGTACCGCGGGTTCGAATCCCGCCCTCTCCGCCAGGCAGTTCAATAAAAGGAGTCATCATGGATAGCCGAGAGTACATCCTTCTGGAAGAGCTCTATGGCGCCCGCAACTACCATCCATTAGACGCCGTCCTGACGAAAGGAAAGGGGATATGGGTCTGGGACGTAGAGGGCCGAAAGTACCTTGATTTCCTGAGTGGCTATTCAGCCGTCAACCAGGGCCACTGTCACCCTCGCCTTATCAAGGTCGTTCAGAATCAGGCCAAGCGACTTACCCTAACCTCACGGGCTTTCCGGAACGACCAATGGCCCCTTCTGGCCAAAGAACTGTGCGATTTAACCGGTTTCGAGATGGTTTTGCCGATGAATTCCGGGGCCGAATCAATCGAAACCGCCATCAAGGCCGCCCGCAAATGGGCTTATCTGGTCAAGGGCATCCCCCAGGAGAGAGCCGAGATCATCGCTTGTGCTAACAATTTTCATGGCCGCACCGTGACCATTATCAGCTTTTCCACCGAACCCCTTTACCGGAACGATTTTGGCCCTTTTACGCCGGGGTTCGTGATCATTCCGTACGGAGACATAGAGGCTCTGCGCCAGGCAATGACTCCGTATACTACCGCCTTTCTTGTCGAGCCTATCCAAGCTGAAGCAGGAATCCTCATTCCCCCGCCAGGCTACCTCAGAGAAGCCAAGAATATTTGCGCTGAAAACAACGTTCTTTTCATTGCTGATGAGATTCAGACAGGTCTGGGCCGGACGGGCAAGCTCTTCGCCTGCGACCATGAGGGAGTGAAGCCGGACATGGTGGTCATCGGAAAGTCCTTGGGCGGCGGTTGCTATCCTATATCAGCCACACTTTCGACGAGACAGATCCTGGGCGTGTTCAAGCCGGGCGAACACGGCTCCACTTTTGGCGGAAATCCCCTTGCCTGTGCCGTGGCCAGGGAGGCCTTGCGTGTTATCCAAGACGAGAAACTTGTTGAAAACGCGGAAATCCAGGGCAGTTATTTTCTGGAAAAGCTTAAGAAAATAAGAAGCCGGCACATCAAAGAGGTCAGGGGCATGGGTTTGCTCATCGGAATCGAGCTCAGGCCGGAGGCGGGAGGCGCCCGACGTTTTTGTGAGGAACTTAAAAAAGAGGGGTTGCTGTGCAAAGAGACACACGAAAACGTCATTCGCTTTGCGCCGCCGCTCATCGTTAAAAAGAAGGACTTAAGCTGGGCGTGCAGGCAAATAAAAAAAGTCTTCAAGCAGTTGGCTTGATTCAAGTGCTCGTTTACGGGAAGAGATATCAGCTGTAATCTTTTTTGGACAGCCGGTTGGAAAAGAATAAAATTTATCCAGGGTTATCCGGAACTGAAAAGCCTTGGCATGATATTTGCTGAAGGAATTCAAGAAAAGGAAGGATGAAGCCATGAAAAAGAATACAAAGATCATCTGGATCATTTTTTTGGCTCTTCTTTTTGCCGCAAGCTGCATCATCTATGTCCCCTATGAAGAGGAAACACCACCTCCTCCGGAGAGGGAGAGTTATCAGTGGAGAGAGTCCAGAGACTATCGACAGGACATAGACATTGCCTCCTTTTATGATTATCTCTCTCCTTACGGAACTTGGGTTTATTGGTCTCCTCATGGCTATGTCTGGATACCTCGGCGGGTCAGCCTCAGGTGGCGGCCTTATACCTATGGCCGCTGGGTTTGGACAAGCTATGGCTGGACGTGGATCTCCTATTATGAGTGGGGTTGGATTCCCTTTCATTATGGACGCTGGAGTTGGGACAATCATCTTGGCTGGTTCTGGATCCCGGGAACCGTCTGGGCACCAGCCTGGGTTACCTGGCGGTGGGGAAATCTTTATATCGGTTGGGCTCCTCTTCCTCCAGATATCGAGTTTGTCGCCGGGTTTGGAGTCCGCGGTCTGCCTTATGAGCTCCCTAGCCATTATTGGGTGTTTATCGAGGGGCGCTACTTTCAGTATGACTATCTGGACCGCTATGTCCTTCCTCCAGAGAGATACAGTACGGTCGTTCGTTTCACGGTGTCAAAGGCCAATTTGGTCGAAAGGAACCGCCAGGTCATCAATCAAGGCGTAGATATCGGCCATGTTCGAAACGTGACGCGGAGTGAGGTCTCTAAGTACGAGCTTGAGGATGTCCGCCGACCCGGACCCTCCAGAATCAGCGGCAATTCTGTTCAGGTTTACCGTCCAGCGGTATCCAAGAACGACATGGCTGCGCCTAAATCCTATCTTCAAAAAGAGGAGGCGGAGGAGAAGATTCCTGAAATCCGGCTCAGAGGATTAGACGAGCCTGGAACTGTAGTCGAGACAGAACGCCGGTTAAAGGAAGATCAAGAAAAAGAGCTTCGGCTCATCGAGCAGAGTCAGCAGAAAGAAAAAGCCGAGCTCTCAAGAAGGCTTGAAGCTGAAAAAAGACTGGCCTCTAATCCTGCCGAAAAAGAGAAAGTTGAAAAAGAGTATAAAGTGAAAGCTGCTGAGCTTGAAAAGCAGCACGAGGAAGAAAAAGCTAAGGTCATCGAGCGCCAGCAGGAAGAGGAAAAAGCCGTCAAGAAGAAAATCAAGAAAAAGGACGAGGTCGACTGAGCGGCCGAGCAGTCTCCCTTACCGAGATCATTAAGGCGGCGCCGACAATAACCAGTCCTCCTTCCAGGGTTCTGGAGGAAGGCACTTCTTCCAAAATTAGATAGGCAAGCGCTATTCCGTACACGGGCTCAAGTGTGCTGATGATGCTAGCGGTCTGGGCTCTAATCCGGCGGAGACCGTTGATGAAAAGTGAATGCGAGCCGGCTGTGCAGACCACACCAAGGAAAGCCAGGAGGATAACATCCTTGGCTGTCAGGATGTTCGGATAATAGACGAAAACGAAGGGCAGGAGGAAAATCGCCGCCGACAAATTTTCAATAAAGGCGATGGCCATGCTGGAATACACCAGGGCAAGCCGACGGTTGAATATGGTCAACAAGGCAAAACTCAATCCCGAGACGAGCCCCCATACAACGCCCTGATAGACAACGTCAGTCAAGCTAAACCTGGGGACAATCAGGAAGGCGCCGCCAAGGCTAAGTGCCGCCAGGACCAAGTTCATCCTGTTGAGTTTCTCTTTGAAAAGAAGAGGCTCGATGATGACGGTGAAAACAGGATAACAGGAGTAGGCAAGAAGCCC
The DNA here is from genome assembly GCA_964550915.1 of uncultured Eubacteriales bacterium. GTDB lineage: Bacteria > Acidobacteriota > Aminicenantia > Aminicenantales > UBA8522 > JARYMI01. The sequence goes on along the minus strand of CAZKBY010000049.1, from coordinate 126 downwards.
GACAGCCACAGTGGAAACCTGAATGGACTTGAAGAAAGTTACCCAGTGGACGGCCCGGATGAAGCCGAGGACGGTCAAAAGGAGGAAGTTATCCCTGAGAATCTTCCTCTAGCTCTGGTTTAAGAT
>CAZKBY010000048.1:0-14528 GCA_964550915.1 uncultured Eubacteriales bacterium | reverse complement strand
AGGGACGTGATGGATTATGCGGCGACCAAGTGGTTTGTCACGCCGATCAAGGAGTTCGCCGATTTCCGGGCGCTCGAAAGCCTGCCCCGGGTCAAACTCCATGTCGGCCACGAGGTTGAACGGCTCGGCTCAGAAGGGAAGGTCCGCGTGAGCTTAGAAAATCCAAGCGACACCGTCGCTTTCTTCGTTGAGGTCAGGCTTGTCAAAGAGGGAAGCGGAGAGTCCGTCCTGCCGGTCTACTGGGAAGATAATTATGTTTCCCTTCTTCCTGGCGAAAAGAAGACTATCACCGGAGGTTTTAGCCTCAAAGACCTCGGTGAAGGACAGCCCCTTGTTGACGTAAGCGGTTGGAACGCGGAAGCTGACCGAGGATGAACGCAGGGAGGCCTGAGCTGTGAAAAGAAATTATTTTGTCGTCGGGGCAGTCGTGCCGCTCATTGCCAATGCGACCGTTCGCTTGAGAAGAAGAAAAGGGGAGGGGTGAGACAATGGCAAAGGAAACGATCATCGGCGTCGGAGTCCCGAGCCACAGATAGCCATCCTTGGTGCCGCCGCGTTAATCCTTAACGCCCGAGCTTGAAATAGAGCCGCAAAGAAGGCATGACTATATCGAGGTAGAATTTAGCGAAGGAGAATGAAGAGAGGAGGGAAAATGAAAAAGACGGCTCTGTTGATTCTTCTGGGTTTTGTGTCGGTTGTCGTGGCCGGCTGTGTTGTTTCGAACCCGAGGGTCGCTCCGCCGCCAGCCAAAGTCGAGGTCGTCTCCGCGAAGCCGGGTCCGAACCACGTCTGGATTGCCGGCTACTGGAAGTGGAGCCGCAACGCCTACGTCTGGGTTCCGGGGCATTGGGTTAAAGCCAAGCCAGGGAAAACCTGGGTTCCGGGTCATTGGGACAAAAGGGGGCCGCACTGGGTCTGGATACCCGGACACTGGAAATGAGCCGCGGCTTCTCGAGCCGCCAGATCACTTGAGCTCGAAGTTCACTTCTTGGCCTTCGGCCAGCCTGGTAACGGCCTCTTTGGCCGCGTCTATTTTCGTCTGGCCGCTCGTCAGGCGCCCGTTCATGCTGCCGGAGGCGTCCAGGACAATCTCCACCATCTTCCTGTTTTCAGCCGCAGTGGACTTCATCTGAAAAAGGAAGATAATAATAAAGATAAAAAGAAAACCAAAGCAGCGTCGCAGAATTTTTTTCATTCTTTCTCTCCTTGATTTTTTTCAAGGGTTCGCCGAATCTTGTAGAAGCGACTGGCGAAGGAACCTTCCACTTCGGCCCTCGGGAAAATAATAAATACTCGGAGACAAAGGAGTCAAGAGAGGATAAGAGTCCAAAGGAGGTTGTTGTTCCGCCACATTTTGTTGTGTCACAATTCCGAGACACTCAAAAAAAGTATAATTTTTCGGAAAAAGTATTGACATTTAGAAAAATTGATTTATATTACATTATGAAATTAAAAAAAAAGAGAGAAAAAGAAAAAAATATTCAGCCAGAATGATCACAAAGCGGGGGACGTTCATTAACCTATAGAAAAAACGGGACGATGCTAAGATGAAGATAGCCTTCCTCTACAGCTCGAAAAATGGGGTGTCCTCATCGTTGAGCACGAATTGCCTCAAGGAAAAAAGGGAGGAAGACGACCCTCCACCTGATTGGCTCGCCGAGTGCGACTCCGACGAGACCCTCTTGGCGATCGAACAGGCGCTCGGCGAGAGACATGATGTTTTCCCGATTGAAGCCGATGAAGAAGCCTATGATCGTTTGAGAAGCCTCAAGCCGGACCTTGTTTTCAATATCGCCGAGCGGCTTGTCGGGCCGAACCGCGAATCTCACATACCGACAATCTGCGAGATTCTGAACATCCCGTACACCGGCTCCGACCCGCTGACGCTCGGCATCTGTCTCGATAAATCTCGAGCCAAAGAGATTCTTTCTTTTCATAGAATCCCGACTCCCGCTTTTTGGGTCATCGAGCGAGGCGCTCCGATTCCTGAAGAAATCAGCCTGCCGGCGATCGTCAAGCCTCTTTATGAAGGCTCGAGCAAAGGAATCCGGAACGACTCGGTCGTCGTTAACCGGGATGATCTTGAGGCGCGCGTTCGGGAAGTTCAGGCCCTCTACATGGAGCCGGCCATTGTCGAGCGATTCCTCCGGGGCCGTGAATTCACGGTCGGCGTCCTGGGCAACCTGCCTGCCCTTGAGATCCTGCCGATCGTCGAGATCGACCACGGGCAGCTTCCGGCCGAAGCCAACCCCATCTATTCTTATGAGGCCAAGTGGATCTGGGACAGGCCCGAACAGCCGCTCGAGATCTTCCGCTGCCCGGCTGACATCGATGATTGGCTGAAGGCCAGGATAGAAGATGTCGTCAGGCGCACCTGCGAGGTGTTGCGGATTCGGGACTGGTGCCGCCTCGACATCCGGCTGGATGAAGAGGGGGAGCCCAACATCCTTGAAATCAACCCTCTGCCGGGAATTCTCCCCAACCCGGAAGACAACTCCTGTCTTCCTAAAGCTGCCCGAACAGCCGGCTATTCCTACGCGGCGTTACTCCATCGAGTCGTCGATGCGGCAGCCGCCAGGTACGGATTGAAGAATGGAAAAAGAAAACATCCTCGTCGGTATTGCCTACAACGCATATGATCCGGTTCTTTCCCGGACTGAGGAACGACGATCCGAAGAATCTGTCGCCGAGGTAGCGGAGGCTGTTTTCACGGCGATCTCAGAGGACGGCTTCACCGCAACTATCCTGCCACTCCGAGAAAGCTTGATGGCCCTTCTCCGCCGGATAAGGGAGCTCAAGGTGGACGTGCTCGTCAACCTGTGCGAGGGCTTCCTTGGCCGGCCGCAATTAGAGGCCAACGTGGCCGCCGTGTTTGAAGCGTTCGGCATTCCATTCACCGGGAATTCGTCGAAAGCTTTAGCCATTTGCCAGGATAAGTTCAAAGCCAAGGCCATTCTCAATTCCTTCGGCTTGCCGACGGCTCCTGGAAGGCTGGTAACGTCGGTTGACCAGAAAGTCGATGTTGGCTTCCCGGCCATCGTCAAGCCCAACTACGAGGATGCCAGCTCGGGTATCTTCCGCGATGCCGTGGTCATGGACCAGGAATCGCTCGGTCAAAGGATCGGCAAGATCATCAACGGCTACAAGCAGCCAGCCCTGGTCGAGGAGTTCATCCAGGGGAGGGAATTCAACGTCGCCATCCTGGAGAGTGATAAGCTCGATGCCCTGCCGGTCTCGGAGATTGATTTTTCGGCGATGCCCGAGGGTGCTCCCCACATCTGCAGCTATGAAGCCAAGTGGTTTGAAGATCACATCCTTTATATAACAACCCCGCCGATCTGCCCTGCCTCGATCGAGGATTCGTTGCGGCAAAAACTCCAGCAGTACGCCCTGGCGGCGTTCCAAGCGATGGGCTGCCGGGATTACGCCCGGGTGGATTTCCGGATGGCTCCTGATGGCCGCATCTTCATCCTCGAAGTCAACCCGAATCCTGATGCCAGTCTCGACGCGGGCTACTGCCGGGCTCTGAAGGCTGCCGGGATCGACTACGCCCAGTTCTGGAGCCGGATGATAGAGAATGCCCTCCGACGCAAGGAGGAACCATGGTTCAGCTCGGACGACGTTCGCATTGAGTATCCATTCTTCTGGCATCATCTGCTGGAGAAGGCGTTGCGGAAAAAAGGCCGGAAATGGTAAGGCCGATGACCAAGGAAGACAGGGAAGCTGTCTTAGAGATTGTCCGGGCGACCGGAATGTTCACCCAGGTTGAGGTTCTGTGCGCCGAGGAGCAGATCGACATTTTCCTCGGCCAGCCCGGCCAGCAGGACTACTTTCTCGTCGTAGCCGAGAATGAGAAGGGCAAGGTTGTCGGATACATGTCTTACGGGCCGACGCCTTTGGCCGAAGGAGCCTACGACGTCTACTGGATGGCTGTAGCGCCCGGCGTGCAGGGCCGCGGTCACGGCCGGGAGCTCATCCGGTGGCTGGAGGATCGAGTCAAGGATTGGGGCGGCCGGTTGATCCTCATCGAGACTTCTTCGCAGCCCAAGTACGAGCGGACTCGCCGATTCTATCTCAACCTGAATTACAAGGAAGTCGCGCGCATCCCCGACTTCTACAAACCCGGGGATGACCGGATCACTTATGCTAAATATCTTGAACCAAAGGAGCGAAATTAAAATGGAAGAAGAGTGGCAACAACTTCTCAAGCGCAGTCTCAAATCTCCTGAAGAGATTGCCCGCTTCTTCAACCTAAATGCCGACAAGGTCAGGAAAATAGCCCGGCTGTTCAGGGTTCAGATTACCCCTTACTATGCCGGTCTAATCAAGGCCCACGGCGACGCCATCTACCGCCAGGTTGTCCCGGATGAGGCAGAACTCGAGGAAAGCCAGGGCACGGCTGACCCATTAAGCGAGGATGAAGATTCGCCCGTGCCGAGCATCATCCACCGCTACCCGGACCGGGTGCTCTTCCTGGTCTCCCATCTCTGTGCCTCCTACTGCCGGTTCTGCACCCGCAAGCGCAAGGTCGGCGACCCGGGAAAGATTCATCCCCGCGACATCGAAGACGGCCTGGCCTACATCCGCAGCCATCACGAAGTCAGGGACGTCATCATCTCGGGCGGCGACCCGCTGATGTTAGGTGACAGGAAGTTAGAGATCATCCTGAAGTCGCTGCGTGGGATTTCTCACGTCGAAATCCTCCGGATTGGGACGCGGATACCCTGCTACCTGCCGCAGAGGATAACGCCGAAGCTTACGGCCATGTTAAAGAAATACCATCCCCTTTACATCAACGTCCATTTCAACCACCCGGACGAAATCACCCCGGAATCAGCCCAGGCGCTCAACCTGCTGGCCGACGCCGGAATCCCGCTTGGCAACCAGACCGTCCTCCTCCGCGGCGTCAACGACAACCCGGCCGTGATGAAAGCCTTGATGCAGAAGCTACTGACGGTACGAGTGAGACCCTATTACATTTATCAGGCCGATTACGTCAGAGGCACGGCTCACCTCCGGACGACCGTGGAAAAAGGAATTGAGATCATGGATTCGCTGCGAGGCTGGACCTCTGGCCTGGCCGTTCCTTATTTTGTCATCGACGCGCCCGGCGGCGGGGGGAAGATCCCGATTCTTCCTTCCTATATTCAGTCCATCAGCGATGAACAGGTCGTCTTGCGCAATTACGCCGGCGAACTATTCGTTTATCCCCAGGTCAAAGACAAACCGGAGAAAAAGCCGCACGTCCCGCCCTGCTACGCCTATCCTTTTCCCTCTGTCTGATTTTGAGTTGAACAGGGGAAACCGTGTGAGTCAAGCCAAGTTTAGGGGCCCTGGTTGTCTATTCAGATGGCGACGGAGAGCTAAGTTCGACAGCCTATAGGACATCTTTTGGGGGAGTTCAGGCTCTATATTAAAAAAGGGAGTTTTTGTAGGTCCAAGCCTGTGACAAACAATTATAGGAGGAAAAAGTGAAAGCGAAGGCTTTTGTCATGGTTGCGGTCTCTCTTCATTTCGTCGGGTGCTCGACATTCTTCAAGGGGTTGCTTTTATCTTGACAAGCGAACGGTACAGAGTTATATTAAAAAATGTACGTGCCGTGCAGAAGTAGGGCTGACGGTTGATGGATCCAAAGCCAACGAGACGACGGTCACAACAACAGTCTTGGGGGAGATTGGACCTGAGGTCTCGCTAAGATGGGCAAAAAACTTGCCTACGAAAGATATTACTGGTTTCATGGCCAGGTAAAGGCCGGCCGCTGTCCCAATGCCAGCAAGCTTGCGGAGAAATTTGAAATATCCGTGAAACAGGCCCAGCGGGACATCGAATTCATGCGCGATAGGTTAGGGACGCCTCTCGCCTATAGCTCCGAGAAAAAAGGCTACGAGTTGGAGGATGCCGGGTATGAGCTTCCTCCAGTTTGGTTCAAGGGGGAAGAACTTATGGCCCTGTGCCTGGCTTTAAGACTTGCCTCTACGCTGCCCGACCCCAAACTCAAGAAATCGCTTCATGAGCTTCTGGAAAAATTTCTCACCTTTCGGTTCTTGAATTCTGCGCCGACCCTCGCAGATATTAGAGAAAAGGTCTCAGTGAAAAACGTCGAATATTATCGTGTGGAGGAAGCGACTTTTCGCAAAGTCGTCGGAGCGCTTTTCCGAAATGCCTCCCTCAAGATTTCGTACTATACGCCTCATAAGCATGAGGTCACTGAAAGGATGATTCGGCCGCTCCATCTTTTGTGCTACATGGGAAGTTGGCACCTGATCGCCTTCTGCGCTCTGAAAAAGGATCTCCGGGACTTCGCTCTTTCCCGCATCCGGAGCATGGAAATCCTGTCCGAGCCGATTGAGCTACCCAGAGCGGTGCCGCCAATAAGAGATTATATAAGCAAGGAATTTTGGAGTCATGGCAGGCAAGAAATCGGTTGAAGTCAATCTGAGATTCACGCCCGAGGTGTCCGATTGGATTTCGGAACAGGTTTGGTTTAGCGGCCAGGAGGTGCGAGCGAATGAAGATGGAAGCATCTCGCTAAGATTTCCGGTGGCTGACCTGCGCGAGATCCTGAAGGAGGTCTTGAAGCACGGAGCCTCTGTCGAAGTCGTTTCGCCACGGGAACTCAGGGAAGGAATCAGGGCCGAGATCCAGAGAATGGCAACCATCTACAGGCAGGATTGATATTGGCGGCTATTGATGCGCGTTGACCATAAAGGAGAAGAGAAGAGGGAGTTCTACGCCCACAGCCTACCGGGCAGGCCGCCTCAAGAGTGGCAGAGGCTTGAGGATCATCTGCTGGCGGTAGCCCGGCTTGCCGGCCAGTTTGCTGAGGAATTCGGCGCCAGCGAGTGGGGATATCTTGCTGGTCTTTGGCATGACCTTGGAAAATATTCTGATGATTTTCAACGTATGCTCCGGCTTCCAGAAGGAGAAGATGCCCATATTGAGAACCGGCCCAGTCGGGTAATTCATTCGACAGCAGGTGCGATGCTCGCGGAAGAAACTTACGGAGCACAGTTTAAACCTTTCGAGCGAGTCTTGGCTTATGCCATTGCCGGACACCATGCTGGGCTTTCCGATTGGATAGCGAGTCTGGATAGACGCCTCCAAAAAGAAGAGCGGCTCCAGCAAATATATGACAGGATTCCATATGCGATACGAAATTGCGCCTTTCCCCAAGAAAGGCCCAAAACCGCTGTGCCCCCCAATCCTCTAACGCTGTCCTTGTGGATTCGAATGATTTTTTCCTGTGTCGTGGATGCGGACTTCTTGGATACAGAAGAATTCGCCGAACCGGGAAAAGGAACTGTAAGAAAAGGCTATCCGAGCGTTAACGCTCTGCTCTCTCAATTTAATGATCATGTCAAAGATTTGATAGAGGTATCACCGAAGACGCATGTCAATAAGATTAGAGAGCTAGTATTGAAGCAATGCATTGCTAAATCACAAAAATCTCCTGCAATATTTACTCTAACTGTGCCTACGGGAGGCGGCAAAACACTTTCTTCAATGGCATTCGCCTTAAATCATGCTGTGGAGTTCAACAAGCGCCGTATCATTTATGTGATTCCTTATACCAGCATTATTGAGCAGACGGCTGACGTTTTCAGAAAGATTTTCGGTGAGGCCGTTGTAGAGCACCACAGCAACGTGGATGAAACAGAATCGAGCAACGAGAATCATCGGAGCCGCCTGGCCTGCGAGAACTGGGATGCACCAATTATCGTGACGACAGCCGTCCAATACTTTGAGTCTCTATTTGCCAGCAAGACTTCGAGGTGCAGGAAGCTTCACAACATCGTGAATTCCGTGGTGGTCTTGGACGAGGCTCAACTGCTGCCGCCCGATTTGTTGATTCCCATTATCGAAGTGATCAAAGAGCTGCAGGCCAGTTACGGCGTAACCTTCGTCCTTTGTACGGCCACCCAGCCAGCCCTTGCGCCAAAAAGCGGCATCAATTTTGTTTTCCCAGGCATTCCAAACACGATTGAGATTATGGATAATCCAAGCGACCTGCATGAATCCCTAAAACGAGTTCAGTTCATCATTTGCACGAAGACCGGAACTTCTATGAGCTGGGAGGAGGTCGCTCGTGAGCTTCAAGATCATGAAACGGTTTTATGCATTGTCAATAGCCGTAAGGATTGCCGCACTCTCTATAGACTGATGCCCAGCGGAACTATACATCTCTCCGCTCTCATGTGCGGAGCACACCGGTCTCAAGTAATCGGCGAGATTAAGAAACGATTAAAAGACGGAATCCCGACGCGGGTCATCAGCACTCAGCTTGTCGAAGCAGGCGTGGATTTGGATTTCCCGGTAGTTTATCGGGCGCTGGCCGGATTGGATGAAATCGCCCAAGCTGCAGGTCGTTGCAACAGGGAGGGAGCTAAGTTACGAGGAAGAGTGGTCGTGTTTGTCCCGCCCTCAGAAGCCCCTCCGGGACACCTCCGCCAGGCAGCCGAAGTGAGCCGCAGACTTCTTGGCGCTCTGAACGATGATGCTATTCCTCTTCGTGCTTTTAGCGACTTCTTCCGGGAGCTCTATTGGATCAAGGGGAAGGACCTTGACCGTCATCAGGTGATATCCTTGCTTAAAAACGATCCGAAAATGAGATACTCATTTAGGACCGCAGCTCAATCTTTTCGCATTATTGACCGACACGGCTATCCCTGTCTTGTCCGTTATGGAGAAGGCGCCGACCTCATCGACCGTCTTTGTGCCCTCGGAAAAGAACGATTCTTGATGCGCAGACTGCAGAGGTATACCGTCCAGGTATCGGAATGGCATCTGAAGAGGCTTTTGGCTTCCGGGCAAGTGGCTGCGCCCGAGGTCTCTCCAGGATTATATATGCAGGTCAGCACGGTCCTATACCGAAACGACACCGGACTGTGTATGCCTGATGAGATTGAAGCCTTGATACCAGATGATCTAATCATATAAAAAACTCGGAGGTGGATCCATGAACGAGTCAACAAAAAGCAGGCAATTCCGCTTGAGGGTTTGGGGTGAAAATGGATGTTTCACGCGCCCCGAGATGAAGGTGGAGCGTGTATCATACGATGTCATGACACCTTCCGCAGCTCGTGCCGTCTTGGAGGCGATCCTTTGGAAACCCGCCATCCACTGGATTATCGATAGGATCGACGTGCTAAAACCAATTCGCTGGGAATCCGTGAAGCGCAACGAATTGGGTACCGTCATGTCACCACGGACGCGAGGCATCTATATCGAGGACTTCCGCCAACAGAGGGCGAGCCTAATATTGAGAGATGTAGGCTATACGATTCATGCCCATTTTGAGATGACAGGAAAGGCCGGGCCAAACGACTCAGTCACGAAGTTCCAGGAGATGTTCCTCCGGCGAGCAGAAAAAGGACAATGTTTCAATACGCCGTATCTCGGCTGCCGTGAGTTCAGCGCTTCGTTCGAACTTATCCCTATAAACCGTGCTTTACCCAAGCCCATCGAGGAGGATCTTGACCTTGGGTGGATGCTTCATGATCTCGATTTCTCGGTCGACCCGCCCCAGCCGACGTTTTTCCGGGCGCACATGAAGGCGGGCAGCATAGATATCCCGCCTTTAGTGGAGTCCAGAAAATGATTCTACAAAGATTGGTGCAGTATTATGAGCGGCTACAGCGCGATTCGAAGGTTCCGGTGCGCGGCTTCCAGCAAAAAGAGATAGCCTTCGTTATCGTTCTCGACAATGTTGGGAGATTCAAGGGTATCGACGATACTCGAACGGGTGATGGGAAAAGCCAGCGAGGCCGCGTCTTCGAAGTCCCTCATGAAGTCAAGAGGAGCGGCTCAAAAGCTTGGCAACAATCAAACCTGCTATGGGATAACGTTGAATATGCACTGGGCTATTCCGCCGCCGATAAAGAAATGGCCCGCAGGAAGCATGAGAGTTTTATCAAGAAGATTAAAGATGTCTTTCCCGATCCGCAGGCAGATCCAGGCATTCATGCAGTCCTAGCATTTCTTGATAGTGAGGATCTTTCTGCAATCAGGGGCCACCCGTCGTGGCAAGATATTGAGAAGGGGGGAGCGAATATTTCATTTCGTTTAGAAGGGGATAATCGGCTTATTTGCCAGAGGGAGGCGGTTTTTAGACGAATTCAAGGCTTGTCTCGAGGGAACGACAAGAAAAAACGGAGGTGCCTTGTCACGGGCGAGGAAGATATCCCGGCTCGGTTGCACACGGCCATTAAAGGAGTCCGCGGCGCTCAGTCTAGCGGTGCTAATGTCGTTTCATTCAACCTGGCCCCGTTCAATTCGTACGGAAAGCACCAAGGGTTAAACGCGCCCGTAGGGGAAAACGCCGAGTTTGCGTACACAACTGATCTGAATTACCTGCTAGCCAAAACATCCAGGCAAAAAATGCTGGTAGGAGATAGCACTGCAATTTTTTGGGCACAGGAAGAACATCAGATCGAAGGCTGGTTTGCAGGCTTTTTTTCAGAGGATTGGCAGGGCTCTGATCAAGAAAATCAAATGCTCAAGGAACTTTATAAATCGCCCTTGACCGGAAGACTGCCGATATTAGAAGACGTTACTCCTTTTTATGTCCTTGCCTTGGCGCCGAATGCTTCACGACTTTCTATCCGTTTTTGGCATGAAGCTACTGTAGGGCAGACGGTCCGGCACATCCTGCACCACTTTGACGATTCCCGGATAGTTCACTCTGCTAGGCAACAAGAAAGGGTTTCCCTTTTCCGGCTGTTGCTCTCCATAACCCCACAGCAAAAAGCGGAGAATGTTCAACCTAATCTAGCAGGCGACATGATGTTTTCTATATTAACGGGCCGGCCCTATCCACGAACGCTCCTCTCATCTGCGGTCCGTCGCTGCCGCGCTGAGCAAGACGTAACTTACGAGCGTGCCTCGTTAATCAAGGCCGTGTTGGCTCGGGAAACACGGTTTTATAAAAGAAATATCAAGGAGGTGGACATGTCTCTTGACAGGGCAAACCCCAGCATAGGCTATCGGCTGGGCCGTCTTTTCGCTGTGCTCGAGAAAATCCAGGAAGAGGCGAATCCTGGTATCAACACTACCATACGCGACCGCTATTATGGCGCGGCATCGTGCACTCCGGTAACCGTCTTTGGCACTCTTCTCAAGCTCAAAAACCACCATTTGGCGAAGCTGGAAAATAGAGGACGGGCAGTCAATCTCGAAAGGACCATAGGCGAGATCATGGAAGGAATCGAGAACTTCCCTCCTCATCTGACATTGGATGAGCAAGGCCGCTTCGCGATAGGGTACTATCATCAGCGGACGGACTTTTTCTCGCCTAAGGATAAAACCGAAAAGGAGGTTTGAACGTGTCTGAAATCATAAAGAACCGGTATGATTTTGTGTATCTCTTTGATGTCAAGGACGGCAACCCCAACGGTGACCCTGATGCGGGCAACCTGCCACGGATCGATCCCGAAACGGGACATGGACTTGTCACTGACGTCTGCCTAAAAAGGAAAGTACGGAACTACGTGATCGCCTATCCCCCTAAATCTGAGGGATTTGATATCTTTATTAAAGAAAAGGCGATCTTGAACGCGCTCATCGACGAGGCTCATGAACAAGAGCAAGTCAAGGCCAAGGAAAAAGGCGAAAAGACCGATGAGGCAAGAAAGTTCATGTGCCGGAAATATTTTGACGTCCGCGCCTTTGGTGCTGTAATGTCCACAGGGAAAAACGCTGGCCAAGTCCGCGGTCCAATTCAGCTCACGTTTAGCCGGAGCATAGACACTGTTTCTACGCTAGAACATTCCATAACCAGGATGGCTGTGGCGACTGAAGCAGAGGCTGAAAAGCAAAGCGGGGAAACTCGTACCATGGGAAGGAAGTTTACCGTGCCCTATGCGCTCTATCGGTGTCATGGTTTTATCTCTGCTTCGCTCGCTGAACAAACGGGCTTTTCTGAGACCGACCTGAATTTGTTCTGGCGAGCCCTGAAAGACATGTTTGAACATGATCGGTCTGCGGCCAGGGGCCAAATGGAAGCACGCAAGCTGGTAGTTTTCAAGCACGATGGAAAATTTGGCAGCGCGCCAGCTCATGAGCTTTTTAGTCTGGTGAAAGTCGCAAAGAAAGAAAGTTCGACACCGGCCCGCGACTTCTCAGACTACAGAGTGTCCATCGATGCCGCGAATCTACCTGCAGGAGTGGAGTTGCTCGAGATGATTTAGAAATCTTCATGTTTTCCGAAGATGATTTGCTTCCTCTCTCCGCAATTCAGCACTTCCTCTTCTGCGAAAGGCAATGCGCCCTCATCCATATTGAACAGCAGTGGGAAGAGAATCCCTTCACGGTTCAAGGGAGGCTTCTCCATGACCGTGTGGATGAAAAAGGTTGCGAAAGCAGGGGAGATGTCCGGATTGTCCGGGGCCTCAACATACGAAGCCTGCGCTTAGGGCTGGCAGGAATCGCAGACGTTATCGAGTTTCATCGTGTAAGCGAGACCGAGCATACGGCAGATACTCTCATTAAACTCCCCGATGCTGCGGGGTGGTGGAAGCCCTTTCCGGTAGAATATAAGCGAGGAAGGCCTAAACCCGGGCCTTGTGACGAGGCCCAGCTCTGTGCTCAAGCCATCTGCCTCGAAGAGATGTTGAGCGCTCGAATAACCGACGGGGCGCTGTTTTATCACTCTATTAGACGCAGGAAAGACGTTTCTTTCGATGACTCGCTCCGGACCCTGTGCGAGCAGGCGGCGTTCAAGCTTCGCGAGCTCCTGGCCTCTTACGTGACTCCTCTCGCCGTCAATGACGACCGCTGCGAACATTGTTCTTTGATTAACCTCTGTTCGCCCCGCATTTCTTCAGGCAAGAAATCGGCCGTGCATTTTGTAGAAATTGAAGTAGACTCACCGTCCGAAAGAGAAAAATGAGACGGATGCTGAACACTCTCTTCGTCACGACGGATGGCGCTTTTCTGAAAAAGGCCGGTGAATCGGTCGTCGTATCAGTTAAGAGAGAAATAAAACTGAGATTGCCGGTTCACAACCTAGGCGGGATTGTGTGCTTCGGAAGAGTGCTTTGCAGTCCTGGGCTGCTCGGGCTCTGCGCGAGGCGCGGTGTTGCAGTGAGCTTTCTATCACCCAGTGGGCGGTACCTCGCTAAAGTCCAAGGCCCGACGAGCGGGAACGTGCTCCTACGCCGAGAGCAATACAGGCGCGCTAACGTCCTCTCTGAATGCCTGCCCATCGCGAGGTCTACCGTGTTGGCTAAGATAGCCAATTGCCGGACTTCTTTACAGCGGACGCTCCGCGACCATGGCGAGAAAGGAGATTCTTCCCGCCTCGAGAAGGTCATAACCCACCTCGGCATTTATGTTCAGGATGTAAAGGATGAAAGAGACATAGAGCGAATCCGCGGGTTTGAAGGGTACGCTTCGCGCTGCTATTTTGAAGTCTTCAACGACATGATTACGGCTCAAAAAGAGAATTTCATTCTTGAAGGAAGGTCACGCCGGCCCCCTCAAGACAACGTCAACGCCTTGTTATCGTTTGTCTATACGCTGGTTCTTCACGACGTAAGCTCTGCTCTTGAGAGCGTCGGATTGGACCCTCAGGTCGGTTTTTTCCATCGTCTTCGTCCTGGCCGACCAAGCTTGGCGCTGGACCTCATGGAGGAGTTCCGCCCTGTCCTCGCTGATCGGCTTGTGCTTTCCCTTATTAATTTGAAGCAGGTCGACGCAAGAGGATTTTCAAAGGAGGAATGCGGGGGTGTCAAAATGGATGACGGGACTCGTAAGGTCGTTATCGGCGCCTATCAGAAGCGAAAGCAGGATGAAATCATCCATCCTTTTCTCGAAGAGAAAATACCTTTTGGTATGGCTTTCTTCGCTCAGGCCCTGCTGCTGGCCAGATTCCTGCGGGGCGATTTGGACGGATATCCGCCGTTTTTTTGGAAGTGACTTGAGGGAGAGAGAAAAACATGATGGTGGTTGTTACGTACGATGTTAATACGCATACTAAAGAGGGACGACGCCGGTTGCGTCGTGTTGCGAAAGCATGCGAAGATTATGGCCAGAGAGTGCAGCTCTCGGTCTTCGAGTGCTTGGTAGAACCTGAGCAGTTCGTCGTCTTGAAGGATCGGCTTTTGCAGGAATATGATCCAACGAAAGATAGCCTGAGGTTCTATTTTTTGGGAAAGAACTGGAAGAATCGAGTCGAACATCAGGGAAGCAAGTCCATCGTGGATATCGAAGGACCTTTGATAGTTTAGCCAGCGCGAACACGAAGCTACCGCTTAAAAAGGAAGAGCTTCGCGATGATTGATAAAAATAAACTTAGCGAACATTTTAAGGTTAGTCGACCTTTCGAGCTAAGGCATCGAGGCGAGATCGCGGAAAAGCGACGCCTATTTGTTTATATTCAATAAATTAGAGTAGAAAGGTCGCCCCCCGCGCGGGGGCGTGGATTGAAACGACAAGCTCGTGATCAAGTATGACCGTGACGAGGGTCGCCCCCCGCGCGGGGGCGTGGATTGAAACTTTGTCCTTCAACAACCTGGCATTCCGCCTTGTCC
>CAZKBY010000047.1:0-14597 GCA_964550915.1 uncultured Eubacteriales bacterium | reverse complement strand
TACTCTTCTCCTCAAAAGCTTGAAATCAGCTTCGAAGAGCCTCCGCTGCGAGGAATATTCACTATCTGTCGCTATCTTGCCTAAGACAGATATCAGACTTATTTGTGCCAGCGATTAATAAGTTCAGAACTTATGACATAAGGCTCAAAAAGTTGCTCTTCAATCAAGCATTTATAGTTTTTTTACTTCAAAAAGCAAAGCTCCTCTTCCACGGGGAGCAGGAACCTTCATTTGATTGATCTTCTCACACTGGTACTCAGTTGCTCTTTGATATCTTGGGTTGTAAACTCGGGTTAGGAATAGCATTCCAGGTGGGCATAGCCCCCACGGATAGCCGCTAGCCATCGGAGAACGAGCCGCATCCAGGGTGAGTGTGGAGGAAAAAAACTGACCTTCCGACGTGCTGACCATTCCCTTAAGGATAAAAAGACAAACGATAGGATTTTCGTTTTTGGCTGTACTGGCCGAGCAGGGCTCTTTGTGACAATTTTCCCCTTCGGTCATCCTCAGAGAGTATAAATCGCGGCTCATGAGATGTCAAATTGAGTTGGGGATTGCTCATGGCGGGTCAAAAAGCTGCCGGGACGCTCAAAAGCGCCGGAAATCAGCCGGACCTCCCCTCCCTGGCAAGATGGCGGCCGCCAAACAGAAAGAGATCCTCGAACTCTAAACCAGTCTTTTCTCCTTGACTTTAGGCTTTTCTCCTGAACCAGTTCTCCGTTGACCCGAATTTTGTGCGGATGACCACGCCCCAGGCAAGAAGGCTCAGGCAAAAGGAGAAGAGAAGCCCGATGAAGGGGATGAAACTGATGAGGCTTACAACGACGAGGCCGAGGATGGCGGCTAAAAGCGGAGCGGGCGCCCGGATGCCCAGCGCCCTGCTCAGGCTTTCGCCGAAGAAATAGAACAGGACGACCTGGCCGAATATTTTTATGGCCAGGCCGACGGCGATGAGAAAAAGGAGGAAGGGAATCCCAATCAGGACCAGAGACAAAAGAGCCGAGAAGAGAACGAGGGTGATGAATACGATTAGAGTCAGGGCGCCCGTTCCCACGACCGGCCAGAAGGAGGCGCGAACCTGGGATGAGGCGAATGTGAGCTGACGCGGGAAGACCCCCGCCACGACGATGGCCAGAAGTAACCAGATGAACATGATGACCAGCTTGAGGATCATAATGATCGGGATAAGAGGGACCGAGAAAAGGCTGCCGCGGAAAATCCTGGACAGGAACTCCGAGGATTTGAAGTAGACGGTATCGCCCTGGATGATGCAGCCCGGCTCTTTATTAAGGACGCCGCCCAGCGAAACCAAGTCGCCTTTGATGACGGCAGTCGGGTTCAGGGTAATGACCGAACCGATGCCGACAACGGTGTCGCCGACCTCGCCGCTCAGAGTGATGGTGCCGCCGAAAGCGACGACATTTTCTTTGACTCTGCCCTCGACGGCCACATTTCCGCCAAAGCTGACGATGTTGTCCTGGACTTCGTCCTTGGCTATAAAGACATCTTCCTTGACGCTGATGTTTTCCCGGCCGCAAACCGGAGACAGGCCTCCGCAGAGCCATAGCCCGATAAAGAGCCCAAAGAGTTTGTTCTTCATGTTTTTTCTCCCTGCAGAAGTTTCTTTCTAAAGGCCAGATAAAGGCTGATGAAGGCAGCCAGGATCATGGCCAGTGCCAAGACCTGAACCCCGGGGCTGGTCAGGGTTGTCAGCAAGGAAATCCCCTTGAAGACAGTCGAGGCAAGCGTCTGGATGACTTTCCCGGCCGAAGTTAGGAAGGTCATGACTTTGGCCAGCCATACGGTCGAGTTTTTTAGATAGATCAGGATGGAGTGATTGAACCCCGCGAGGATGGCAATAGCACTCCTTCCCCCGGACAGAATGAGAAGAAGACAAAGAAGGCCAAGCGAAGACAAAGCGAGGATAAAGGCAGTTAGCCAAACCGGCATGGAAGATGCCGGAGACAAAATCTTGGCCATCACCCGGCGGGCAAAGTCATCCGGAACTTCGAGAGCCGGCAGGCTTGAAGCGGCCTCAATCAGGTAGCGCCTCTCTTCGACTGCCTGGCAGCACTTTGCACATGAACTCAAGTGCTCGTCGATAGGGGCTCTCTCTTCGGGCAGGAGATCCTCCTCAAGATAGGCATAGATCTCAGCGACCTTGAGGCAACTCATGATGACTCCTCCAGAAGCCGGCGGATCGTCTCTTTGGCCTGATAGACGCGGTTCTTGACAGTGCCTAAGGGAAGGTTCTTGATTTCGGCCATTTCCTCGTAGCTCAGCCCGTTGACGTGCCGCCAGACGAAAAGCTCCCGCTGGGACGGGGGCAGCCGTTCTAAGGCTTTCTCGATCCGGCCCCTCAATTCGGCCAGTTCGAACTTCCGGGCAACCGATGGCTCAGGATCGGGGACGTCGAGAGCCGGCCTGTTGCTTTCCTCCGCCGGCTCGCTCATGGACAGAGCCGAGATTTTTTTCTTCCGCCAGTGGTCGATAACAAGGTTGGAAGCGATCCTGAACAGCCAGGTCGTGAACCTGTACCTGAGCTTGAAAGAGCGGAGAGAAGAGTAGGCCCGGACAAAGACATCCTGGGTAAAGTCGACGGCCATTTCGCGATCCCCGACCATCCGTCCGATATAGTTCATGATGGGTTGCTGGTATTTCCGGACAAGCAACTCGAACGCCTGGGTTTCGCCCCGGAGAGTGCGCCGGATAAGTTCCTTGTCCTTTTCTTCATCCATCGAGGACATCCCGTCCTCAGTCTTTTATACGAACCAGCACGATAATGGTTTAATCCTTCTTGACGGGTGGAAGGTCGTCGATAACCTCGCAGTCGGGAGGAACGTCCAGCTCAAACACATTAGCGGAAAGCCGGGGGTTCGGTTTAATCCGGCTGAAGCGGAATTCCTGTTTGTTTCCGGCGGCGTCAAAAAGTATGAGCTTTTCGATAAGCCAAGTCTTTTCGTCGGCTTCAAGGAGGATATAGGCAACGTTTCCTTCTTGTTTGGGAATAAGCTTGATCTGCACAGGCTCTTTTTTTCCCGAGGGGAAAGAGGCGGACTCGACCGTGTAGCTCTCCTCGAAGCCCGCCTTGCCAAGGAGCAGGCTGAAGAGTTCGGAGTCCTGCTCTTCTGGAGTGAGGGCGTGGCGGAAAAGCTGATTGTCGTCCGGGAAATAGGCCAGGGAGAGGCCTTCTTTATAGAGGTAGACATACTCCTCGGGCTCCCGGTATTCCCAGCGCATGAGGTCCGGCTTCTGGAAATAGAGCCTTCCTTTTTCTCTCAAGGGTGTGGCGATCGACGAAGAAAAATGGGACTGTTCAAAATCGGCCTGGAGAGACCGAAGCGAGGCAAGTTTTTTTTCGATATTCAGCGCGACTTGTTGCGGAGAATAAGGGGCGTCCGTCCCCAGTGAAGCCTGGACCCAGGAAAAACACAACCAAACCACCCAGAAAATTTTTTTCCGGGGCGGGACGACGGCATCTGTCCGATTAAGTTTAAGAGAGGCCATTTTTAATCTCTTTTTCTTCCTTGAATAAGCTTTTCTTAGCCCAATAATTCATATTTGGGGGTTGGCGTTTTCGACCGCAGCCGAATGTTTTCCGGAAATAATCCCAGCCGTCTTTGATGGACGTCCGGGCGTCAATATAGCTGTGATCGAAAACGGCCCGGCTCTTGGCGTTGTCATAATAGGCCATCCAGCCGCTCAGCCGTCCGTAGGCGGCCGTAAGCAGCGGTCTTCGTCCGGTCAGCCGGCTCATCTGCTCAGAGGCTATCCCGGCCAGGGTGACAGCTGAGGCTGGAAGGCGCACGGGATAGGCTTTGCGGCCGCAGGCCTGGCTGATGAGACGGATGACCTGAGCATAGCTGAGGTTTGCCCCGACCACCAGATAGCTTTCGCCATCTTTCCCCCCGCCTTCGAGGGCTTTCAGGATGATGGCCACGGGGTCTCTGACGTCAACGACGGCCAGCCCGCCGGCAAAAGAGCCTAAAAGACAGCCGCAACAAACCCGCCAGTAGAGCTCGTTGTGAGGTGTGGCTGGGTTGTGATCGCCGGGTCCGATGATCGAAGCAGGATTGAGGATAACGGCTGGAAGTGCTCGCTCCCGGACTGCCCGCTCGACGATTTCCTGCCCCTTTTTTTTGGAGGCCATGTAGAGGATGGAGGGAGGCCAGTTAAAGGCCGTCTTCTCGTCGGCCGGCCTTCCGTTCCGGTGAAAACCTATGGCGCCTACCGAGGACACGTGGATGAGCCGACGGACCGCACTCTTGAGACACGCCTCGACGACAGAGCGAACACCGTCGACATTGACATGCCTGAGCTGATCAGCCTCCCCTTTCCAGTAAGAGATGAAACCGGCCAGGTTGATGATATGGCTGTGGCCACTAACGGCATTCTCGACGGCGCGGCCATCGGCGATATCGCCTCGGAAAAGCCGGACTTTGCTCGCCTTCCAGGAGGAGGGGATGAGATCTCTGGGCAGGACGAAAGCCGAGATTGCTTCCTCGCCGTATCGAATGAGCAGCTCAGGCATCAAGACTGCTCCAACAAAACCCGTGGCTCCGGTGACGAGGATTCTCATGCCTGCTTTCTCGTTCGGAAATAGAGGAAAGAGTCGGTGCTGATGCCGGCTGCGGCATGGAGGACAGTCGTGTAGAAAATGGAATGTGTGGCATAAGCGACGAGCCCAAAAATAAACCCGGCAGCCAGAGCGGCGAAGACTTCCGAGTCGGGATGACCGACATGATAGAGCGTCGAAATGATCGTCTGTATGGCCAGGGCTGGCAGGAGTCCGATACCAGGAATAAAAGGGAAAAAAAGGAGGCCGCGGAAAGCAAATTCCCAGGCTAAATAATAGAGGACAAGATAAGAAACTTCGTAAAGCAGGAATGTTTGGGGGTTTCGGCAGGCTGTTTTAGAGAACGGATAGAGTTTCTGCATTTCCGGGTCCCGGGAGCCGATAAACCCGGAGGCAACCATGACCGGAATTCCCGCCGCCAGGATGAGAAGGCCTAACCGGGTCCGGCCCCACGTCAAACCAAACGAAGAGAGCAAAGCGGCCGGCTGAGAAGACGCCATAACTGTGATGAGACAGGGCATGGCCAGAAGGAGTACAAAAAAAAGGCTGAAGTAAAGGATGACAGCTTCCAGGTCGCGGCGTGTTTTCTTGAGCCGGCGAAGGTGGAGGGCAGTCGCTAAAAGCGTCAAAGCCAGACTTACTTCAACAGTGATCAAGGCCCAGGCGGGGCCTGCAGCAGCCATCCCCTCAAGCCAGCGCTCCATTCTTTCGCTCCCGGAGATACCAGTTTATGATCTCGGCCATCTGGGCCTTAAAGTTGTTGTCAGGCCTGAACCCGAGCTCGGCCACGGTCCTGGAGATGTCATAGGTCGTCTCCGTCGTGATCCGTTTGATCCTGTAATAATTAAGGGGCGGCTGGTAGCCAGGAAATACTTTTTGAAGACCGCTCATCATCCTGGCCACGGCGAAGGCGAACCAGACAGGGATGTAGACATGCTGTTTTTTGCCGAGCCCTTTCTGAATGGCCTTGAAGAAATCGCGCCAGGTAGGCAGCTCCCCGTTGGTGATTGTGTAAGCCCGGCCCTCGATTCCTTCCCTGGCGATGGCCAGCTCCACGGCCTGGCAAAGATTCCCAACATAACAATATCCAAATCGCCACCGGCCGTGTCCGACAATCAGGGGGACACCCCGCTCGCAACCTCTGATGATCTGGGCGCAGGTCGTCCTGTCGTTCGGACCGTAGACATCCCCCGGACGCAGGATGACGACGGGCAGTTTCCTCTCCGCGTGCTCGGCGAGGAGAAACTGTTCTGTGCGCTTCTTCTGTCTTGTGTAAGCGAGAAACTCAGCACTCTGGCCAGGATGTTCCTCGCTGATTGCGTTACAGTTGTATCCCAGGACGAGGGCTGAGGACAGGTAAACGAAGCGGCGCGCTGATTTCCCCCCAGCCTGAAGCTTCCGGACGAGGTTGACAGTCGCCTGAAAAATATTCAGCTCGCAGGCTTTCTCCACGGCCACATCAGATACGAGGGAGGCTGAGTGGATGACCGCTGAGGTGTCCTCCGGAATCCTGATCTTTTCCCCATCTCTAAGGTCTCCGCGGATGAGGCAAACATCAAGGCCTTCAAGGAAGCGGAGGTCCGATGTCTCCCTGACGAAGGCGTAGACCTTAACACCCCTGTCAAGAAAGTATTTGGAGAGGTTTGACCCGATGAATCCGTTGGCGCCCGTGATGAGGACAGAGCTCATCGGCGCCTTCCTTCGCGGCCTTCGGCGAAGCCGTCCCAGCCGCGGACGAGGGCTGGACCGACCGCCAGCACGAGAAGCCCCGTCAGAATGCCGATGATCGAGTCAGACACATAATGGAACCAGCCATAAACCGTCGAGATGTAGAGCGAGAGGATCACAGGTGCCAAGAAATAGAACTCTCGCCTGGCATAGCGCCAGGCCATTAACCACATGACTGTGGCCACGGCGCAATGGGGGCTGGGGATTGTGCCGCCAGGGGCGTGGACCGTAGACCGCACAAGATCGCTGAGTTCGGTGAAAAGACCTCCTTCAAAGCCACCAGTAAGAAGGCTTCGGGCTTCCTCGAAGCGAAGGGGGCCGGCTACGGGAAAAAGGATAAATCCCAGGCCGCAGAGGAGGTTGGCCGCGCCCAGATGAAAAAGATAATCTTCATTGGCTTGCTCGCCCCTTCGGAAAAAGATGACGGCGCCAAGGACCGGGTAAATGACAATGTAAACGATGTAGACAAACATCATCCATTCCGTGAGCCAGGGCGAGCTGAATCTCTGAATCCAGACAAGGGGCTGAACGCCGAAAAGGGCTTTTTCCCAGGCGAGGACGAGACGATCATTCCAGGAGAAAAAAATGAGCTGAAGGTCTCGGGCCATGAAGTATTCCTGGAGAAACATAAACTGGACTGGGGCCGTCCGGAGGAGGAACCGAAGAAACCTGGACCTCAGCCGGGTAAGCCAGAGGATCGACCCGATGTAGAGGCAGCCGGCAATCAGGCCTTGGCCGATGAAAGAAAGCGGCTTTTCGAGGCGGCCCGAAAAAACGGCTGCCAGGAGAAGGAAAAAGGCAAGCCCTCCGAGAATCGCCGCGTCTGTTATTCTAAGAGGCAAGCCAAGCATGGATACAGTCCTGTGCTTGCTCACCTTGACCCCTTCTCACCTCGGTGACCTTGAGATTTTCTTTCCTTTTGGAGAATCCAGTCCACACTCCGGCGGATCGAACTCTGCATATCCCAGGCTGGCTGGAAGCTGAGGTGCTGCCTGATTTTCGTCCCGTCATAGATCCAGTACATGTTGCGGACCGCCAGGACCTGCTCTCTCGTCAGGCGGGGCCGCCGGCCTTGTCGCCGCGCTGTCGCTTCTTCGATCCAGGAGGCCGCATACTGGACGGCGAAGGGAACTCTGAGGAAGGGCGGTCGAAGCCCAAGCTCGCGGATCGTGGTGGCGACGACCTCTTGCCAGGCATAGGCATTTCCGTCCGTGATGAAATATGTCTCGCCCGTCGCTCTCGGGTTCTCGGCCGCGAGCCTCAGCGCCCGGACGACGTCACCGACGTCGGCCAGACTGGTCTGAGGCCTGCCGTTTCCCACGACCGGGAAGATTCGTCTTCGGATCAGTCCGACAGATTCCTGAAATTCCCGCTGCCGGGGCCCCAGGACGTTAGGCGGCCGGATGATCGTAACGGGAACTGTGCCGGCGGCGTCGAGGACGATATGCTCGGCGGCGAGCTTGCTCCGGCCATACTCAGAGACGGGCTTGGGGTCATCGACCTCGCTGAGAGCCCGGTCCGGCGGACTCGGCCCAGCAGCGCTGATGCTTGAGACGAAAACAAAACGCTTGAGGCCGCAAGCTTCAGCGAGGACTGCCTGGACAAGGTTCTGAGTGCCCTGAACGTTGACCGCCTCATACTCCTGCCTGTCCAGAGAGGTGATAACGGCGGCGAGATGGAAGACATAATCCATGCCCCGGACAGCGGCGCGGAGCGAGGCCGCATCCTTCAGCTCTCCGCTGACGAGCCTCGCTGGCAGGCGTCTCAGATGAAAAACGGAACTCGTTTTTCGGACGAGGCAGAAAACATCGTATTCCCGGCGGCACAACTCCTCGGCTAGATGCCCGCCGATAAAACCGCTGGCGCCCGTGATGAGTGCTTTCATGAATGTGACCCGGCGCTTGAAACCTCCGCCAGGACCATCGAGTTGTTAGTTTATCAGAAGCTCTGTCAAGCTAAAAGAGTCTTATTTACCAGGCAAATGTTTTCTGTTATAAATCGTGCCGATGAGAATCGAGTTTTTTGGCCTCCTGGGCGGTTATTTTGCCGTCATCCTTTTCCTCGGGCTGAAGTTCTCGTGCCGGATGAAAAGCCTGGAGGATTTTTTCCTGGCCTCGCGTTCCCTGTCTGCTTGGCTTGTTTTCCTTTCCTTGACAGCATCCTGGTTTGGAGCCACGTCCATCTTAGTTACGACCGATGAGGCCTACAGGGTGGGAGTAAGTGCCATCTGGCTGGTGGGCGCCCCGGCCGTGCTCACCGTGCTTGTTTTTGCTTTTCTGCTGGCCGGGCCGATCCGGCGGCTGCCCATCCTGACCCTCCCCGACCTGGTTGAGCTCCGCTACGGAAGAACAGTCCGCCACCTGTCCTCCCTCCTCATTTTCTGGTACATGGTTGTCCTGACTTCTTCCCAAATGGTCGCCGCTGGCAATTTTTTTCAACCCTTCTTGGGTATGTCCTATTTTTGGAGCCTCGTCCTGGGCACAGGGGTTGTCCTCGTCTATCTTGTAAGCGGAGGCTTGCGCTCAGTCGCTTTTACTGACACCTTCCAGTGCTTCCTTCTCGCAGCGGGGGCTATCGGACTGGCCATCTTCCTCTTTAAGGCCTCCTCTTTTGGGGCTGCCGTCCAGGCAGGCAATTTATTCTTCGACGTCAAGAAAAATTTGCTCATCACTCTCTCTTTTATCCTGGCCTGGACGATTTCTCCCATCGCCTGGCAGCGGGTTCAGGCGGCCCGGACGGAGCAAAAAGCGCGTCTGGGCCTCCTCATCACAGCCGGCGGCTTTATCTTTCTCTACGGGCTTGTTGTTGTCATCGGTATCCTGTCCCGGCCTCTTTTTTCGTCCCGGGTTCTGGCTGGGCCTCTTCTTGGCGAATTCATCGCGGCAAACATAGCTCCTGTTTTGGGAGCGCTTCTGTTTGTCGCCGTGGCGGCAGCCGTTCTTTCGACGATGGACACGGCCATCAACACGGGCGCATTAACCCTCACCCGAGACATCTACCAGCGCATGCTTGTTCCACAAAGAAAGATGGCGGGTGAGTTGGTTCTAGCCGGACGGGTCGCCACGTTTCTTGTAGCCGCGTTGTCTTTCCTCGTCGCCACCCGATTTCAGAGCATTCTCAGGACAATCGGGCTGGCTTCGGAGATAATGGCCGAAGGGCTTTTTATTCCCGGGATGGCCATGTTTATTTTTAAAAAAAGAATCCCCCTGGCCGGCGGGCTTAGCCTGGCGCTTGGCGGTGGGTTCGCTCTGATCAGCTTCCTCTCCGAGCTTAGAATTTTCCCTGTCAGCTTGCCGGCCTGGCCATATTCGGTCCCCTACGGTCTGGCCCTGAGTCTGGCCGGCTTTGTTGCCGGGTTCCTCCTGGAGAAGTTCCGTCAATCCCCCGCTTAACTGAAGCTCTTCAGTTTAGGCGGCGGATGAGGTATCATTAGGGGCAATGTCACTCTGGGAAAGGCTGCGCTGGGAGGCTATCGGGGTCCTGGGAAGGGCCGTTCTGGGCGTGTGGGCCGGGACATGCCGGATTGCCGTTGTCGGTGATCAAGATTACAAAAGACTTAGAAAAGAGGGCAAACCCGTCATCCTGCTCATCTGGCACGGCCGTCTTTTGCTCGCTCCTTATTTTTTCCGCCGCCGCGGTATCGCCGCTCTGGTCAGTCCGAGCAAAGACGGCGAGATCATCGCTCGAATCGCCTCAGGCTGGAGTTTTCGCATTCTCAGGGGATCGAGCTCTCATGCTGTCGTTCGAGCCTGGAATGAGATGAAAAAAGAGCTCCAGCAGGGAGGAGAGCTGATCATCATTCCGGACGGCCCCAAGGGCCCTGACCGGCATCTCAAACCTGGCTGCCTGAAATTGGCCCAAGAAACGGGCGCATTCCTGGCACCGGTTTCTTTTTCGGCTTCCCGGAAGAAGTTCCTCGGGAGCTGGGACAATTTCTTGTTGTTCTACCCGTTCTCCCGCATCGTCGCCGTCTTCGGTCAACCCGTTCAAGTGGCTCTCTCCCTGGATGAAAACGGCTTCGAGCAGGAACGTCAGAAGGTGGAAGGCCTTCTCTCGGGACTCGACGCTGAAGCCGACCGCTATTTTGAAAAAGGCTGACGCTTTGTGATATATATGCAGGCAAAGCACTGACCGACTTTGACAAGGAGGGCAAATTGAAAAGGCAAACGATCTTCAAAATCATCGCCTGCGTTTCCTTGGCCGCGGCGGCTGTTTTTGTCTGGGCTCAGACCGTGGAGGATCACATCCGGCAGGGCGACGAGTATTACGCTCAGTTTGATGACGCCAAGGCGCTGGAGGCTTACAGGCTTGCTGTCGAGGCAGATCCCGCCAACTACGAGGCTCTCTGGAAGCTGTGCCGGGCATGCGTGGATGTGGCCGACCAGATCAGCCAGAATGAACCGGGCTGGGAAGCGAAACAGAGAAAGCTGTACAAAGAGGGTGAAACCTACGGCCGGCAGGCAGTCAGGGCCAATCCCAACGATACCTGGGGTCACTTTTTCCTTTCGGCAGCCTTGGGAAAATACGCGCTCACGCTGGGCAAAAGAGACCAGATCAACATGTCCAAGGTGATCAAAAATGAGATCGAAAAGGCCATCGAACTTGATAACACCAACGATCTCGCCTATCACGCGCTCGGACGCTGGCACCGGCGGATGGCCGAGATCGGAGGCGCCCAGCGCTTTTTAGGCGGCCTCGTTTATGGAAGCATTCCGAAAGGGTCGTTTGAGGAATCCGAGCAGGCACTCAAGAAGGCTGTCGAGCTTCGGCCTGATTACACGAACCATCATCTCGAGCTCGGGCGGACTTACCTGTCTTTGAAAAAGTACGACTTGGCCAAGCAGGAGTTCGAGAAGGTCCTGGAAGTTCCAGTGACCTCGTCCAAGTGCGAGGATTACAAAAAAGAGGCGCAGGCTGAACTCGAGCGGCTGAAAAAAAAGGGAAAATAGATCACTCTCCGGCCGTCATTCTGAAAAAACCTGGGCGGTGAAGACTTCGATCTTCACTCCTCTCTTCCATTCTTCTTCGTCAAGGCCCGCCTTTAAACATCCATGGCGGAGAAAGGTTTCCCGGTCCCAATCGTACTCCAGGGGAACCTGAGGAAGAAGAAGACCCCTGTGGAATCCTTTGGAGACGATGATTCCGTGTTTTCCGACTTCGACGTCGGAGATGTCTTTGATTGGCTGGGGAAGACTGAGAACTGAGATTTCAATCCTCGTTTGGGGAAGTTCTTCGGGAGTGAGCGGGACAAAGCGATAGTCCTGGGTCGAAGCGGCAATGGCCATGTCGATGATTGTTTCAAAGAGAGGCTTGATGGGCAGGGGGTAGCCGATGCAGCCGCGGAGCTGGCCCTCGACTTTGAGAGTGACGAAAGCTCCCCGTTTCTCCTGCAGTTTTTTGTTTTCCACAGGCTCGGTTGTCGGCGGCTCGCCTGTTTTTAAATAATGCTCAATCGTCTGGCGCGCCAGGCTGAGGAGAAACTGCTGTTCCTCTTTGTCCAGAAGGTCGCTCATGGTTTTTCCCGAGGCTCAAGAAGAAGCGGGACAGGCCGGAAATAGAATGATCGGTGGTAATCGATAACAGAAGGTTTCATGAGCAGTTTCTTCCTTCCACGCCTGATTTCAAGGTAGAGTTTTCCACAGGCAAAAGGCCGGCAAAGCCGATGTCTGCTTCGGGAGTTCGAGGCAAAAGAGTAAAAACCGACGATTTTGCCGCCAAAATGATCGTCCAGAGCTCTGTAATTTTTGAGCGTCAAAAAAAACGCGGCCCGGCAGGGAAAAACCTTTTCCACAAAAAAACGAGGACCTCTCCTGTGGCCGAGGAGTACGCCGGCAGCCCTTTGCCAGAACGGGTCGAGAGCCTGTCCCTGAAGGCCGAGGAGCGCTTCCTCGGCGAGATAAGCATCCATTGTTTTTATTATACCAGAATTGAAATCAGCCCGTAAATCGGAAGTCAGGGCTTCCGAGCCCAGACCATCAGGCTGTAGCCCGGGTGGAAAAAGAGAAGCCTGTCCAGACGGGAGAATAGCCAGAAGAGCGGATAGACGAGAGAGTAAAGAGCAAAGGCTTTTTTCTGAGCGTTGAACTCTTCGCCGGTGGAAGGCCGGATATGTCCGTCCCGCCTCTTTTTGGCGGGCTTTCTGGCGAGAACTTTAACGTAGAGGGAATTGAGGACGAGTTCAAGGAATTCAGAGAAAAATCGGGAGTACGTCACTTTTCTTTCGGGCTCGAGGCCCGCCCGACCGAGTTTTTTCTCAAGATCCCAAGCTGGGTAGCCCTCTCTTTTATGGCCGAAATCCTCCAGCTTAAGGCCGAGGCCGGCGCGCAGTTTGTGAAGAAGAAAAAATTTTCCGGTGTGGGGCGTGACAAAAATGACTTCGCCTCGCTTTTTGAGGACCCGGGCGATTTCCTCGAGCGCCCTTTCGTCGGCCTCGATGTGCTCGAGATAATCGAGACACAGGACGAGGTCAAAAGCGCGATCCTTGAAAGGAAGGCGATCACCGGCAAGTCGGACGAGGCCTGAGCCGAGAAGCCTCTGGGCTTCTATGAGACTTGACATGTCCTCGTCTCCGCTTACCCAGAAACCTCCCTTGCGACGGACAAAATAGCTCTGGCTGCCCTGGCCACAGCCGAGGTCGAGAGCAACCCTTGAGGGAAGGAAACGGAGACTCGTGTCGAGAAGCTTCAGTTTTTCTTTTTTCTTGATCGACTTTGCGACCAGCCGGACCTGCCAGGGTTGCTCGCCCATCGGCTGGATTATAGTGGCTCTCGCCCCAAAAGACAAGAAAAGGCTTTGAGGCTGTCCTCGATGTTCTTGACTAAGGATGGGGTTGGATTTATGATAGCCAACAAGAAAGGACCCATGGACTATAAGCTCGTTGTGGTCGGTCCTCTGGACACGAACTGCTACTTGGTTTCCTGCCAGAAGACATTAGAGTGCGCCGTCATCGACCCGGGAGCTGAGGCCGACCGGATCTTTCCCGTCATCCTTGAGTTTGGGCTTAAGCCCATCCTCATCCTCAACACCCACGGGCACATTGACCACATCGGTGCCAACAAGGATGTCAAGGAGAAGTTTAAGATTCCTCTCTGCATCCATACGTTGGATGGCTCCCTGCTGGAGAAAGTTCAGCAGTTTGAGCTGAGCTTTTTCCTTGGCGCCAAGGAGTCGCCGCCGGCCGACCGGTTCCTTCAGGACGGCGAGACCATCGCCATCGGCGAGTTAAGCTTGCAGGTCATCCACACGCCAGGGCACACTCCCGGCAGTGTCAGCTTCCTCGGCGACGGGATCCTCTTTTCAGGTGATACGCTCTTCTGCGGCGGAGTCGGCCGCACGGATCTTCCGGGCGGCTCAGCGCGGGACCTCGAGGAATCGATCAGAACCAAGATCCTCTCCCTTCCTCCCGAAACAATTGTCCTTCCAGGGCACGGCCCCTGGACGACCGTCGGCGAGGAACGGGAATCAAACCCTTTCCTGGCATGAAGAAACCTTTCTCCTCGGCCGAGGAAATCACTCGGCTCTTCCTCAACTTTTTATCCGTGGAAAAGGGTCTTTCTGCCAACACGATCAGCTCCTACGGCCACGATCTAAAGAAATTTTTTCTTTTCCTGAAAAAAGAAAAAGTCAACTGGACGGACGCAGAAGAGGAGACGCTCATCCGTTTCATCCACGGGCAGAGCCGGGCCGGGCTCCAGGCGCGGTCTCTGGCCAGGTTGATTTCTTCGCTGAAATCGTTTTACAAGTTTCTTGTCCTGGACGGCTTGGTGAAGAAGGACCCGACCGCCAACCTGTCTTCACCGAGGATGTGGCTGTCCTTGCCCAAATTCCTGACCATGGCCGAGGTGGAGAATCTCCTCAACCAGCCGGACACAGGCGATCCCCAGGGGCTCCGTGACAGGGCCATGCTCGAAGTCCTTTATGCTTCTGGCCTGCGTGTTTCCGAGCTTGTCCAGCTCAGGCCGGCTGACCTCAACCTGAAGGAAGGTTATCTCGTCTGCCGGGGGAAGGGCGGCAAGGAGAGAGTCGTCCCCTTAGGTAAATGTGCAACTGCGGCAACCCGGGGCTACCTCACCAACGTCCGGCCTCAGCTTGACAAGAAAAACGAGGCAGCCCTCTTCTTGACGCGTCTCGGCGATCCGTTCACCCGCCAGGGAGTTTGGAAGCTGCTCCGCGAGTATGCCCGCCGGTCCGGCCTGACTGCCGGGATCAGCCCTCACGTCCTCCGTCACTCCTTCGCTACCCATCTTCTAGAGAGGGGGGCTGACTTGCGCTCGGTCCAGATGATGTTGGGGCA
>CAZKBY010000046.1:0-14996 GCA_964550915.1 uncultured Eubacteriales bacterium | reverse complement strand
CGCCTCTGGTGTTCCTCCCGATATCTACGCATTTCACCGCTCCACCGGGAATTCCATTCTCCTCCACTATCCTCAAGCCGAGTAGTTTCAAAGACAATTCCGAAGTTGAGCCTCGGGATTTCATCTTTGACTTACTCAACCGCCTACACACCCTTTACGCCCAGTAATTCCGAGTAACGTTCGCCCCCTACGTATTACCGCGGCTGCTGGCACGTAGTTGGCCGGGGCTTCCTCTGAGGTTACCGTCAAACCCTTGCGGGCTTTCTTCACCTCTGACAGGAGTTTACGACCCGAAGGCCTTCATCCTCCACGCGGCGTCGCTGCGTCAGGGTTTCCCCCATTGCGCAAAATTCCTCACTGCTGCCTCCCGTAGGAGTCTGGGCCGTGTCTCAGTCCCAGTGTGGCCGGACACCCTCTCAGGCCGGCTACCCATCAACGCCTTGGTAGGCCGTTACCCTACCAACTAGCTAATAGGACGCAGGCTCATCCTCAAGCGCCTTGCGGCTTTAACCATGGAAGCTTATGCCCCATGGCGTCATGCGGTATTAGACCCCCTTTCGGGAGCTTATCCCTCACTCGAGGGGAGATTACCCACGTGTTACTCACCCGTTCGCCACTAACTCAAAGAGTTGCCCCTTTGAGTCCGTTCGACTTGCATGTGTTAGGCACGCCGCCAACGTTCACTCTGAGCCAGGATCAAACTCTCCAGTTGATAAAAGAACTCTTGCGAGTTCTCTTCAAACCGAAGCGTTGGCAAATCGGATCAATCAAAGTCGCTCCGCTTTTTCTTTCAAAGATCCGGTTCTTTCTATCCCGAGAAAGAAACTCAAACGTCGTTAAAAGAACGAAATTTCAACCAAATAGGTTGTTTAGGTACTTCTGACGTTACGGCCAAAAGGCAACTATATAATAAGGACAATCGCCCGAATTGTCAAGATGCTAAGGCTAAATTTTAATAAATTTATCAGGCGGGCGTCAAACCTTATTTGTCAACTCCGGTTTACTTAAAAAAAGTCAACTGCCCTCCTGTTTTAAACATCAGTTAACACCCTGACCGCCCGGCGGCTCGCTCTTGCCAGATGAGCATCTCCCCGATTGTGGCACGTCTTTGGCTAAGAATAGAACCTCAAGGACAGAAAGCATGAAAAAGACGGGATTTAGCCTGATTGAAATGCTTGTCTCCTCTGCCCTGATTCTATTCCTCCTCTGCGGGGCGATACAGCTCATCATATTGTCATTAGAGGCAAAGAGAAAGGCCGACTTCCTTCTTGCGGCAGCGAGTCTGGCCGCAGCAAAGTTCGAGTATTTCAAGTCCATCCCGTTTGAAGATCCGGCCCTGATGGAGGGTGAGTATTTCGAGGCAGCCAGATTTAGTTTTTCAAAGGAGGTTCTCTGCAGTACGTGGAGCGTTGGTGACATAGACGAAGGAATGAAAAAAGTCGTCATAGAAATTTCTCGGCAGAACGCTCCCCAAAAAAGAATCATTGCGGCGCTTCTTTTCTGCCGGGAACTGGAATTTTAGGTTATGGAAAGAAAGGGCTTCTCGGCTATCGAAACGATGATCAGCTTGACTCTTTTCCTGATCATTGTCATTGCCTTTTTTGAGGTCTTAGGCCTTGCCCGCGGCCTTTTCATCAAGCTCAAGAAAGCGGAAGAGGATACGCAGGCGGCCATGGCCGCGCTGGACAAAATGAGAATCGACCTCCTTCGAGCAGGATCCGGCCTCACGCAGGCAATTAGACTTGGAATCGCCAAAGGCATTGAGCGGAACGAGGAAGGGCTCGTGATTTTCAGTCTCGAGGAAACTCGATTTCCAAGCGAAGATCTTTTCCCGGGGACCCAACGGATCATTCTTGACTCGACCGCAGGAACAAGTCCAGGCCGAGAAATCTGTTTGATGGCCGGGTATCTGGGAGAGCATCGGTCCATTGTAGCTTGCGAGGGTAAGTCCATCCTGCTGGACTCGCCGCTCGAGTTTTCTTACCCAAAAAACGAAACTCAGCTCCTGCTCCTTGAAAAAATCTCTCTCTTCCTGGATAAAGCGAGAAGCACCATCCGCCGGCGCGTCAATTCAAGCTCCGCGCAGCCGCTCCTTGATGAGGTCCATTCATTTAGCTTCGATTTTAAAACGGAGGACAACTTGGTCAGGGTAAACTTTGCCCTAAAAGCCGACGAGGAGAGAATATATGAAATTTTGGTCTTTCCGAAAAATACGGCTATTTGTTCCAAGCCATCCTGAGAGAGAAAAAACAGGGGCCATGTTGATTGTCACTGTTTTCTGCTTCTTGGTCTTCTCGATACTGGCCCTGGGACTGGTCTTTCTCTCCCAGATCCACCTGAAATTGAACGGCTTGAGAAAGAATTCAGTTTTGCTTGAGTACGCCTCGGAAAACGGGATCAAGACTGGCTTCCATGACCTCATGAAGGCCTTCAGAAGCGTCACGTTGCCAAAAGTAATTTCCAAGGGAGACTATGAAAGATTGAAAGAGAGCACAGCCAGGGCCCAGCCGACGCTTATCGAGGAAACATTGGAAAGGAGTTTTCCTGTCGTCATTCTCGAAACAGGAGAAGGGCTCATGTGGAAGAGTCAGATAAGCTGCTTTCTGGATAGCTTTGCGGAAGCGGAGGACTTTTTCCATTCCCGGTTCAGGCTGGAGATTGATTCGGAGGGTTGGTTCAAGAACTTGGGCCCCCGCAAAAATTCGCGACTTGAAAGTCGTATCGGAATTGTGGCCGGCCGGATCCCCCTTTCTTCTTTTCCCCTGCTCATCAACAAGAATCTTGCCCCCGAGGAAAGGCTAGATTTCGAAAAAGAGAACGAAATAGAGATAACCCTGCCGACGCTAAATATTTTTCCTGCTAAAGCAAGTTATGCGGAGGAACCTCTCATTCCTCAAGAAGTCACCGGCCTTATTGAAAAGGCCTTCAATATTGGGATCTTTCGTCCGCAGGACTTGTCGACATCAAAGCTCCGTTTTGCGCTCGGCCTGAAAGAATCCGATTCTCCTGTCCCCGACGGAGTCTATTTCCTCCAGAACGATCTCGGGCTCGGCGGGATCTACGTTCAGGGTGACGTCAAGGAGATGGTCATGGCTGTCGAGCAGGATTTCCAAGTCATCTCCTTCCAGATGGAGCTGGGCTCCTGGATTCTTAAATTCAGCCCCTCAAGAACAGAGACGTTTTTTTACTCGCCTTCCGGCCTTCTTTCTTTTAATCTTGTGCCCCTGGGAATAATTATTGTCAACGGCAAGGTTGAATCTCTTGGCGGGGGCGTCGTTAACGCCGCGGGGGAGGTCAGTCTTGTGCAGGATGAAGAAGTCCCTTCCCTTCTTCCAGGCGTCAACCTCACACTTGTGGCCTCGGAAAAAATAACGATCACTTCTCCTCTCAT
Source organism: uncultured Eubacteriales bacterium (assembly GCA_964550915.1). Taxonomy (GTDB): domain Bacteria; phylum Acidobacteriota; class Aminicenantia; order Aminicenantales; family UBA8522; genus JARYMI01. The sequence goes on along the minus strand of CAZKBY010000046.1, from coordinate 11,605 downwards.
CCGACGGGGAGTCACTTGGCAGGAGGGAATGCCTTATCTCAAAGAAAAGGATAGTCAGCTCGTTATTTTCTCCACGGGAAAAGACATCTGGCAGGAAGAAGCGCGAGACGGCGGCATTGTCATTGGAGCCAACGCTCCTGCAGGGATTCAGATTCATGCATCCCTGACAGCGCAAGGAGAAGGCCTCAGGATCGATGGTAAAAACAGGAATGTTCGTGTGGTGGGAAGTCTCCAGACAACAGAATACGTGGCCCAAGGTAATCGACTGCAAATCTTCGCCCAGGATCAATCAGGCCTCATCGATGACGCTGCGTTTTTCCCTAAAACTGAACATCCCGTCCTTTTTGTATCTTTTTTCGAGATTCTCACCTGGAAGGAATAGCTGATGAAGAAGGGATTCTCTCTCCTCGAAGCGGTAGCCGTGCTGGCCATTGCTTCCCTCATGATTTTGGCCGCAACGACTCCTCTCCTTAATCTCTCTCCTAAATACAGACTGAAAAAAGCAGCTGGAGAGATTAATGCGCGCCTTAATTATGCCCGTTACAGAGCGATCTTTGAGGGGAAGCCGGTGCGCATGATTTTTAGGCCGTCTGGCTACGTTATAGAAAAATATGATTCGTCCCCAAAAAAATGGCGCCCCGTTCTAAGCGGCACGGTCGAGGGCGTCAGCGTTGAGGCCAACAACAGCCCGGTTTTCTATCCCGTGGGAACCGTCTCCAACCTGGCGACAATCATTCTCTCTAACTCATGGGGAACGTGCAAGCTGACGCTGGCCATATCAGGGAGGATCAGGATGGTGATGTCCTAAGCGACTGGTTCTTTAATTTTTCGCAAAACGCTGCCTAGGTCTGAAGCTGATGTGATATAGCCTGCGGCACCGCGGGCAACAACTTCTCTTTCTAACTCTTCATTTCCCCGGTGAGGCGAGAGGAGAACGATGGGAATCTTTCCCATTTCCTTCGACTTTCTGAGCTCGCTAAAAACCGCAGAAACATGCTTCTCCGGAAGAGAAATATCCAGGAAGATGACGTCTGGTTTTTCTTTTTCAGCATGGCTGAGGGCGCTTTTCCCCCCAGCAAAGGAATTGACATGATAGCCCTGCCGAACAAGTCTCATCTCGATCATGGTCGCCAAGCGTGAAGCTCCAGCTATGATGAGAACCCGATTAATCAGCCTTTCGGGCTTTCCTACGATTCTCTCGATGCTCTCCAAGAGTGTTTTTGGCTCATAAGGCTTTTTAATGTAGCCGACAATCCCGGCCCGGTAACACTCCTGGACGAACTTAGGCGAACTCATAATGGTTAGAGCTATAACAGGGATACTTTCCGTCAAGGGGTTCTCTTTGAGCTTGATGATAGCTTCGAGACCGTGCATACCGGGCATGATCATGTCCATCAGAATGAGGTCTGGCTTTTCTTTTTGGGCGATTTTGATCCCTTCCTGTCCGTTTCTGGCGATAACGAGGTCATAGCCAGAGGATTCAATATGTTTCCTGATTAGCTCAACCTGCACAGGATCGTCTTCGACAAGCAAAATCTTCACCATCTCTCAGTTTTCCCCTTGCTTAAAACCTTAGCATTTGGGTTCTTGTCGCTCTTCATCAATAGGTTATTATTATTTGGCAATTCATTATTTTTCGCAAGACCCTCTTTCAGCGACATTGATTTATTTCTCAAAAACCACGTTCCCGTCAACGATCGTGTAGACAACTTCTGCCTTTAAGATATCATCTTCAGGAATGACGAGCAAATTTCGATCGAAAACAGTGATATCAGCCAGTTTGCCTTCCTCCAGAGAGCCGCGGATGTTATCCTCGAAGCAAGCCAGGGCATTATTAATCGTATAAGCTCGAATGGCTTGAGTAATAGAGATTCTCTCTTCGGGAAACCAACCGCCCTCAGGGGTTCCTTTAATTGTCTTCCTGGTCACGGCAGCATAAATTAAGTATTTTGGATGCATGTGGTAATAAGCAGCCGTTGTCCCTGGCCAGTCAGACCCAAAACTAAGGATGGTGCCGTTGTCTAACAGGGACTTGAAAGCATAAGCGCCTCGACATCTTTCTCGCCCGATGCGCTCCTCCATCCAACGCATATCATCCGAGATATGGTATGGATTGACCTCAGCAATGACGTTGAGTGCTTTGAAGCGGGCAAAGTCCTGCGGCCTAATCACCTGAGCGTGGATAATTCGAAACCCCCTGAGATCCGTTCCTATGTCTTTCTTCAACCTCTCATAAACATTGAGCATCTCGGCGACTCCCCTGTCTCCAATGGCGTGCACATTAGATACAAATCCTGCCTCTAAGGCGGATTTGATCAATCCATACATCTTCTCCATGTTGCCGGCCCTGAGCTCAGGGTCATCGGAGGTATGATGCCGCCAATGTCCATAATTCTCTGGCTGATCATTGTAAGGCTCAAAAAATAAAGCACCGTGAGTGCCCATGATGCCATCGATATAGCCCTTCAAAGCACCATAGCGAAGCCATTGATCCCTCTGCTTTGTCTTGGGATGAAGGCCCATTGTGAATCCTTTGGCCTTGAGTTCATCGGCCCGGGATAGATCAGGCCTGAGCCAGACGCGGCAGGTCAGCTCGCCACTTTCTTGAAGTTCAATAAAACGGTCCGTTTGATCGGGAGTCGCGATGTCATGAATTTCGACAATTCCTGCTTCCCGCAGAGCCTTTAAGGCTGCCCGGTTCTCATCCAAAAGCCTCTGGCGAGATTTCGGACGAACAGCCTTGACTAAGGCATCGAACGTAGGAGAAGGGTGGAAGACAATTCCAGTCGGATGACCGTCGCGACCGAGTTCCATCCCTTGAACTTTCTGGCCCTCCATTCCCGCCGCCTTCAAAGCGGCCGAATTGGCTAACCATTCTTTCCGGTCAAATCGGCAAAGAAAGCAGGGATTGTCAGATGTAAGATCATCGATCATAGAACGATTCGGTCTCCAGGAGACAGTCTTCCTTTGAGAAGATACGCCGGCGTCTCCTAAATCCCATTGCTCATATGCTCCCCAAAGACCCTCTGTGATCCATTCACCCTTGTCAAGAATGGCCACGACCCGCTGGATTTCCTTCCTCAACCCGGCTTCATCGGAGACCATCATCAGGTTCGCATCGTTGATCAGTGCTCCGGCTCTGTTGAAATGAACGTGGGCATCGATAATCCCGGGTAGGACGAATTTTCCGTCCAGGTCAATGGCCCGAGTTTTGGGGCCAATGTATTTTTTTACATCATGATCGTTCTCGCATACAGCGATTATCTTATTTCCTCGAACAGCCAGGGACGTGGCTGAAGGCATGGCCTCGTTGACAGTGTAAATCGTCCCGTTTATCAAGACGAGGTCGGCCGGGACGGATTCTGGGCGAGAACATCCAGGCTGTCCCAGCATGCTAATCCCAAGAAAAACAAATGAAAAAAAGGAGAAGAGATTGAATTTGGCTATCATCTTCACTCCCAACAGGCGGAATACTTGAGAAAGATCAACTTCCCCATTTCTTGCAATTATATTTTTTTCGAACTCATCTGTCAAAAGAAAAACAGTCAAGGAAACCGGACACCTATTTGCTTTTCGCGGCGAGAATGATAAAATTCCAGCCAGAACCTGAAATAAATTCGCGTTGGGAGGTAAGGTCATGAAAAAAGGATTTCTTATTTTATTCTTCCTCTCACTCGTCTTTCTCCTCTTCTCTTCCTGGACTCAGCCTTGGGTCTTTAACCTTTCTGGGAGCGAGGTGATTTCCGTCCAGAAGGTCGAGCCGTTTGCCTATTTTTGCCTTCACCATAAAGGCCCGTTTTCCCAGCTTCCAGAGATGATCGGAAGATTGATGCAAGAATCACGTGCTCAGAATGTGTTTCCTGCGGGCCCGCTGATGGGTATCTATTTCAACGCTCCTGGCGAAGTCGAACCCGAAGAATTAGACTGGGAGATCGGATTCCCTGTCACTCCGCACGCGCTCATCCAACCCCCGCTTGAGAAAAAAGAATGGAATTATGACCAGGTGGCATCCTGCCTCCATAAGGGCCCCTATGACAAGACGGGAGAAACAATCGCTACCATGCTCAAATGGATGGAGGAAAACGGCTACGAAGCCAGCGGGCCAGTCTTGGAACGATATCTTGACATGAACCCGCAGGAGCTCAAGCCCGAGGATCTGAAGACAGAAATCTGGATTCCGTGCCGGAAAAGGGCCTGAGGGGCAAGCGAGAGAGCAGAGCCGACTCCCATTTCCGAAGGTTGGCGCCGGACTCAGAAAGTCGGTTGAACTGATCGAGAATCTTCTCTTGAACTTGAGGATAAGAGCTGGTGTATTTTTTTAGCCTGCTTTGCCTCGGCAGGCTTTGACACAGATTCCGCAGATGTGCTGAGTCACCAGCCCCTTTTTCTTGAATCCCTTCAGCATTTCAAAACAGCTTCGATGGTCAAAATCTTTTTGATCCATTTTGATGGCTTTGGCCGGGCAAAAGGAGAGACATTTTAGGCAGCTACCACAGTCTAATTCTAACGGCTTGTCCGGAGCAAGCGGCATACTTGTTAAGACAGTAACAAGCCTGATTTGGGATCCAAATTCTGGCGAAACGACCAAGTTATTGCGGCCCAACCAGCCCAGACCAGCAAGCAAAGCCACTCTCTTATGTGACACATGAGCAAGCTGCTTATCCCAATCAATAATCTGTGAGGCAGGAATAGGAAGAGCCTTATAGCCCGCCTCTTGTATCAATGAAGAAACCTGAAGGGCGGCTCTGTCAAGAAAATAATTAAGCTGGCGATAATGGTGAAAATAAAGAAGAGTTGGGCTATCCCTGATATCATCAAGAACAGAGCAGATCAAACGCTTCCCTAAAGAAATCCCGAAGTTTAACTGTCCGCGAACTGCTCGATCAAGGCCAAACCCCTCTCTGATTTCTGTGACATCAGCAACCCCAAAGAGATTAAGACCAAAATCAAAAGCGAACTTCCTAAGGTTTTCCTTGTTCTGTTCCTCAGAGTTCACCCGTTCATTTTATAGGCGCCTGTGCGGGCTGTCAACATGAGTTGACTCATCACTGAGATTGCTATATATGAAACTCTAGAGTTAAGGATAGAGGAGTTCGCATGATAGAAAAAACGTTGGCCATCATCAAACCCGACGCAGTCAAAAAAAGGGTCACAGGAAAAATAATCCAGAGAATCGAGGACGAAGGATTTAAAATCATTCAAATGAAATTGATTCGCCTCACCAGGGAGGAAGCAAAGGGATTTTATATTATTCATAAGGATAAGCATTTTTATGACAGCCTAACAGAATTCATGTCCTCAGGAGAAATCGTCGTCATGATCCTCGAACGCGACAATGCCATTGCTTGCTGGCGAGAAGTCATGGGAGCAACAGACCCTGCTTTGGCAAAGCCCGGCACCATCCGGCGTGAATTTGGATTCTCTGTTGAGAGAAACGCTGTTCATGGGTCTGATAGCCGTGAAACGGCAGATTGGGAGATAAACTTTTTCATAAAAAAATAGACAACGGCTAGAATTCGCTTCACTTGGAAAATCAGAAGGGCGAGAAAGAATCTATATCTGGTATAACTGATAACGCAGCCACAATATAATGGTACGCTGACAAATAGGATCCTCAATCTTCAGGAAACTGCCCGAATTTTTCAAAAATCTCTTGACATTTTATCGCTAATTATTTAAATTTATTTCACGCCTTGGATGAGAATGATGGAGTGCGTATTATCCATGTAGTTTAGCCCCGTCTTCTTCTGTCATTCCACAGGGCGTATTTAATTCTCGAAAAGGAGGCCCTCATGCAGAAGAAGTCATTCTTCAAAATCGCGACTCTGCTCACCTTGCTGGCATTTTCCTTTCTCTCAGTTCCTGGCCTTTCCAGCGCTCCGAAAAAAAGCTCTAAGTTCGACTTCATTAACTTGATCAAGAAGCCTGTGGCCTGGATTTCTTCATTTGCGTCGATGTTCGTGCCAGTCTTTGACACAGGAACCTCTAACTCGTCCAGCACCATTAATCAGGACAGCTCTAACGGGAAGATTAGACCTCTTGGTGGCTTAGCTGCCCCTAGGCCAAGTGCGGGTGATTAGAATTCGACTTAAATTTCTCTTTATGCAAAATAATTAAACACGAACAAAAGTTTTGATAAAAAAAGAAGGGGAGTTATCCCATTTATATTAAATGCTGCAAAAAAATTGACTTAGCTTGAAGATCACCCTTTAGGGTGAGAAATCCTCACTAAAATCACCCCTCGTCTCCCCTCCAGAGGCGATTGACCATGATCAATATCAAGGACAAACTACACTTGCGTCGCATTGCATCGGCAGAGTTTCGCCTGCGACAAAGGAAATGCAAAAATTTCTTTTCCTCAGAAGAGATATTGTTTCAAAAAGGATAGCCCTAATTCTGCTCTCTCTATGTGCCTCTTTCTTTTTTCAAGAGCATGTTTTAGCGTCCACAATTGTTATATCCGCAGACACGAAATACAAAGATTATTTTTCTGCGGGAGAGGAATTCAGACGAAATGGCCAGTTTGACAATGCTGTTGATGCCTTCAACAAAGCGTTCTGCATTGCTCAAGAAAGCGGAAACACCCAGGGAAAATTAGATTGCTTAATGAACCTTGCATTGATGTATTGGAATACAGGCGATCTTCAGCGATCTGCCGATAGGTATGCTCAGGCTCTTTCCTTGGCCCGGACCTTGAGGGCAAAAGAGAAGATATACATTAGCCAGGCCGCTCTTTCTATATACGACTACTACACAGAGGCTAAAAATCAACGTTCTTCGGGCAACCTTCAGGCATCAATAAGCAGCTTCGAAGCTGCGATTGACCTGGCCGACTACATTGGCAGCAAAGAGCACAAACTTAAGTGTCTGCGCCAATTGAGCATAACCTATTGGGAAAATAATAGCTTTCAAGACTTTTTTAGTTTAAACCAACAGGCTCTGGCCATCGCACGGGAGATTAATCATAAGCAGGAAGAGGGAAGATGTCTAAATAATATTGGCCTTTTTTATTGGAAGACAGATAATTATTCATTTGCATTAAAATTCTTTTTTGAAGCCCTCGAAATCGCAAAATCTGCAAATAATTTAGAAAATGAAGCAGAATGTCTGAATAATATTAGCATAGTATTTTTTGACTTGGGGAATTATGACAGATCCCTTGAGCACCTTCAGAGGGCACTATCGATAGATATGAAACTGAAAAACGCCAACAGCATTTCAATGGACTTGAATAATATAGGAGAAAGCTGCAGAAGAAAAGGGCTTGCAGAGGGAAATCGAGAATACCTGTTAAAAGCGTTAGATTATTTTGAGGATGCTCTCAAAATATCTGTTAGTATTTTTAATCAAAAAATGCAATCTATCTCTTTAAATAACATTGGGGCCACTTATTCTCTATTAAATATTAAGTATAAAGCATTAGAATATTTTAGGCGGGCATTAGAAAAATCTAGAGAAATTAATTTCAATGAAGCTGACGCAATGATTCTTACAAATATGGGCATAGTCTATTCTCAGCTAGGCAATTATGACGAATCGACGAAGTATTATCAGAAAGCAATTGACTTAGCCCTAAACATCAAGGGAGGAAAGATTCTCTGGGAGGCTTATCTCGAGATTGCCAACACCTACAAACAACAGGGCAATTTCTCTGCCGCTTTAGATAACTATAAAAAATCAATATCAGTTATAGAAAACATTCGCTCGGGGATCGATCTAGAGGAGCTGAAGGCAACCTTTCTTGGTTCGGACAAAAGAATCGAATCTTTCTACAATATCATTGACCTCTTGATTAAGCTTTATAAAAAAGAACAAGCAGGAAAATACAGGGACGAAGCCTTTCGCTACCTTGAAAGAGCTAAAGCACGTGCCTTCCTTGACAGCATCGAGGTCTCAAAAGTCAATCTAACAGAAGGAATTAGCCAGAAACTCTTAAACCAAGAAACAGAACTCATGAATGAAATATCGAAGATTCATACAAAACTCTTGGTTCCACAAGTCTCTTCTGAGTTCAGACTTGAAGCAGAAAGACAACTGGAGAAATACGAGGAACAATTGGAGTCCTTAAAGAGAGAGATAAGAGCAGCGAGTTCTGCCTATGCTAACCTTCGCTACCCCCGAACAATTACTCTTAAAGAGGCTCAAAAGGATATTCTCGATGAGGAAACTGCTGTTTTGGCGTACACAATCGCAAAGGAAAATTCCTACGCATTTGCAATCACTCAGCAGGATTTGAAAATATTTTCCCTCCCCGGTCAAAAGGAGATCCAGAAACAAGTGCAGGCCTATATTAGGGCCATCACTGATGTCGAAAACCAAGATTTCAGCATCGGATACAGTCTGTTCAATAATCTGGTGCAACCCGGCCTGGGAACAGCTAAGATTACCAAAATAATCTTTATCCCAGATGACATTCTCTATTTTTTGCCTTTTGAGACATTGATCACTAAAGATAAGAGCACAGAATGGCTCATTAAAAAATATAATATTGCCTACATTCCTTCTCTCTCAGTACTCCGAGAGCTGATTGATCGAAAAAGAATGAACGGGCAGAAACGCGCCAAGGATATCCTGGCCCTCGGTGATCCATCTTTCGGCGAGAGCGAGGCCGAGCCTGCAGAAATTAAAACTAACCCAGGTGTTTCCTACTTCTATCCTGATTCAGATTATAAGTTTTTCAGGTTAAGATACAGCAGCTTGGAAACGGAAAAAATCGCGTCTCTTTTTAAGCCTAAAAAAAGAGAAATCCTCCTGCGTAACCAAGCCTCCGAAGAAAATTTCAAAGGACAGCGCCTCTCCGATTACAAGATTATTCACCTGGCTACCCACGCGCTTATTGATGATAAAAAGCCCGGCCGTTCTGCCGTCATCCTCTCTCTTGATCAAGACCCCAAGGAGGACGGCTTTCTCCAAATGAGAGAAATCTTCAATTTAAAACTCAACGCAGATCTTGTCACTCTTTCTGCCTGTCAGACCGGACTTGGTCAACTTATCAAAGGGGAGGGAATCGAGGGTTTGAGCAGAGCCTTCTTTTACGCCGGTGCCTCCTCTGTGCTATTAAGCTTGTGGGCGATTAACGATCAAGCGAGCTATCAGCTTTTAGAAAGATTCTACTTCCTCCTTCGTTCTTCCGAGTCCATCATGAATTCATTGCGAAGAGCCAAGCTGGAAATGATCAATTCAGAAGTTTTATCTCATCCTTATTACTGGGGCGGTTTCGTCGTCTCGGGAAACGCCGATAAAATCGTCTTCCATCGGCCGCTAAACAAATGGATACTCCTGACACTTTCTTTGGGGGCAGGATTGGCTATCCTTATCATCGTAATAAACCGGGAAAGGCAAAATATTCTTGCTCTTAAAAGCTAGAAATTGACTGGATTCCTAACGAGTCATCCAGGATTGATTTTTAAGAGTCAAGGTTGAGAAGGGAACAATCCACCAAAGGAAGAAAGCTGTAATCATCGCATAAGGAATCCCGTAGAGAAAAGCCAGGCTCCTGTTTGTACGCAAATAATAAAGCGACAAGAAAAATGACACAATCACTAAAAAGGCGAGATGTCGCAAGATAAACAAGGGATGGATAAAAAAAGAATAAGAAATCACAGAGACAGAAAAAAGATGAAAAGGATGAAGGAGGTTTAGAAAAACGAAATCAAGGACAGGCAGAATTCGGTGCTTCCTTCGATAGCGGGAAAACATAAATCTCGCAAAGAGGATAGATTCACGGACGTAACTCCGCGTCCACCGAATATACATCCGGTTCATCTGAAGAAACTTGGAAGGAACCCGCGTGTAGACAACTGCATTGGATTGATACTTGGTGTAATATCCCGCCCGCAGGATATAGGTCGTTAAAGCCCTGTCTTCTCCGTGGAGACAGGGCGTATTCATGAATCTTTGATTAACCCATTCCTTGACAAAAGAATGCAAGACGTTTTTCCGGTAAGCAGCCAGAGCTCCCGGACAGACAAAAACCGTTCCATAGACGCTTTGATAAGCACGGCCAAAATCAAATGATATTGAATATCTGATGGAGAGCATTCGGGTCAAAAAATTTTCCTGCTCATTCAGAGCTGCAACCCTTCCCGCTACAGCGCCAACAGAAGGATCTTTAATCAACGGAATGACAAGATTCCTTATGGCGCTGCGTCCAATTTTACTGTCCGTATCAACAGTAACCACAATATTTCCCCGCGAGACTTTCAGACCTGAGTAAAGAGCCTTTCTTTTACCCATGTTCCTCTTGAAATTGATAACTCGAAGCCTTTCCCCATATTTCCGTTTTGCCTTCATCATATGATGAAAGGTTAGGTCGTTTGAACCATCATTAATCGCGATGACTTCGAGTTTGTCCCCGGGATAGTTTGAAGAAAAAATCGATTCGATAGCCTTGCCGACCAGTTCTTCTTCGTTAAGGGCGGGCATAATGACCGACACATAAGGCCATTCAATGTTCTCACCAGTCTCAAGAGATTCGGGTTTGTAACGAAACCAGAGGATTGTGCGAAACATTATTCCCGATACTATTATGACGGCAGAAATCAATAAAGGATAAGTTGAAATCCTTAGAAATGTCGTGCTTTGGAGGAACTCCGCCCAAAGATGGAAGATTCTAACCTTTAGCGCAATGATAACGACGAACGCACTGCCAACACCAATGAGAAAAATCGCGATGGGATCAGCTTTTTCTTTGAGGAAAGGCAGGCTGTAAAGAAGACTCCTGGGCTGAGATTCTAGCTCAATGTCTTCGAATGTCTTCTCCCACATATAATCTCACTCTTAGTTATAAAAAGATTTTAGCTTCATTAAGCTAATAAAGACAGGAAAAATACGGTTTGTCGATTCAAAATATTAAACAAGTGATCTTTAAAAGTCAAGCCATTCAAGGCTTTTCTCATAGCCTTATCCCATCGATGCCAGACTATAATTGCCTCAGATGAAGTTGAGGTTCTCTGTTGCCCAAAAATTATTTTTGCCGAATGAGAAAAAAAGCAACGAAATTCACTCTATATATAAAGGACGAAATGGACTGGAACAAGAGAAAGGAGCAGGAGTCCGAACGAATACTCAACAGCTTTTCCCGTCTCATCAAGATGCACGTCCAAAAATTCAATCCTCAAAGATTTGGCCTTGACCCAGAGGATATCGGCCAGGAAATAAAAATAAAAATATGGAAGATCCTCCATAATGAGAAAGAAATACAAAATTATCCGTCCTATATAAAGAAGGTTGTCAATTCATCGGTGATAGATCTGCTAAGAAAATGGAAACGAGAAGAAACGATGCTCTCTGCTGAAAAACGGAAAAAAGTATCTGAAACAAAGAACGGATATTCAGACTGCGCGGGCAACGACGACTATTTGAAAGAATCTGTTGTCGAAGCCGTGAACTCACTCATCGAATCTCGACGCAAAGTTGTCAGGCTCTACCTTTTGGGAATGACTATTGAAGAGATTTCTGCGTTTTATGGATGGAGCCGCAGCAAGACAAGGAACCTCTTGTATCGAGGATTGACAAACATTAAAAAAAGGCTGAAGAAAAAGGACATTCACGCAAGTTTGACAGTTCATGGGAGGGAATTCTTATAAAAATGGCACCAAATTCT
>CAZKBY010000045.1:0-15465 GCA_964550915.1 uncultured Eubacteriales bacterium | reverse complement strand
CCTCTCCAGCCGTTAGCTCGCCTTGAAAAGGAAAAAGGCGAAAAGCCCCGCCGCTCCCAGACCCAAGACGGCCAGATGGCGAACCTTGATTCCGCCGAGGTAGAGAAGCGCGGCGCAGATGCCAAAAATGAGCAGGGCTGTTCCGTAGTCAGGCTCCTTGAGAATCAGCAGGGTGAAAAGGCTGACAATAGAAAGAGGAAAAATCAGGGTCCGCCAGTCGTCGAGGCGCTCCCTTTTTCTATCCAGGTAATAAGCCAGGAAAAGGACGAGGCTGATCTTGGCCAGCTCTGAGGGCTGGAAGCGCAAGCCAAAAACCTGGATCCAGCGGTTGGTCCTGGCAACTGGCGGCATGACGAAACATGTCGCCAGGAGAAAAAGGGTCAAGAGGAGGAGGCCGTAGATGAGAAAGGGGCTCTGGAAGAAGGGCTTTCTGATTTGCAGGATGAACAGGATGGCGGCCAGCCCGGTTCCGGCGGCGATGAGTTGCCGGATAAAAAAATACAAGGACTGGCTGTATTTTTCCTGGGCTAAGACAGCTGAAGAGCTGAAGACCATAACGAAACCCAGGCCGAGCAAAACCAAGGTGGTCAGGGCCAAGGTCTTGTCGAACCCCAAAGGTTTGAAAATCTCCATGACTTAGGCTTTCCTCCTTTGGAGCGTTTGAACAAGCCTCCTGACCTCCTTTTTAAAGGCCCGGCCGCGCGCTTCGAAATCCTTGAACATATCAAAGCTCGCGCAGGCTGGAGAAAGGAGGACGACTTCTCCGGGGCTGGCCGAAGCAGCGGCGAGGAAGACAGCCTGATGCAATGTTTCGGCATCTTCCATGGTCACGGCTCCGTGAAGGGCTTTTTTTATTTTTCCCCGGGCTTCCCCGACGAGAATGACTTTCTTGACTTTCTGGCTGACGGGTTTCCGGAGAAGTGCAAAATCAGCTCCTTTGTCCCGGCCGCCCAGGATGAGGATGATTTTCCGGTCAAAGCTCTGGAGGGCCTTGATGACGGCGTCGACGGTCGTGGCTTTGGAGTCGTTGACGTAATCGATGTGGCCGTAAGAGAGCACCCTCTCCAAACGATGCTCTAGCCCGGAGAATGTCCGGATGGACCGGCGCATCAGCCCGGCCGGCACGCCAAGGCAGTGTCCAATGAGGGCTGCAGCCATGACATTTTCCTGGTTATGAAGGCCGGGGAGAGGAACCTCGGAAGTCTTCATGAGGTTTGTTTTGTTCTGGTCAGTCATGACGATCCAGCCTCTATCGAGGTAACAGCCGGGTTCGACCTTCGTTCTTGCGCTAAAGGAATAGACCGTTGCCTGAGTCTTCCCGGACAAAGGCCAGACCAGAGGGTCGTCGCGGTTCAAAATGGCAATCCCGTTTTTGCTTTGAGTAAGAACGAGCCTTTTTTTCGCGCCAAAATAGTCCTCAAAAGAGCCGTGCCAGTCTAAATGATTTTGCGAGATGTTGAGAAAAACCGACATGAATACTCGAAAGCGGTCGACATGCTCAAGCTGGAAACTGGAGATTTCGGTCACGTAGACGTCGTCGTCTCGGCTTTTTTCGGCGAAAGCGATCAGCGGCCTGCCGATATTCCCCGCCAGATAGGCTTTCATGCCGGCCTCTTGGAGAATTTTATGGGCTAAGCTCGCTGTCGTCGATTTTCCGTTTGTGCCCGTAATGCCGACGATCCGTCCTTTAAGGAAGTGATAAGCAAGCTCGATCTCAGACATGATCCTGACTCCGGCTTTTTTCGCTGCTTCGAGTTCCGGGATTGAGGCGGCGCCGGGGCTCGGCACGATGATGTCAGCCTTAAGAAATGTCGGCAGGCAATGGCCGCCTGTTTCCAAGCGAACCCCTTTTTCTTTCCAATCGTTCGCTTTTTTTCCCAGCTCGACATCTGACTTTTTTTCGCTGACCGACACGTTCGCCCCTCGTCGATGAAGGAAACGGACCAAAGCGGCGCCCGTTTTCCCAAAGCCGACGACGAGGACTTTTTTTCCGGCAATTTCCATTTTTATCTCAATTTGAGCGTTGTCAGGCTGAATAACGCGAAAATGATCGCCAAGATCCAGAACCTGATGACGACCTTTTCCTCCGGCCAGCCGATGAGCTCGAAGTGGTGGTGAAGCGGAGCCATCCTGAAAATTCTCTTGCCGCCGGATGCCTTGAAATAACCCACCTGCAAAAGGACTGAGATGGCCTCGAGGATGAAAACCCCGGCCACTGTGAAAAGGAGGAACTCCTGCTTGATCAGGATGGCGATACAAGCCAGCGTTGCGCCCAAGGAAAGAGCGCCCACGTCGCCCATGAAGATTTCCGCCGGATGACAGTTGAACCAGAGGAAAGCAAGGCAAGCTCCGGAAAACGCTCCAGCGAACACGGTTAGCTCAGCTGCCAGCGGCACGCGGGGGATGTTCAAGTAAGCAGAGTAGAGGGCATGGCCGGCGATGTACGTCAACGCCGTGAGGGCCATGGCGCTGATAAACGTCAGGCCGATGGCCAGTCCATCCAAGCCATCGGCGAGGTTGACGGCGTTGGAAGAGGCGACTAGGATGAACATGATCCAGGGGAGGTAAAACCAGCCCAGGTAGGGGATCCATTTTTTAAAAAAAGGGAAGCTCAACTGGAGGCTGAAACGGCCCGAAAAACTAATAAAGATGAGAATCAACCCGATGGCTGCTGCCAAGAGGAATTGGAGAATGAGTTTGTTCTTGGCCCTGAGCCCCAGAGACCTGTGACGCTTGATTTTCAGGATGTCATCCCAGAAGCCGATGGCCCCGAAACTGATCATCGTCATCATGGCCAGCCAAACATAAACGTTACCCAGGTTTCCCCAGAGAAGCGTCGGGATGATGGTGGAAGCGACGATCAGGATTCCTCCCATCGAAGGCGTTCCCTTCTTTGAGTAATGAGACTGCGGTCCTTCTGGCCTGATCTCCTGCCCGACCTGGTATTTTTTCATCAGCCTGATAAGCCAGGGGCCGAGGATGAAGCTCACAACCAAAGCCGTGATGCCGGCCAGGGCTGTCCTGACCGTGATATAGCGGAAGACGTTGAAAAAGAAAGAATATTCCTTCAACGGAACAAAGAGCCAGTACAGCACCTCAGTTCTCCCTGAATTCAGACTTGATCCTGTCGACGATGAGATCCATCCTCATGGCCCGCGATCCCTTGACTAGGACCAAGTCTCCTGTCTGGATTAACGAGATTATCCTGGCGGCGGCTTCTTCGGAAGAGCCGAAAGAGTGAACATGACTGGGACTCATGCCCGCGGCTCGGGCCCCTTCAGCCAGATGATAGCCAAGGCGGCCGACGGTGATGAGGACATCCCATCCTTGAGCGACAACCTCCCTGCCCGCCTTGACGTGGAATTCGGCCTCCCTTTCTCCGAGCTCGAGCATGTCGCCGAGAATGGCAATTTTTCTTCGAGCTGGAAGGGAGGTTAGGCTTTTGAGAGCTGAAGCAAGGGCTTTGGGGTTGGAGTTGTAGGAGTCATCGATAAGCTCGACGGAAGAAACGAGCCGGATGAACACGCCCCTTCGGCTGTAGGGAGTAAGCTTGGGAATCGTCTCGATGATGTCGCCAAAGGGAAGAGAGAGCGCGTGGCTGGCGCCGACAGCGGCCAGGAGATTGTAAATATAATCTTCATAAATGAAAGGGAAGAGGACTTCCCCTTTTTCCTCCCCCAAGTGAAGCTCGATAACCATTCCGTCCGGGCTCTTTTTCCGAATGCGGGAGGCCCTGATGTCGCACCGGGGAGAGAGCCCGAAGGTTATCCTCGACCCCTTCCAACTCTGGCTGAGCTGGCGGACCCAAGGATCATCTGCGTTGAGGACTGCCGTGCCGCCGGGTTTGGTGCCCTCGAGGATTTCCTTTTTGGCCTGAGCGACTCCTTTGAGGTTGTGCAGGAACTCGAGATGGACGGGGTTAACGTTGATGATGACCGAGACGTCTGGCGGAGCCAGCCGGGTGAGCGCCCTGATCTCACCAGAGCCACTCGTCCCCATTTCCAGGACGGCCACATCGTGGCTTGGTTTGAGCTTGAGCAACGAAAGGGCTAGTCCCAGGATATTGTTATAATTGCCCTCGGACTTGAGAACGTTGAACCGCCGGGAAAGCAGGCTGGCAGTGAACTCCTTGGTTGTCGTCTTGCCGATACTGCCTGTAATTCCGACGACTTTAACCGGCTGATCCGCCAGGACAGAGCTCGCCAGGCTCTGGAGAGCGGCGGCAGTTTCCTCTACGCGGACGAGGGCAAAATCCCGCCTGGGTGACTCGATCTCGCGGGAGATGATGGCGCCCCTGGCGCCCTTGGCTGCTGCATCCTGGATGAAGTCGTGGCCATCCCGTCTGGCTTTCAGGGCGAAGAAAAGCTCTCCCGGCTCGCTCCGCCGGGAATCGATGTTAAACCGGCGGAAAACAAGCGCCGGGTCGCCCTGGATGATCTGTCCATGAACTCTGGCGGCGATCTGGTCCAGGCTCAGGTCGGCCATCACGTTTTTTCCTCCATGACCTTGAGGATTGACCGGGCGACTTCGGCGTCATCAAAGGGAATTGTCCGCTCCTTGAAGACCTGAGAGTTTTCGTGGCCTTTGCCGGCGATAAGAACAGCGTCTCCTTTCTTGGCTGAGGATAGGGCGGCTTCAATGGCTTCGCGGCGGTCGGGAATAACGGCGTAGGCTCGTGAGCCTGAACGGATGAAGCCCTGTTCAATCTCCGTCAGAATGGCCAACGGGTCTTCAGAACGGGGGTTGTCGGATGTCAGAAATGTCCAGTCAGCCAGCGCGGCCGCCACTTGTCCCATCCTGGATCGTTTCCCCTTGTCCCGGTCCCCGCCAGCTCCAAAGACGAGGAGTATCCGGCGCGGCTTCAGCTCCCGAACTGCTTCGAGGAGGCTTTTCAAGGCGACGTCAGTGTGGGCGTAATCGACAAAAACATGGAGGCCGAGGTTGTTATCAACTTTTTCGAGCCTCCCGGGTACTCCTTTGAGGCCGGAGATTCCTTCCTCAATCGCCGGCGCGGGAACATTCAGGGCCAGTCCGGAGGCAACGGCTGCCAGGATGTTGTAGAGATTGTGCAGTCCCAGGAGACGGGAGCAAATTTTTATCGTTCCGCCGGGATAGTCGACCTCTGCTTTGAGTCCGTTTTCTGTGAAGCGGCAGTTCTGGCCGCGAACGATGGCTGCGGGTTCGAGACCATAGGAGATGGTCGTCAGGGGGAGCTCGGAGATCAATCTCTTGCCCCAGGCATCGTCCAGGTTGACGACCGCAGTTCTTTTCTTGGTGTTGAGGAAAAAGAGCTTTTTTTTGGTTTCAAAATAATCTTCCAAGGAGGCATGGTAATCGAGATGTTCGGCGCTCAGGTTGGTAAAAACAGCCACATTAAAATGAATCCCCCAGACGCGTTTGAGGTCGAGAGCATGAGAGGACACTTCAATCAGGCAATGGGTCACCCCGAGGGGAAGCATCTCGCTCATCATCCTTTGCAGGTCCGGGGCCTCTGGGGTCGTCCGCTGAGCTGGAACGATCCTTCCCGGCCAGCGGTAATTGATGGTTCCGATGACAGCCGGTTGGAAGCCGGCCTGGCCGAGGATTGACTCCAAGAGATAAGTCAGGGTTGTTTTTCCCTTTGTCCCCGTGATGCCGATGACCTTCATCTGAAGAGAAGGATGTCCGTAGAAGCTGGCTGCGGCTAGGGCCAGAGCTTCCCTGGCATCTTCGGCCTCAATCCAAACAGCTTTCATATCCGGGGGTTTAGGCCTTTCGGAGAGGACGGCCCGGGCTCCGCGGCTGAGCGCCTCGCCCACAAACTCATGGCCGTCCCTTTTCTCTCCCCTAAGAGCCGCGAACAGGAAACCCGGCTGGACCTGCTTCGAGGAGTAGGCCAGACCGGAAATATCAACCTCGGTTTCGCCTTCGACCCGAAGGCCAGGGACATCTTTCAACAGCTCCTTTAGATTCATCAGTGGCTTGCCTCCCGAAGCTGCGCGGTGATAACTTTTTTCGCTCGGTCAAGCTGAGGCGTTTCCCCCAGATAAAGGAGGACTCGCCGGGCGATTTCCTGGAAAACAGGCGCCGCCACCTGTCCGCCGTAGTGCAGCCCTGTTTTCGGCTCATCGATGACGACGATTATTGACAGGACGGGCCTGCGGGCAGGGACAAACCCGACAAAGGAAGCCAGATGTTTGCCGGCCGAATAGGACCCTGTGGCCGGGTCTATTTTTTGCGCTGTGCCTGTTTTCCCTGCCACCGTGAACCCGTCCACTCGGGCGGCCTGGCCAGTCCCTTCAAGAACGACTTTTTCAAACACCCTTTGGATGAGGTCAGTGGCCGTTTTCTCTGAAATAACTCTCTCTCCAGGAGACAAAGGGGCTTCAAGCGAGAGAGAGAAATCAAAAGTTTCTCTTGTCATTTGGAGAGGAATCAAGAGACCGTTGTTGGCAAAAATGTTTATAGCCTGAAGGAGCTGGATGGCGGTCACGGAAACGCCGTAGCCAATTGACTGGGAGGCAAGGGAGGAGCCGCTCCATTTCGGCAGGGGATGAGAAATGCCGGCCTCCTCTCCGGGGAGGTCGATGCCAGTTTTCTGTCCGAAACGGAAAGCCTTGATCATCCTGTAGAGATTCTCCCGACCGATGCGCTCGCTGATCATGGCCGTTCCGACGTTAGAGGAATGGATGATGACCTCCGGAAAGCTGAGGACACCCATTTTCTTATGATCGCTGATCGTCCAACCTGCCACTCTGATGCTGCCGCGGCGGCAGTCGAATGCCTCCTGGAAATCGATGAGACCAAATTCTATAGCCGCCGCGGCAGTGACGATCTTGAACGTTGAGCCCGGCTCAAAATTGTACTGGATAGCTCGGTTTCGCCTTTCCTCAGGGTGAGCTGCCGAAAAATTGTTCGGGTCGTAGCCCGGCGAGCTGGCCATGGCCAGGATTTCTCCCGAGGGAGGATGGGAGATGATCACTGTTCCCCACGTTGCCCCGTGGAGTTCCACTGCCTTTTCCAGCTCCCGCTGGGCAATGTACTGGATGGTTTCATCGATGGTCAGAATCAAGTCCAGGCCCGGCGTCGGCGGCTTGAGAACCTCACGGTGGTAATGCCTTTTTTTGGCATCTCTCAGGAAGAGACCTTCCCCTGCAACCCCCTTAAGCCGGCCATCGAATTGCAGCTCGACCCCACTGGCCCCCTCATCATCGATGTTCACTCCGCCGAGGACATGAGCGGCCAGCCGGCCGAGAGGGTAAATCCGCTTGTTTTCTTCCTGGATCGTGATTTCACTTAACCCGAGTCTCCTGACCTGTTCCGCTTTTTCGGGGGAGATCTTTCTTTTTATCCAGATGAAGGTCTCTCTTTTTTCAATCCTTGTCTTGATTCTTCTAAAGTCCGCGTCGGAACAATCGAGGACTCTTCCGAGCTCCCGGATTTTGACCAGCTTTTGGGAAAACGATTCTTCTTCCGAGGGAATATAGGAAACAGAAGGGGTGGGGAAGCTCCGGGCCAGAATTTTGCCTCGACGGTCGTAGATCGCCCCCCTTTCTGGGACGATCTTCGACTTAAGCTGGTTCTGCCTGACGGCGGCGGCCCTGAGCCGGCCGTGTTCAATCACTTGGAGTTCGACAAGCCGCAGGATCAAGCCGAAAAACCAGAGGAAAAAGAAGAAAGTCAGGATGATCGTTCTTTTATAAACGCGTTTCTGGAAAAAAGAATTTGGCTCAGTCATCTTTAATCAACCTGAAATGTTCATAGATAATCTGCTCGGGCCGCGGTTCTGCCAGACCGAGTTTTTCCCGGGCCACTCTCTCGACCTTTTCCAAAGACAGAAGCGAAGCCTTTCTGATCTCCAGCCCCTTAATTTCCTCCTCGAGCTGGCTTATTTTTTCCTCAAGCTGGCTTGTTTGATAGCCCAGGTTTATGAGCGCCGCCTGGTGCCAGATGTAGAAGGTTAAAAAAGCGATGGCCAAGAGGAGGCAGGCCGCCCCCAAAGCAATCTCCTTTTTCTCGTATCGCTTTCTGACCATCAGAGTCTCACCGCACCTCTGAGCTTGGCCGACCGGGACCGCGGATTGGCCGCTCTTTCTTCTTCCGATGGCATCACTGGCTTTTTGGTGAGGAGGCGGAGGAGGGCGGGCCCTCCTTCATCCGAGGCGAGGTGGGCAAAGGTGCGCTTGACAATCCTGTCCTCGAGAGAATGAAACGAGATCACAGCCAAACGAGCGCCGCAAAAAAACTTCTCCACAATTGTTTCCAGAAACTCGCCGAGTCCCTTGAGCTCGCCGTTGACCTCAATCCGGAGAGCCTGGAAGACCTTAGCCGCGGGATGGATCTTTCCCTTCTGGGGAATCCAGCCGCAGACATCCTCGACGAGAAGGCGGAGCTCTGTCGTCGTTTCGATCTTCTTCACTTTCCTCCTGGCAGCGATCTCTTTAGCCAGACGTCTGGCCTGCTTGAGTTCCCCGTATTCCCAGAAGAGTCGGCTCAGCTTGGGCTCGGAATACGTATCGAGAACCTTAAAGGCCGTCGTCCTGTTCCTTAAGTCCATCCTCATGTCCAGCGGTCCATCCTGGTTAAAACTGAAGCCTCTCTCCGGCGAATCGAGCTGAAATGAAGACAGCCCCAGATCGAGGATCATTCCCCGGACCGCCGAGAAATCGATATCGAGCCCCGGCAGGTACCGGTAATCAGCGTGGAAAAGCTTCACCCTGTCGGCATACGGCCGGAGTTTTTTCTCGGCTTGGGCCAGAGATTGCTCATCGATATCGAGTCCGATAAGACCGGCCTTCGGATTTTGACTCAAGATTCCCAGGGCGTGACCTGCCAGGCCAATCGTGCCGTCGATGTAGATTCCTTCTCGCCTGACGTCTAAGATTTCCAAGACTTCCTTGAGAAGGACGGGTCGATGTCCTCTGTTGCTCATTCCGGTTTTCCGCGGGGAATGAGACCGGCGATCGTTTCAAAATCCTCATCGGTCAATGGTCTCTTCTCGAGCTTTTCATCAAGCCTCTCTTTGTTCCAGATTTCCAGATGATTGTTGAGGCCGATGACCTCGACCTCATCGGCCAGCTCGGCCGTTCCGCGCAAGTGCGTGTTGATCAAGACCCGGCCCTTGGAGTCAATTTCGTGCCTGGTTCCTCTGCGGTTGACGCGGAGCAAGAAACTTCGCACATCCGGACGGAGATGCAAGGCTCCCTGCTTGGCTACTCCGGTGAGCTCTTCCCACACCGGAAGCGGGTAGATCTGGACAGCTTCATCAGTGAGGGACGTAATAAAAACCTCCTTTCCGTAATCGCTCTCGATAGCGGCCCGGAATTTTTCCGGGATCTTGACTCGGCCGCCCTTGTCAATCTTCGCTGTGTAACTACCTAATAATAAGTTTCCCATTTTATCCCATTTCGTCCCATTTGCAGTAAATATAGGAGAGAAATTTCTAAATGTCAAGCAAAAAAATGGATAAAAATCCTATTGATTATTGAATAACTAAATATAGTGAAGGGAGAGACGAAACGACTCTATAAAATGGGCCTTGAGTTTAATCCTTTTTAGCTTTTTCTTCCGGGATTATTTCTTCTAAGAGCTTCTTGGCCTCGGCAAAATCATTTTCCGAAACAAGAATCTTTATCTCGCCCAGCCCATCTGTAGAAAATGGGTGGATAGATTGAACAACCAGCCCCCGAAAGAGGCAAAAAATCCCTTGGCTTTCCAAAAAGCTCTTGATAACCTCCGCTTCAGCGGGGCCCCAGACCTTGCCCAGCTCCTTGAGCTTCAGGTTTTTATAGATCTTTTTATCTCCTTTTCCCTCTTTAGGTTCAACACCTATCCCGTCTCTTTTCTTCGACATCAGTGATCTTGCCGGAGGCCTGGAGCCGAGTTCTCAATTTTCGCAAGATATTTCAAGCCTTCTTAGCCTTAAAATAATCGGCCAAGATTTCTTCATGGTCAAAGGCGAGCGGCCGAGGCAAGTCTTCAGGAGTGAAAATGCCGACCTCCTGAGCGTCATCCCTGGCTTGAGGGATACCGTCTGCTTTAGCTATGTAGACGGTTGAAATCGTGTGAGAGCGCGGGTCGCGGCCTGGGTCAGAGTAGGTGTGGAACTGGCGGATGATCTCGATATCGAGCGATGTCTCCTCTCGGGCCTCTCGCACGGCAGCTTGCTCGCAAGACTCTCCGTAATCGACAAAACCACCCGGCAGCGCCCAGCCGAAAGGCGGATTCTTTCTCTTGATCAGGATGATGCCAGGTCTTCCGTCAGCCCGCCTCACCTCGATGATGACGTCCACGGTCGGGAACGGGCTGCGGGGCTTGTCCATGACTTGTGCTTTCAGTCGCGCAGCTTGAATTTCTTCTCCAGTTTGGCCAGTTTTTCAACCACTCCGCCGTATTCGAGCTCGCTAAACGGAAGCATGGCTGCTCCGGAGAACCCTTGACGCCGGATGGCCATGGCCTTGGCCGCAACCTCCGACCTAACCGCATCCCAAAAGGGATGGTCGAAGACATCAGCGGGCTCGGTTAGCTTTCCTTCCTTGACACAAAAAGCCGCCCCGGTTATAACGGGCGGTCCGTCAAAGTAAGAGATCGTGGCGTTGAGCTTGCAGGGCATCAAGGGTCCGATGTGGCTGCCCCTCATGAATCCCGCCACATAGTGGCCGATCTGGAAAGGCGACAGAACCTCCCCGGTTGCGGGAAACTCTCCCTGGACGCGCACGAGAGCAACCGGATCGTCCTTACCGGTGTACTTTCCGGCGATATTGTGCAGCCGCGTCGTGGAGACGGCGACGGCCTGGTTTCCCGTGTTGCGGGAAAAAATGCTCTCGATAATATACTTCTCGTTGTCCCGGAGAAGAGTGGCAATGTCGTAGGTTTCTTCTGGCGCCCGGAGTTCGATGACCTTGTCCTTTTCGGTGTAGCTGACGTCGATGATCCTGAAGGTGAAACCTTCGCTTATCTTGGAGCTGAGAAGTAGCCCAGCGCAGTACATCGGGTCTGCGAAAGCAAGATAGAAAGGCAGGTTGTAAGCTCCTGGATCGGTCTTGTCGGCGGCGAAAAAGATGAATGGCTCGTTCGGCCTTTCCTCGAACTCCATTTCAGCCACGGCCGGCCCCATTCCCTTAATGTTCCCGCTGAACGAGTCTTTGAGCAGATCCTGGCCGGCACCGTACAGCCCCTGTTTCTTGGCGACTCCGGTTCCAGCTAGAAAGGCGTCCCAGGCTAGCTTGTGAATTTTTTCATCCAAGACGCCGCGTTCATGAGTGCAGAGGATGGCGATGTCGTCCCCCGTTGAGCTAATGTAATAATCGATAATGAGATTTTTGCTATTGTGGCCAACAAAGCTTCTGACTTCATCAAGAAGAGCCTGGCTGGGCTTGATATGGCCACCGATGCTGCCGATATCGGCCTTGAGAACACTAAGAGTGATTTTCATTTTTCCTCCTTTATGATTTTGGCAAGGCAAGCATAGTCATTTTAGTGATTCTCCGGTTCTCATGTCAACTTTTTCAGAGGTTCTTGTGCGCAGTTCAGCTTGTGTAATTCTATTGGCGGAGGAAACCGCCCCTGGCCTCCGCACCCCGGAGAACCAGTCTTGTCGGTTCCCCACGTCGGAGTAGCCGACCGGTCCCCCCTCCGCTACAGGGGCTTCCGAGCGGTCTCCTGCGCCTTTTATGAAGATCATAGATTTAAAAATGCTTTCTGGGCGCTGGATTGTATTCCGACAAAAGGATTATAGACAGGTGTCCTCAGAGAGGGACAAGAACAGGGAAGTTGACTGGCTCAGCGTCCAGAGTTTGATTGGCACAGAAATTGCTTTGAACAAAGGTGTCACAAACCTGAAAAGAGGAGGCAAGCCATGAAGCAAAAAGGGACAAAGGTCACGATCATCATTGTCCTTGTGATTGGGCTTTCTTCCGTTCAGCCTGCAATGGCTAATTATAAGCTGGCAAATGGCCCGAAAGATTTTTATTTCGGTCACATAAGCTATGTGGATATCAAAAATGACGGCCAAGACCCTGTTGTCTATAGAGAAGGGCAGACCCTTCCTGAGGTTGCTCTCCTTAACCTTCCCCTGGGGCCTGGGGATATCATCCAGACTTCAGATGCGAGGAGATGCGAGATCCAGTTTGATAACGGAACCATTGTCCGGCTGGATTTCGCCACCGAGTTGAAAATCGAAACTATTCTGGCTAAAAGCTTGAGCTCAGCCAAAAAACTCTCTAACCTCCTCCTGGCCAAAGGTCAGGTCTATATCATGCACAAGAGATATGATTCGATGGAGATCTTCCAGGTCATGACTCCCCGTGCGGCCGTTGAGCTCGACCACAATTCCGTCGCTTTCATCAAGCTGACGCCTGAGGGTGATACTGACGTCCAGGTCGAAAGGGGCAAGGCGCGGCTTCTCTTCGGTCCAGATCAATCCCACGTCTATCAGGTTAGAGTCGCCAAGAACGAAAGATACCTCATCTCAGCCGATAATCGAGCTGAGCCCGCTGCCTTTGTTGAAGGGTCTGATTTTATCGCCTGGAATGTTTTCGTTAATGAAAATTTCGAGGTGCTTCACGAAGGGAGTTTCCTCCCCAAGCCCCTTCAACGACTTCCGAAAGCTGTCTTCTATTTCGCTCAAAAATACGGCAGCCGCTATGGCGAATGGATATGGCATTCTCTTTACGGCTATGTCTGGAGGCCCTTTTACAACGATTATTATCCAGGGGGAACCTGGCATCCTCTCTACTATGGCCGCTGGAATATTTACAGGGGTCAGCTTTTCTGGATTCCTGAAGAGCCCTGGGGTTGGGTGCCCTATCACTTAGGGGTCTGGATATGGGATGCCAAGAAAGGCTGGCTCTGGCTTCCCGGCTCGATGTTCGCCTCGGCCTGGGCGGTCTGGGATTTTTATTCCGGATGTTACTTCTGGAGGCCGTGGTCGCTATTCGACTGGTATTATGGATCATCCCTGGCCGGCTACAGAAGCGGTGCCTCCTACTGGTTCCCTTCTTATGGTGTTCCGAGCGAAACCGTTTCGCCGAATGTCGTTCGTTCGATCCGGAAAAGCCAGTTGAAGAAAAGGCAAGCGACAACGCTTCCTCTGCCGAAGGATCTCAAGAAGGCTTATCAAGCGACAATTGCCGCCCTGGAGAAGGGCAACGAAAATGTTTTGGCTTCTCTGCGGGAAGTCCCGCGCCAAGGAGCGATGATCAAGAAAGGCGATCTAGCCTCCCCGAAGATGAGTGAAAAGATTGTCGGACTCGAAAAGTTTTTCCGCCAGCCGGATTCCGAGTCGTCTTCTCAGAAAAATACGATCCCGCGGGATACCCGTTCTGCGTCCCGGGATGCCTTGAGGATGCTTCAATCAAGCCAGGCTGCAGCCGAGCTCCAGTCAAGGGCAGTGTCATTGCCTGACCAACAGAAAGGTATGGGGTCGAAACCCTCTTTTGAGGCTTTTTCTCGACAGGAGAAGACAGTGGCCCAGCCAGAAACATGGGGAGTGTCATTCTCGGGCGCAGGCTCGGTGCGCTTCAGAGATTGGAATCCTGACGTTCGCTCGGCAATGAACCTGGGAGTGAGAATCTCCTATTCCAGCCGGACCAATGCCGTAACCTGCCCCGAGCTTGGTCTTTCGTCGAACACGATGGAACCAAGGGCCAGGCTTTCCGGAGACACTCTGGACAGGGGATCGTGGGGCGGCGAAGGCAAGGGCGGGTCATCAACCGGAACATCTTCGGGCTCCGGCAGCAGCGCTTCATCCGGCGCTTCTCATTCAGCCGGCTCCCGCCAAGGCGGACACCGGGAAAAGAACTAAAACAGCAAGTTCTCTCTTAGAGCATGCCCGGGCTGACGAGAAGGAGGGGGTCTTCTAAGAAAAGACGGTAGGGTTCGATTCGCCTTTTAAAATCGTCTATAAGTTCTTCCTTGAGAGGTTCGATTGGCTCAAATTTCCAGCTCAACGGATTGATGTATCTTCCCTTAAGCTTTATCCGGTAGTCCAGATGAGGCCCCGTCGATTCTCCCGAGGATCCGACAAATCCCACAACATCACCGCTTTTAACCTTTGCTCCCACCTTGATTCCAGGCCCGTAACTTCTGAGATGAAGATACATGGTCTCGTAAGCGTTCTTGTGCTGGATTCTGACCATGCGTCCCGAGGCTCCGTTAAAACCAACATAGATGACCGTCCCGTCGGACGTGGCCTGGACCGGCGTTCCCACCGGAGCAGCATAATCCACACCGAAGTGAGCCCTGTAGACCTTGTGGATGGGATGGAGGCGCCGCCGGCTAAAACGGGAGGTGATACGGGCCCATTTGATCGGAGATTTGATGAATTCCTTCTTGAGTGATCTGCCCTCCGCGTCATAATAGCCAGGTTTTTGGGTGTCCGGCGGAAGATAATAGAAGGCCTGAAAAACCTTGCCGCGGTTGACAAACTCCGCAGCCAGGATGTTTCCATAATCCAGGAATTTCTCCCTAAGATATTTTTTCTCGTAGATGACCTTGAACATGTCTCCCGGCCGGAGGTCTACGTAGAAATCGACATCCCATGAAAAGAGGTCGGAAAAACTCAACCCCAGGGCATCGCTTTCTCCCAGTTGATTGAAAGTGAGGATAGGATTGTCTTCGATGACGCCGCAGAGATAGACCACTTCGGTCTGGACAGGGTGGGCAGATAGCGCCGCCAAGAAGCTTTCCCTGCTCCTTTGGATCGTTAAATAGTTGAGATCGTCGATGTCATACTCGAGTCGGACGATTTTGCCTTCTGGTGCAGCAAAGAGCCGGAATTCCTGGCCGGCTCTGACAAAACGCAGGTCATAGACAGGTTTGGTCTGTTCATAGAGGGTGTGAATCTCGGCAGGCGAGAATCCATAGGCGGAAAGAACCTCGCCGATTGTGTTTCCAGCGCGCAAACGTTCTTTGTACTCAAGAAGCGAGGGGGCCTCTGTTATGATGGCCGGCTGTGGCTCGACCGGCTCGCTCACTCTTTTTCTTTTAAGAACATGCTCGAACGGGAGGAATACGCCGGCAGCCAGGACGAGCAAGCAAAAGGCTAGGAGAATAAGCCTTTTTTTCTTTTTTCTCCAAATTTTAATCTGAACGTTACCCGCCTTCATGGCCTCACGATTTTTTTCGTGCTTGACTTCTCGCTATGGCAGGAGAGACTTGGGGACATCTAAAGCAGCCTTTTCTGCTCAGATGGGTTGGATTATCAAAACGGCAGCAGGGCGGCAATGTTCCCCGTTCCTGCTTGACGACTTATCAGTTGCTCAGGCGCCGAACCGAGATAATCGTGATTGTCTCTTGGGGAGCGTCGGCGTAGCCTTTGGTTGTTCCCGTACGGACGTTGGCAATGGCATCGACAACTTCAATCCCGCTGACAACCCGGCCGAAGACTGCGTATCCGAACCCTTGGGACGTGTTGTCCCGGTGGTTCAGGAAAGCGTTGTCGGCATGGTTGATGAAAAACTGGGAGGTGGCACTGTGGATCTCGGG
>CAZKBY010000044.1:0-15615 GCA_964550915.1 uncultured Eubacteriales bacterium | reverse complement strand
AAAACGTATTGTAAATCAATACGTTACGAAAGGAAACAGCTTTTTTTATGAATTTATCAGGCTAGTTGAAGAAGAGGCTTGGAGGCGATGGGATTTCTCAGCGCATCGAGGATGATTTTTTGTTCGTCTTCTGAGGACCGGGGATCTTCGACCCGGATAATTTCAAGAATATTTTCTTCAGGAATGTTGAGAGCGACGGACCCGTGGCCGTAGGGGACTTCGACCTTCATTGTTTGAATTTCTGAGCCGACTTTTTTAAGGCCCTAATGACGGGCAGCTCCTCGCCTGAGAGAAACCTGACCATGGCTCCTCCGCCTGTGCATACGTACGAGAACTTATCAGCCAGGTTGTACTTGTTGACCACAGAAATACTGTCTCCTCCGCCGATAACCGAGAAGCAGTCAGATGCTGCGATGGAGTGCCACAGCTCTTTTGTCCCCAGCTCGGTATCTGCCTCTTCGAAAATCCCCGGCAGTCCGTTGACAAACAGCATTCTGGCGCGGGCAATTTCCTCCTTATAGACCCTGATGGTTCTCAGTCCGATATCGGCAATCAGGTAATCGACGGGCAATCGATCTGAAGCAATTTCTTTTCTTCCTTTATGGCTGTAAGCATAGTCCAGGGGAAGGATGATTCTGTCTGCATAGGCTTCCCAAATCTCCTTAGCTTTTTCTATGTACGGCTCAAGCTTCTTTTGGTGAATGAGATTCTCAGAGGGAGGGCCGAGAGGAATGTCCCTGGCCATCAAGAAAACATTGGCCACCAGGCCAGAGCACAAGATCTTGTCGGAGACATTGCTCTTCAGGATGGCGGGCATCATTAAGAAAGAATCTTCGACCTTCGCTCCCCCCAGCAGAAAGATGCATGGCTTTTCCGATGCCGTCATCAGCTTGCTCAGGACGCTGTACTCCTTTTCGAAAAGCCTTCCCATGGCAGAGGGGAGCAGCTCTTCAAACCCGACCAGGGTGGGTTGATCACGGTGGGCGGCGGCAAAAGCATCACAGACGTAGATATCGGCAAGCGGCGCCAACTTTGTGACGACGATTGTTTTCGCTTGAGATTCAGGAGAAAGCCCGAGCTTGGTTTCGAACAGCGTCATCTCTTCTGCCATGTAGCGGACATTGTCGAGAAGCAAGATGTCTCCGTTGGAAAGCGCTCTAATGGCTTCACGCGCTGCTGGCCCGCAGACATCATCAATAAACTTGACCTCTTTGCCTGTAAGCCGGGAAAGCTCTTTGGCGTGAAGTTCGGTGGGCTTGAAATTGTGATATTCCAGGCCTCCTCCCTGATGGGTGAGAAGGACAAGCTTGGCTCCTTTTTCGGAGAGCTCTACGATCGTTGGAACCGCGGCCTTGATTCGACTCGTATCCTTAAGAACGTATCTATCCTTCTCAAACGGAGAATTCAAGTCTAACCTGCAGAGAACTGTCTTGGCCCTGAAATCGAAATCATTCAGCGTATGAATGCCGAATTTCATTTTCAGGCCCTATTTCTTCAGGCCAAGGTACTTATTGGTCAGATAAACGGCTTTTTTCCAATCTGTTTGCATGGACAGAGCAGCCCGGACGCCATTGAGAGTTTCGGGAGTGACGACTGCTTCCTGAGGGACGTTGATTGTAAAAAAGAGTTGGTCACCGCTCAGGACAACCGTTTCTTTAAAGACCGCGATTTCATACATATCGGCTCTTTTATTCCCCCGATCCCGAGCATACCGAAAGAGCGCAGAATTGGAGTTGAATCCTTTGGCAATTTCCACAACCTTGATGCGGGGATGCTGGTTGAAGAGCTGAAGGGCCTCTTCCACCCTGATTTTCTGTTTCGGCGTTGCCAGGATGCTGATGATATGCCCGTGGCTGGTGGGCACATGAACGAGAAGGCCGGTTGCCTGGATGTGAGGCATGATCAACATGAGGTCTTTTGCCTGATGGTTGGGCACTTTTTCCACGAGGGCGACATCAACCAATCCGCGATGGGCATCTCCCGGATCAGCAACCCGCCTGATGATCGTGATGACGACCCGCTCCACTCCCACTGCTTTGTCCAGGCAATCGACGGCTCTGATAAAACCAGTCGTATTGCAGGAGGTGAGTTTCAGGTAATCTTTTCCTATCCCATTTTCATAATTGGCGTATCCATGGAAAAAGATATCGGCCACGATTCCTTCATTTAATGACCTTGGAATCCCCGAGAGTGATTTCGCCCTCATCGCCCGGAAATCATTCGAGAACAATTCCAACCCCTCCAACCCCCGCCTCGCCTCTATTGAGGATTATCTTGCTATCCTCAGGCGTGCCCATCGGGCCAAGCTGTAGCGGCGGTTTTCGAGCGCACTTGCATAACAAAGACGAGGGCCGTTTGGCCAAAAAAGCGGTTTGAGGGCTGAGCGGGTGGGGTTTTAGAGCCAGCTGATAAAAAAGGCAAGGGGTAAGTGCCGAGCCTATATTCGGAGTTCGACGATATCCTCGTCCTCGAGGATAAAGTCGCGGTTAACCATCTGGCCTTGGAGGGCGCTCTTCCGCCAGATGCGGGCGTACTTGAATTTCTCAACAAAATCCTTGTGCACGGTTCGGGCCATGTCCATCACGTTGCTGGTTTTTTTCAGGACAAAGGGATCGTTTAAGTCAGCTTTCTTTCCCGGAATCTTGCTGTAGACG
Source organism: uncultured Eubacteriales bacterium (assembly GCA_964550915.1). Taxonomy (GTDB): domain Bacteria; phylum Acidobacteriota; class Aminicenantia; order Aminicenantales; family UBA8522; genus JARYMI01. The sequence goes on along the minus strand of CAZKBY010000044.1, from coordinate 12,961 downwards.
CGAATGACGTCGAGAAGGAGGAAAATTCTCGTTCGCAGTTCGTCGAGGCCGTCCCCCCGGGCGGCCGAGACAACTGAGAATGATATTTTATCGCCAAAGTATTCCCGGATGAAAGTAGAGTTTTCTTCTGCCCCCAGGAGATCGCTTTTGTTTCCCGCAACAACTGTTTTTTTGACAAAGCGGCCGGGTTCATTAAGAAGAGGAACATTTTCCGGCGCCAGCTCCAGCCTCTTTCCTTGAAGCCTTGAGAGAAGGGCTTCCAGCGCGGCCGACGCATCCTGGTCGGCCAGGTCGATGACAAGCAAAACCGCGTCGGCTTTTTTGGCCAGCTCAACGAGCTCAGCACTCATATCATCGGCCGCCAGCGGCGGCGTGTCTACGAGCTGGACTCTGACATTTTCGTACTTCATCATGTAGGGAGCGGGAAGGCGCGTCGTATAAGGATAATCCGCGACCTCGGGCTGGGCGCTGGTGAGAGCTGCGATGAGGCTGGATTTGCCGCTATTCGGCGGCCCGATGACGATGACCTGACCCGCCCCGGATTTCTCTACCAAGAAGCCAGCGCCATGCCGAGCAGCGTAAGGCCGGACCTCGAGCGCCGCCCGGAGCTTGGCCATCTTGGTCTTGAGCAAAGCTTGCATCTTTTCTGTCCCTTTGTGTTTGGGGATAGTGGCCATCATTTCCTCGAGAAACTTGATTTTTTCTTGGGGAGTCTTGGCCGTCCTGAATTTTCTTTCAGCCTCGATATATTGGGGAGTCAGGTTGGCTGGCATGGGGAACCTCTTTTCTGAGAATTATAACCAAACTTAAGCGTCTATTCAAAGACGGAAAAAGCCTGAATTTTGTGACATTTTCGGAGGCGTTAAAAAATGGACAAAAACGCAAAATCCTGTGTTTTTCGCTTTACTCGACCACAATATTTCAGGTATAATTATAACTCAGTTTTATGCCGTTTCAGGTTATGTGCTTGGCTTCCCCATATAACCCTCTTTTTTCCCTCATCAGACGACGATGAAAGACAAAAAATACACGGCTGAGAGCATTAAGGTATTAAAAGGGCTTGAGGCTGTCCGGAAGCGGCCGGCCATGTACGTCGGGAGCACCGGGCCGGAAGGGCTCCATCACCTTGTCTACGAGGTCGTCGACAACTCCATCGATGAAGCCCTGGCCGGTTTTTGCCGGACGATCGACGTCGCCATCCACATCGACAACTCGGTGACAGTCATCGACGACGGCCGCGGCATTCCTGTCGAGCAGCATCGAAAAGAGAAAAAGTCTGCGGCTGAAGTCGTCATGACTATGCTCCATGCCGGGGGCAAGTTCGATGACAAAATCTACAAAGTTTCGGGCGGCCTGCACGGGGTGGGCGTTTCGGTCGTCAATGCCCTGTCCAAGCGTCTCGACCTCGAGGTCAAACGTGATGGCGGGATCTTCACCCAGAGCTATGAGCGAGGCATTCCCGTCACCAGGCTCAAACAGATCGGCAAGACCAATAAGACCGGAACCAAGGTCACCTTCTGGCCCGACGACGAAATCTTCGACACGAGCGAGTTCAACTTTGAAATCCTGACCCAGCGGATGCGTGAGCTCAGCTTTCTCAACCGCGGCATCCGGATAACGATCACCGACGAGCGGACCGAGAAATCGCATGAATTCCAGTACAAAGGCGGGATTGTCGAGTTTGTTCAGTACCTGAACCAAAACAAGACTGTCCTCAACCCGCGTCCTGTCTACTTTGAATGCCAGAAGGACGATGTCATGGTTGAGCTGGCCTTCCAGTACAACACCTGTTATACCGAAACGATTTTCACTTTCGTCAACAACATCAACACAACTGAAGGAGGAACTCATCTCATCGGATTCAAGGCTGCCCTGACCCGCTGTCTCAATAGCTACGCCGAGGCCAACAAACTATTCAAAGACTTGGGTGCCGGATCCCTCTCGGGAGACGATGCCAGGGAAGGCCTGTGCGCCGTTCTCAGCATCAAAATGCGCGACCCCCAGTTTGAGGGGCAAACCAAGACCAAGCTGGGCAATTCTGAGGTCAAGGGAATTGTCGAGTCGCTGGTCAACGAGCAGCTCGCCGCCTATCTGGAGGAGAACCCGACTAACGCCAAACGGATCGTGCTGAAAGCATTGGAAGCTGCCCATGCCCGCGAAGCTGCCCGCAAAGCCCGCGACCTGGCCCGGAGAAAGAGTGTCCTCGAGTCCACCTCCTTGCCCGGGAAGCTGGCCGATTGCCAGGAACGCGACCCGGCCCTGGCCGAGATTTTCATCGTTGAAGGAGATTCAGCCGGAGGCTCGGCCAAGCAAGGCCGAGACCGTCGCTTCCAGGCCATCCTTCCTCTTAAAGGAAAAATCCTCAATGTCTGGAAAGCCCAGGCCGATAAGATTTTCAGCAATGACGAGATCGGGATGATGGTGGCTGCGCTCGGCACGAGTTTAGGCGAGGCCGAATCGTCTCTCGACAAGCTCCGCTACAACAGAGTCATCATCATGACGGACGCTGACGTGGATGGTTCGCATATTCGGACCCTGCTCATGACCTTCTTCTACCGGCATCTGAAACCGCTGATCGAACAGGGGCACCTCTACATCGCCCAGCCGCCCCTCTACAAGATCTCCCGGGGCAAGGAAGTCATCTATCTCAAGGAAGAGCGGGATTATGAAAAGTGGCTGGTTAAGAAGATCTCCGAAGATTTCAAGGTCAGGCCCAGAGCGAAAAAGGAAATCTTCGAGGGCGAGAAATTCCGCAAGCTTTTCCTGCGGATCATGCAGAAGAAAAGCTACATTCAGCTGTTAGAACGGAAGAGCTATCCTCTCTTCCTCATCGACCTTCTGATCCGGGAGGGAGTTGACGGCCTGGAATTCCTCCAGGACAGGAAGGCGATGAAACGGATCCAATCGCTCGTCGAAGCCAAGGGCTTACAGACGGAGCTGACCAAAGACGAGGAATACGAAGCCTACGAGCTGGGAGTCAAGTTTCAGATCAACGGCATGGCCATCACCTCCAGGATTAACCTGAAGCTCGTCGATTCGGCGGAGTACAAAAGCCTTTATAAGATCTACAAAGAGCTCGACGAGTTTCGTCCACCCTACGAAGTCATCAGCAACGGCGAGACGGTCGTCATCGAAAACGAGAACAAGCTCGTCGATTACCTCCAGGAAAGAGGGAAAAAAGGCGTGACCATCCAGCGCTACAAAGGCCTGGGCGAAATGACGCCGGAGCAGCTCTGGGAGACAACGATGAATCCGGAGAACCGGACCTTGCTCAAAGTCTCAATCCAGGACGCCTTCGAGGCCGACGAAGTCTTCTCCATCCTCATGGGGGATGAGGTCGAGCGCCGCCGGAATTTCATCGAGATGAATGCCCTGCTGGCTTCGAACCTGGATATTTAGCGTGCCCTCGCCATAAGCCGACATGATGTAACATGGATAAAGAGAAAAGCAAACAGACAGGCAACCCCGAGCCACCTCCCCTCCCGAAGCCGGCGGCCGACCTCACGGTCGTCAGCCTCGAGGAGGAAATGAAGCGCTCCTACCTTGATTACGCCATGAGCGTGATCATCGGCCGGGCCATCCCCGACATTAAAGATGGCCTCAAGCCCGTGCACCGGCGTGTCCTCTACGCCATGTACGAGTCGGGGACAACGTATAACAAACCCTACAAGAAATCGGCCCGCATCGTCGGCGACGTCATCGGAAAATACCATCCTCACGGCGATCAGGCCGTCTACGACACCCTGGTCCGGATGGCCCAGGATTTTAGCCTGCGCTACGTTCTGGTTGACGGCCAGGGAAATTTCGGGTCGATCGACGGCGACCCTCCGGCAGCGATGCGCTACACTGAGGTCAGGATGTCGAAGCTGGCCGGCGAGATGATGGCCGACATCGAGAAAGACACGGTCAACTTCATTCCCAATTACGACGAAAGCCTGACCATGCCCGAGGTGCTGCCGACCCGTTTCCCTAACCTTTTGGTCAACGGCGGCTCGGGCATTGCTGTGGGCATGGCCACCAACATCCCTCCTCACAACCTGGCCGAGGTCTGCGATGGCCTCATCTACCTGGCCCAGCACCCCAATGCTTCACTGGAAAAAATCATCGATTTCATCCCAGGGCCGGATTTTCCCACCGGTGGGTATGTTTTTAACAAGCCGGGGATCGTGGAAGCCTACCGTGATGGCCGCGGCGTCATCCAGATTCGCGCCAAGTCGACCGTCGAGCGGGGCGAAAAGGGAGAGCGAGAGCGAATCGTCATCACCGAAATCCCGTACGCCGTGAACAAATCCCGGCTGCTCGAGAGCATCGCCGACCTGGTCAACGCCAAGAAGATCGAAGGGATTGCCGATATCCGTGACGAGTCCGACCGGGAGGGCATCCGCATCGTCCTCGAAGTGAAAAAAGGCGAATTTCCCGAGGTCGTCCTCAACAACCTCTACAAGCATACGGTCCTCCAGACATCGTTCGGGATCATCATGTTGGCCATCGTGGATAAGCAGCCGAAGATGATGGGCTTGCTTGAGATGATGAGGTATTTCATCTCTCACCGTCAGGATGTCATTCGGCGGAGGACTCGCTTCGACTTAAAAAGGGCTGAGCACCGGGCTCATATCCTGGAGGGGCTGACCATTGCCCTTGACCATATTGACGCCATCATCAAGCTCATTCGCGGCTCCAAGACGGTTGAGGTCGCTCGTCAGGGCTTGATGGAACGCTTCAAGCTGACCCAGATCCAGGCCCAGGCCATCCTGGAGATGCAGCTCCAGCGCCTGACCCACCTGGAACGGGATAAGATTGTCCAGGAGTACAAGGACGTCAAGGCCCTCATCACGAGATTAAGAAAGATTCTGGGGTCGGACAAACTCATTCAAGAGATCATCGTCCAGGAGCTCAGGGAAATCAGGGATCAGTACGGGGACATAAGGCGGACCGAGATCCGGGACGAGGGCATCACTGAAATCCGTCCGGAGGACCTGATCAAAGAAGAGGATGTCGTCGTCATGACGACGCAATCGGGCTACATCAAGCGGAGCTCCCTCTCTTCCTATCATTTCCAGATGCGCGGCGGCAAGGGCCGGCGGGGGATCAGCATGAAAGCTGAGGATGTCGTCGAGGACGTCTTCGTCTGCTCGACCCACTCCTACCTGCTGTTTTTCACCAATACGGGCCGCGTCTACTGGCTCAAGGCGCTTGAGATTCCCGATGTCGGGATTTCCGGCCGGGGCAAAGCCGTTGCCAACTTGATCGAGTTTCAGGCCGGGGAAAGGGTAACCTCGGTCGTCGCTGTTAAAGATTTCAGCGAAGACAAGTACATCGTCATGCTGGCCACAAACGGCCTAATCAAGAAGACTCGCCTCGATGAATTCCGCAATGTTCGTCGCGGCGGAATCATCGCCATGAGCTTGCGAAAGAAGAGCGAGCTGATGTGGACCCGCCTCACTGACGGCAAGCGCGACATTGTCATCGCCACAAAGCTTGGCAAGGCCATCAGGTTCAGCGAGAAAGACATCCGACCGATGGGCCGCACAGCCGCTGGAGTGCGGGCCTTAACCCTGGCCAAGAAAGATGAAGTCATCGGCCTGGTCGCTATCGGGTCTGAGGATAAGTATATCTTCACGGCCAGCGAGAGAGGCTACGGGAAAAAGACCGAGGTCGGATTCTACCGGAAGCAACGCCGCGGCGGCAAGGGTCTGATCAACCTCAAGATCACATCCAAGATAGGCCGGGCGGTGGCCGTCTTGGGTGTGGCTGAGGAGGACCTTCTCATCGTTACCCATTTAGGCAAAGTCATCCGCATCAAAACCAAGCATGTCCGGGCTTCGGGCCGGGCGACTCAGGGCGTTCGTCTGATCAACCTGGAGAACGGGGACAGAGTTTGCTCGGTAGCCAAGGCCGGCGAAAGCTGACCCAAAGGATCCCCCCTCGAATTTCTGCTTGACAGGGCCTCTCCTCGATTCTAAAATGGTCGCAACTTAAACAGAGGAGGGAAAAATGGCTCAGACTCTTCCCCAGGTTCTACTGGACACTCTCAAGAATTATCCCAAGCCAGATTTCATGCTCTACAAGAAGGAGGGCCGCTATGTCCCCATCTCGACCGAGGAATTCGGCCGACGGGTTCGAGATTGTTGTCTGGGGCTACGAGAACTGGGGTTGACCAAGGAAGACAAAATCATCATCCTCTCCGAAAACAGGCCCGAATGGGTGATGGCCGACCTGGCTAACCTGTGCTTGGGAGCGATCACGGTGCCGATCTACACGTCGCTCGTTCCTGAGCAGATCAAGTATATCATCGATGATTCGGACGCCAAGGCCATTATCGTAAGCAACGAAGAACAATGGAAGAAGATCGAATCGATTCGGCCGGCGCTGGCCAAAGTCCGGCATTACATCACGTTCCTGAAGGAAGCGCCGGAGGGAGTCCTGACTTTTGACCAGATCCAGGAGCTGGGCTCAAAGGTCAACGCTCAGAATCCTGCGCTTTTCGAGCAGTTGGCCCTTGAGGTGAGGCCCGACGACGAGGCCTCTCTCATTTACACTTCCGGGACGACGGGCGTCCCTAAGGGAGTCATTCTCACTCATAGCAATTTCCTCAGCAATGTCCAGGCCGTTTCCCGGATAATCGAGTTTTCCGATAAAGACACTGTCCTTTCTTTTCTTCCCCTGTCCCATGTCCTGGAGAGGATGGTCACTTTTACCTACCTCTATAAAGGCTGCCGGATCAGCTATGCCGAAAGCCTGGAGACAGTGGCTGAGAACCTGCTCGAAATCAGGCCCAATATCATGGTCAGCGTCCCCCGCGTCTTCGAGAAAATCTACGGCCGGGTCATGGATAACGTTCTCTCCAGCTCAGCTCTTAAAAAGAAGATCTTCTTCTGGGCTCTGAAGGTGGGGAAAGAATATGGCGGCAGGAAACTCAACAAAGAGCCGATTCCCCGGGGGCTCCAGAGGAAAAAGAATCTGGCCCACAAGCTCGTCTTTTCCAAGATTATCGAAAAGACAGGCGGCCGTGTCCGTTTCTTTGTCTCCGGAGGAGCTCCCCTGTCCAGGGACATCGCTGAATTCTTTTACGCTCTGGGCCTGATAATCCTCGAAGGCTACGGACTGACCGAAACATCTCCCGTCATTTCCGTCAATACTTTTAAAGACTTGAAGTTCGGCTCGGTGGGAAAACCCATCCCGGGCGTCGAGGTCAAAATAGCCCCGGATGGTGAGATCCTGGCCCGGGGGCCGAACATTATGAAAGGATATTACAAAAAAGAAGCAGAGACTAGAGAAGCTTTTGAAGGAGGCTGGTTCCACACCGGCGACATCGGCCGTCTTGATGAGAACGGCTTTCTGGTTATCACCGACCGCAAGAAGGATATCATCGTCACAGCCGGGGGCAAAAACATCGCTCCCCAGCCGATCGAGAATATCTTGAAGACAAACCCGTATATCTCCAACGCGGTCGTCATCGGAGACAGGCGGCGATTTGTCTCGGCGCTCATCGTGCCGAATTTTGACAAGCTCGAGGAATACGCCCGGTCGAGCGGCATCGCCTTTGCCAGCCGCCCCGAACTCGTCAAGAACGAAAAGATCCGGAACTTTATCAAGGCGGAGATCGACCGGGCCACTCCCAACTTGGCCTCATTCGAAAAAATCAAAAAGATTGCCCTCCTCGACCGCGACTTCGAGATTGAGCAGGGAGAAATCACCCCGACCCTCAAAGTCAAGAGGAATATCATCGAGAAGAAATACGGGGACTTGATCGACTCGCTTTATGAGGAAGACAGGAACAACGCCGGCGTTTAATCGGATTTCGGCCGCTTGTCCTGCCAGTACAGAATCCGGCCGCAGTTTTCGCAGAGGATAAGCTTGCCCGTGTCCCGGAGCTCGTTCAGGATCTGGGGACGGATGCGCATGTGGCACATGGCGCAGAAGTCATCCATGACAGGCGAGAGCGCGATGCCGCTCTTCTTGTTAGATATCCTGAGATAGAGAGCGACCTGGTCGGCCGGAATCTGGGGCAGGAGCTCCTGTCTGTCCTGGTCCAGTTGCCTGGCCTTTTCCTCGAGCTCTTTCTTTTTTAGAAAAATCGCCTCTTTTTCCTGAGAGAACTTTTCTTTGGCTTCGGCAAACCTCCGGTTGGCCTCCTTGATTTCAGCCTCGATTTCGTCTGCCCGAAGCATCTCAGCGATGATTTCTTCTTCCAGGTTATCGGCCTTTCTCTCGGATTCCTCGATTTCTTTAAGCATAGCCGAGTACTCTTTGTTGGTTTTGACCTCGTTGAGCTGCCTCTTGTACTTAGCCACCTGAGCTTTGATAACCTTGACCTCAGCCTCCAGATCCCGTCTTTTTTTCTGGTTTTCGACGAGTTTCTCCTTGGCAGCAGCCGCTAGCTTGGAGCTTTTTTCGATTTTTTTGTCGATTTCCTCGATCAAAGGGGGGGTATTTTCAAGGAAAAGATTAACTTGACGGATTTCCGAGTCAAGCCGCTGAAGGTGGATTAGCTTCTCGAAGTCGATTTCCACATCGTTTCCTCGGTCTCGGTATGGGCCTACCAGGATTCGAACCTGGGACCTGCCGGTTATGAGCCGGTGGCTCTACCGCTGAGCTATAGGCCCTCGCTTCCTTATAGCAAAGATCGAAAACCAAGTCAATTGACGCGGAAGGCTCGGGTTTGGGGCCCGGGTCATTATTTGTTGTTGGTGAAGGACTTAAGCTTGCGGCTGCGGCTGGGGTGCTTGAGCTTTCTCAGGGCTTTCGCTTCGATCTGCCTGATCCTCTCCCGGGTGACCTTGAACTGCTGGCCGACTTCCTCCAAGGTATGCTCATTGCCGTCTCCCAGGCCGAATCGCATTTTCAGGACCTTTGCCTCCCTCTCGGTCAGCGATTTCAGGGCTTCCTCAATCTGCTCCCGGAGGTTGATGTGAATGACGGTGTCCGGAGGAGAGGGCATGAGCTTGTCCTCGATGAAGTCGCCCAGGTGACTGTCCTCTTCTTCCCCGATCGGCGTTTCCAGGGAGATCGGTTCCTGAGCGATCTTGATGATTTTGCGCACCTTGTTTACCGGCATGTCCATCTTTTTGGCGATCTCTTCGCTGGTGGGTTCCCGGCCGATTTCCTGGACGAGGCCACGGGAGACCCGGATCAACTTGTTGATCGTCTCGATCATGTGAACGGGAATGCGGATGGTCCTGGCCTGATCGGCAATGGCCCTGGTGATGGCCTGCCGGATCCACCAGGTGGCGTATGTTGAGAACTTGTACCCCCGGCGGTATTCAAACTTATCCACGGCTTTCATCAGGCCCATGTTGCCTTCCTGGATGAGGTCGAGGAACTGAAGCCCGCGGTTGCTGTACTTTTTGGCGATGGACACGACGAGTCTCAGGTTGGCCGCGACGAGCTCTTTTTTTGCCTGATCACTTACTTTCTTTCCGGTCGTGATGGCCCGGATGATTTTTCTGAGGTTTTGGGCATTCAGGCCGATCTCTCTATGATAGGCCTTCAGCTGTTTGTTAGCTTCCTTGATCTTCTGGGTGAGCACGGTCTCGCTTTTTTTCGTTCTCGCCCGGTTCAACGCCAGAGTCAATTCTTCCTTGGTTTCTTCGAGCTCGTTGACGAGCTTCAGCTTTTCCCGGAGGGCATCGATGATTTTTTCTCTCTCGCTCGGCCGGATGTTGAGTTCTCTGATCAGACGGCTCATGGTGACGATGATCCGGCCCCGGGCGAAGTTGTATTTTCTCGAATCGGGAATGCTATCTAACTTCTTGGATAGCTCTCTCGTTTTCTTGATTTTGGCCAGGACTTCCTTTTTTTTCTCCTCCAGCTTTTCTTCAGTGATATCCTCGTCGCTCAGGTCGAACACCTCCTGGAACACAAAAGGGTTTGTCTTAATCTCGTCCTCCAGGGACAGGACATACGTCAGCACCAGGCGGGTCTTGGATAATGCTTTGAGGATCGCCTTTTCCCCCCGCTCGATTTCGCGGGCGATGGCGATCTCCCCTTCCCTGGTGAGAAGCGAGATGTTGCCCATTTCTCGCAAGTAAAGCTTCACCGGGTCGGTCGTCCTCTCTAAGCCATGAACGGACACCAGGTCGGTCTTCCTCCTTTTTGGAACGATATCGCGTTGCTTGGAGTCCAGGATTCTGATGCCGTAGTCGCCCATGGAGCTCAGGAAGTCGTCAAAGTCCTCCTCGGACTCGAGCTCATCCTGGAAGGTCTTGTCGATCTCCTCGAATAGCAGGTATCCTTGCTTCCGTCCCTTGGACAGGAGTTCGGTGATTTCGTCTTTTTGGTATTTATTTCCAGATGACAAGACCAGCACCTCTTCTTGGCGTTAGTTTTTCTTCTTTAGAGATAACTCGACTCAAGGCCATTGTGTTCCTTTCTCAAGGGCCATGATTTGCCTGGCCAGGCTCTGCTTCTGGCTGAGCAGGCGGGAAAGCTGCGCCTTCTCGCCGTTCCGTTCGCAGCGGACAATCTCTTTCTGGAGGGCTCGGAACCTCATCTCGAGCGACGTCTTCCGCAGGCTGCAAAGGCAATCGAGAGCCTCTGCTTCTGTGGCCTGTCCGGTCTGCTCCTGACTGATCAGGGACAGGCGCCCGGCGAGCTGGAGTCCGATGGCCCTGGAAAGCTCGGGAAAGACTGTCCTCTTTCCTTTTCTTGAGTTTTCCAGGATAAAGGCGAAGGCGGGTTCACTCTTTAAACCTTCGTAATCCTCGGGCTTCATTTTTGTCCCTAAGAGAGCCGCGATCTTGGTGTCTTCGAGCAGAATCTGGAGGAGCCTCTTTTCGGCCGGCATAAAGAAATCTTCCTCTTCTTCGGCGGGCTTGCGGGCATTTTTCTCTGTGACCTGGCGAAGCACGGATTCTTCCACGGAGAGAAGCTCGCTGGCCAGCCGGAGATACTCGCTCCGAACAAGGGAATCGGGAATTTTTTCTAAGACGCTGACGATGGTCCTGACGATCCTGGCTTTTTCCTCAGGGGTGTCCATTTGTCCTGACTGGACAACGGAGTCGACCAAAAACTTGAGCCCTGACATTGCCTTTTCCGAAAGTTTGAGATAGCGCTCCGGACCGTTTTGACGGATGAACGAGTCTGGGTCCAGGTCCTGGGGCAATACAAGGACCTTCACTTGCAGGCCTTTTTCAAAGCAAACGGGAAGGGCGCGGAAGGCAGCGTTCCTTCCAGCTGTGTCCCCGTCATAGTTGAGGATGAGTCGCGGGGCGAACCGCCCGGCCAAGGCAACCTGCTGTTCGGTCAGGCTGGTTCCGAGCGAGGCAGCTAGGTTGCGGATGCCGGCCTGGAAGAGAGAGGCAAAGTCCGTATAGCCCTCGACGAGGATAAGCTCTCCTTTTTCGCGGACATCTTCTTTTGTCCAGTTCAACCCGTAAAGGACTTTCCCCTTGGAATAGACTGGGGTCTCCGGAGAATTGAGGTACTTGGGTTCAGCGTTGAAGATTGACCTGCCCCCAAACCCTAATACCTTTCCGGTGAGGCTGAAAATGGGGAAAATGATGCGACCCCGGAAACGGTCATGAAAGTCAGCTCTTTTCTGCCCGGGCAAAATGAGACCGGCCTTTTCTAAGAGAGAGGCATCAGCTTCCCTGCCTTCGAGGTTGGAGAGAAGGGCGTTCCAGGAATTAGGCGCATAGCCAACCCTGAGCGTTTCCAGGATTTCGGGAGTGAAGCCTCTTTTTTTTAGGTAATCCAGAGCCGCTTCGCCTTCCTTGCTCTGATAGAGGCTTTTCCGGAAAAAACCGAGAGCGGCTTCGTTGACCTTGAAGATTCTTTCCTCAAGCTTTAGGGCTTCCGGAGACAGCCTTGTCTGGCGGGGCAGGGGAATGTGGAATCTCTCGGCCAGGAATTTTACGGCCTCTGGGAAGCTCAGGTTTTCCTTCTCCATGACCAGGGTGAAAACATCCCCGCCAGCTCCGCAGCCGAAACAGTGGAAGAGCTGCTTGTCTCCGTCAACCGTAAAAGAAGGGTCTTTTTCCGCATGGAACGGACAGAGCCCGACGTGCTTTTTGCCCCTTTTTCTCAGGGTCGTGTAGAGCGACGCTATCTCGATGATATTGGCAACCTGCCGAATTTGCTCGATCGTTTCCATGCGTAGTGCAAATCAGGCTTAAAAAGCCTACGTAAATATAGGGAGCGATCCTGTTATTGTCAAGTCAGGGGCTCTCTTTTCTCCCTCATTTTTCCTACAGATGATTGATCAGGCTTGCGAGGCAGGCGGCGCCAAAGCCGTTGTCGATGTTGACGACAGCAACTCCGCCGGGACAAGAATTGAGCATGGCCAGAAGAGCGGAAAGACCCTGGAAGCTGGCGCCGTAGCCGACGCTCGTCGGGACGGCGATGACAGGCACTCGAACCAATCCCGCGATGACGCTCGGCAAAGCCCCCTCCATTCCGGCCACAGCAATGATCAACCTGGCAGACTTGATTTTTTCCATTTCACCGAACAAGCGGTGAATCCCGGCCACACCGACGTCGTAGATTCTTTCCACATCATTCCCCAGAATTTCGCAGGTGACGGCTGCTTCCTCGGCCACGGGAATGTCGGATGTCCCAGCTGTGAGGACGACGATTTTTCCTTTGCCGGGAAGGCTCTTTTTCTTCCTGAGATAGGCGATTCTTCCTTCCCTGTTATAGATGAGGCCAGGGATTTTTCCTCTCAGCCTGGCGTAGAGCCGGGCTTCCAGGCGAGTTATCAGCAGGTTATTCCCTCTCTTGGTGATTTCCCGAGCAATCCTGATGATCTGGCCTTCGCTTTTCCCCGGGCCATAGATGATCTCGGGGAAACCTTTCCGTACCTCTCTGTGGTGGTCGACCTTGGCGAAACCCAGGTCCTGGTAGGGGAAATCTCTGAGACACTTGAAAGCCTCTTCAGGGGATATTTCTCTTTTATAGACCCTCGCCAGGATCTCCTCCAGACCGGTCTTCACGCCTGTTATTTTAGCATAAGGGGCCGATT
>CAZKBY010000043.1:0-15804 GCA_964550915.1 uncultured Eubacteriales bacterium | reverse complement strand
GGGTAGAGTCGATCGACCGAATCGGTCGCAGGCTCATCCTCAAGTTCTATCCTTCCTTTTCGATCGATCCGGACCGGTTAAACCGTCTCCTGAAAAAATTAAACGGCTCCCTGACTCCCCAGGGAGTTCTGACGTTGTCCCTTTTCCAGGAGACTGAAGGGAGGATGATGGATGAAACAGTCTTTGTCTTGAAGGAGTTATAGGGGTTAGACTATAATGATCTTGAGTCGGAAAGATGAAGACGAGGAAAGCGCGACAGAATAAGAACGGCTTTATTCTTGCCTGCTGGGCAACGCTCATTCTCCTCAGCTCGGGGTGTGGCCAAAAAAGCCCTTCCGGGTCAAAAGAGACCCCGATTTCGGCAGAAAAAAACGCTAGAGACTTGATCATCCTTAAAATAGGAGAAAAATCTTATTCCGAATCGGATTTTCATGAGTATGTTCGCGGGATATTCGGGAACGGCGCCAACAACCTCGAGGCAGTGACTTTAAGCCACCTGTTCGATGAATTTCTTGAGACAAAGCTTCTTTTGAAGGCTGCCCAGGACAAAGGGATCACAGTTTCCCCCGCAGAAAAGGACGAGTACTTGGCCAAACGCGAACGAGAGGAAAAGACGCCAGAAGGCCCAGCGTCTCTGTGGGAACCTGATTCTGGAGAAGTGCTGGACAAGATTGTGATTGAGAAATATCTTCTGCCCGTTGTCCAGGACATCAAGGTCGAAGAGGAAGAAGTCCAGCGCTATTATGAGCTCCACAAGAGCGAGTTTTTTCTTCCTGATCGGGTTCAGGTAAGTCAGATCCTTCTTCCGACCGAGGCGGAAGCCGTGGACATCTGGGAGAAGGTTAAGTCGGCTTCGGAAGAAGATTTCAGGACAGCGGCTCGAACGCATTCCATCGGGCCAGAAGCGTCGAGTGGCGGTGTCATGGGCATCTTCCAACAAGGCCAGCTTCCCTTGGAAATGGAGAGGGTGGTCTTTTTTCTCCAAGAGGGCGAAGTGAGCCCTGTGGTTGAGTCCTCCTATGGGTTTCATCTTTTTCGCCTTGACAGGAAGATGGAACCTGGGTGGGTTTCCCTGGAAGAAGCTTCCGCCTCAATCCAGCGCAAGCTCCTGGACCTGAGGATCAAAGAAGCGGTTTCCCAGCACATTCGCGGCCTGGAAGAGCGGCTGGAATGGCAGATTTTCCCAGAAAACTTGCCTTTTCCTTATAAGAGAATAGACCAATGACAGGCAGACAAAGCTCAACACTTTTTCTGATTATCTTCCTCAGCTTGTTCGGAATTGCCGCCAGCGAAGTCGTCGAGGAAATCGTTGCCATTGTGAACGACGACATCATTACGCTTTCTCAATACAAAGAATACCATGATTCGTTGTATCAAATGCTTAGAGCCCAACTCCAGGGAGAGGAGTTTGAGAAGCAGTACACAAGGCTAAAAGGGGAAATACTCGACAACATGATTACAGATCTCCTTCTGCTCCAGTTGGCCAAGGAAAAACAGCTCAATGTCACCGACCAGGTCCGGGGAACTGTCGAGCAGATCAAAAAAGAGAACAACATCGAATCGGATGAACAACTGCGCCGCGAACTTGGCCGCCAGGGCATCGACTATGAGCTGTGGCTGAAGCAGTTGGAGGAGAATCTCCTTCGGCAGGCCCTTGTTTTTACCGAGGTCGACCGGAGCATCGTCATTGAAGATTCGGAGTCGGTCAATTACTATAAGTCCCACTACGAGGAATATGTGGAGCCGGAGGAATACAAGATCCGGGCCATATACCTTTCATCTGAGGAAAGGAGCCAAGACGAGCTTCAAGTCTTGATGAAAGAAATCGAGGGCAAGATTAAAGCGGGCGATGAATTTGGAGCGCTGGCGGGTCAATACTCAGACGGCGCGATCAAGGAGAACCAGGGCGACCTGGGGACATTGAAGAAAGGAGAACTGGACGCCAAGCTCCAGGCGGCCGTTGCCAATGTAAAGCCGGGCGAAGTGACCGTCTGGGTTCAGGCCAAGGCAGGATGGTATCTGCTCAAGCTTGAGGAGAAAAAAGACAGCCGCCTTAAGTCCTTTGAAGAAGTCAAGAAGGAGATTGAGGAGAAAATTTTCTCGGAAAAGCGGACCCAGAAACTCAAGGAATTCCTCGGGGGAATCAAAAAGAAGAGCTACATAAAAATTCTCAAGCCAAATCCGCTTAACCTGTAAAGCTCAGGGGATAAAAACTGCCGCCGCCAGAGCTGTTGTCCAGAGCCCTTTTTCTCCTTTGGTCGTTTGTGTGATACTCCGCGTTCTGACCAGCAACCCTTTAGCGATTTTGTAGACCTTTTCCTTCTTTTCATCGCTCCAGATCTGGCTGATATCGAAATTTTCGCCCAAGGTTGTCGCCAACATGTAGGCGGCTAACTGTTCAGCATAATGGCCGGCTTCTTTCTCGTTCTGACCGAAGCTATGGTGCTCGGAGAGGTAACCGTAATGGACGGGATTGTTCGGGATGGCCAGGCCTATGGACGCGGAGATGAGACGATGAGCCTCGTTGGTCGAGTTTTCGCTCATCACGAGAAAGACAATTTGACCTGGCTGGAGAGATTTCAAGCCTTCTTCTTTGGGGATGAGTTTGCAATAGGGAGGAAAAATGCTCGACGTTTTGACCAGATTAAAGGGCGCGATACCCGCGTCTCTCAGGGCTTGTTCGAAGCTGGCCAGTTTTTCCTTGTGCTGTCCTCTTCCTTTAGTGATAAAAAGGCGGGAGGGGATGATCTTGCTCATGGGACGCCTTTCTTCGGAGAAAATGGACTAATCTTCCTTTTCTTTGATGCCCACCGGCTCGGGCTCTTTGAAATCTATCGTCCGTGAGATGTCGTACTCCCCAAGGAGGATGTGGGGAGAGCCTTTGGACTGAATAAAAAGTCGGCAAACAACAGGTCTCCACTGGGGGTTATCCTTGAAAGAAGCCAAGGTTTTTCCCTCAACACCGAAGTTGCTTTTCAGGGTGATGACATGGCTTTTTTCGCCGGGCATGACAGGAGCTTTACGGATGGCCGCGAGAAAATTATCGCCGAGGTTCTCTCTCTCGTCCTTGAACTTGAAAATGGCATTAAAGTTCAAGTAGTTGAGGGGCCTGGTGGAAATGTTCTTGACCCGAAACGATAGGGATGGGACGAGGATGAGTTTAGGCGGCCAGGGTTGATAAACCTTAGCCACCCACTTTGTCTCGATATCCTCGATTGCGACAGAGCCCTTGAGTTCATCGGGCGAGATCGACTTGCAAGAAGTAATGACGGACAGCATCATCGCCGTGGCCAGCAGAACGAACAGGGAGTTTATCTTTCTCATTGTCGTTCTCCTTTTTATCTTACTATAATCGATGACAGTAAATAATTCAATTTCAGCCATCACCAGACAATCTCGGATGCCATAGCGGGCTCGACATCGTATTCCTTGAATAGATGGACATTTTCTTTGAGGGCACGGAGAGTCTCAGGAAAGGGATGCCCTATGCCGATGGCCCTTCCAGTTTTCTTAGCAAGCTTGAGAAGTTCGACAAGCTTTCCGGCCGAAAAATCCACGCCCACCGTGGAATCCAAGAAAATATTGCGGTAAGCTGAACGGAGGCCCATCTGCCTGGCCAGGTCATAGGCAATAGAATTGGCTGTTGTTCGGCTGTCTAAAAAAAAGAGATTTCGTTCGGCCAGCACCCCCAAAATCGTCCTCATGATCGGCTCGTTCTGGGTGATTTTTGAACCCATATGGTTGTTAGCGCCCTTGATGAAAGGGACCCGCCTCAAGAAATCTTCCGTGAGAATCCTGACCTCTTCATCTGACATGCCCGAATGGATAAAAATAACGCTGTTATCATCCCCTTCTTGATGGTTGATTGATTCGCAAGGGAGATGGAGCATAACCTCCAGCCCTTTTTCATGGGCCGTTTCAGCTGTTTCTTGGGCTATCGGGCTCAGGGGCAGAATAGAAACTGTGATGGGAATACGTAGTTCACAAATTTCCTGGAGAGCTTCCAGGCTGAACCCCATGTCATCGATGACAATGGCGGCTCGATTCTTGGCCAGGGGAGGCGGCTGTCCAGCCGCTTCCTCCGGAATCGGACGCTGACAACTGAACAGAAGAACAAGCTTTTCCGCGTTTTTTCCCGTGACCATCCAGGAAAACGTGATTCCTTCATCAGTTTCTTTTTCTTCTTTGACCACGGTTGCGCCTTGCTTGAAAAGTTGCCCTTCCAGGGCAGGCGCCACCCTGGAATAAAGATCAAGAGGGAGACTGATTTGAAGTTGATTGGCTCCGGATTTATCTTTAGAACGCCGGATAGCTGCGCGGGAAAGGCCGTGTATCTCAAGACATGAGGAGACGGCCTCGGCCAACAGGGGCTGAGGTTTAGGTGCTTCTTTTTTGAGTGAAATCCACGAGAAGAAGAGGGAGGCCTCTCCCTTGCGCCAGCCCAGATAATCCAAGCCAAGGCAGGAAAAAATGGCCAGGATGGTGAAGACGAGATAAAGACGGCCTGTTCGACCTGATGCCATAGATCAAGGTGCAGAAATGAAGCTTCTAGACTTTTTGAGGTAGGAATCAGAGCTCAAGTCTTTAGCCTCGACTAGGATATCAGGTTCGACTCCTCGGCCCCATAACCTGACTCCGGAATCGAGGCAATAAATGGCCGAGGTGAGGAGAACAGATGTGCCATCCTTAAGGATCATGAACTCGTTCTTTGCGGCCAGGCCGAGAGTTGGCAAGCCGACGATCTTGGCGCGATTATTTTCCTTGAGGACTGCGGCAACAACCTCGGCCGGCCCCAAGGTTGCCTGACTGACCCAGACAACTAAAGGGATGTCCGGGAGGGCGGGTTCCTCAAGACAAGAAAAAATCTCGCTTTTGCCCCCTTTCTTCTCAAGGTAGCCAATTGCCTCAGCTTTTAAGAAGAAGTTGACGAGTTGCCGGGCTTCCTCGAAAGTCCCTTCCTGACAGGTGCGCATATCCAGCACCAACGCTTTCTTCTTTTGACGGAGAGTTGGGAGGAGTTTTGTTTTTAAGATAGACAAACCGGGGGTCGCCAGCCTGGATATCTTCAGGATGCCGCTCGTTCCTTCCAACGAAGAATATGAGAGCGGCTCCGCCGAGAAAGAGGTCCTCGCAACCTTCGTTTCGAGAGTCTTGTCCTCCCGGAGTATTTTGAGCTCCAGCGGGTCTTCTTCTTTGCCTCTGATGAGAGTGTTAACTTCAGTTAAACTCATGGGGGGAGTGGACAGGCGGTTGATCTCCGTAATGGCGTCCCCCCATGTCAAACCGGCCTTCTCGGCTGGTGAATTTTCGATTAGACCCAAGACAACGGGGAAAGAGCCATATTTCTTGAACAAGATTAGACCCGGCTCTTTATAGAAACCGTCCTTCTGCTCCAGGTACCGCACCGTGTTCTGCTGACTGAGATAGCCAGAACAGCTATCTAGAGAATTGATTAATCCCTTGAAAGAGCCTTCAATTGTTGTGGCAGGGTCCAGGTCTTCAATATAGTCATTCTTGATGTACCGGAGGACAGTTTCCAACAGATAGAGATTCTTGGGAGGGGAGGAAATAACGGAAACTCCCCTTATTGAGCTTTTTTCGACAAGAAACAGGAGGGGAACAAGCAGAATCAAGCTGAGGAAAAGGAATTTCTTTTTATTCACAGAGTCATTCACAGAAGCGTCAATCTCAAACGGAAATTTATTCTATCATCTTCTCTTAAGCCATTGCAAGGGATCTAGCGGTTTTGTTTTGAAGCGGACCTCGAAGTAGAGAGAGACGCCTTTGAGCGATCCCGTATCCCCGACTACCGCGATGGCCTGGCCCTCCCTGATAAGGTCACCCTTGTTGACCAGGAATTCGGCGCAATGCCCGTAGAGCGAGTAATAATTCATCCCATGGTCGATGATTAACAGATTTCCATAACCCTGGAAGTAGTCAGCAAACACGACCTTGCCAGGGTGGACGGCGCTGATAATCGGGCTTCCTTTCTGGGGAGATATCTCGATTCCGTTGTTCAGGGTAATGGTGTTAAACTGCTGATGCCGCTCCAACCCGAACCGGGAGATCACTTTGCCAGAGATCGGCCAGGGAAGCTTTCCTTTTTTCTCGTAGAAAGGGACGAACTTGAAGGGAAGGGTGATTTCTTGGCTGGCCAGCTTTTTCATCAAAGCCTGGAGCTGTTCAGCCCTCTCACTTTGCTCCTTCAAGGCTTGCTCGTAGGTTTTTTTATTTTTCTGAATCTTCTGGATGAGCTCCCTGCCTTCCGCCTCCTGGGCCTCGAGCTGCTTCTTCTTCTGGTCTGTGTCTCGGATAAGCTTGCCGATCTCTTCTTTCTTTGCTTCCTGGACGATTTCCGCCCGTTTCAGGTCATCTATTGTCTTTAGGTAATCGCTGATGGTTGTCTGCTGCTGGTTAGCAAGAAGGCTAAGGTTTTTGCTCTGCGCAAAGAGTGCGCTCATGTCTTCTGTTTCGAGCAAGAACTGAAGGAAATTGAATTTTCCGTGCTTGTAAAGAGCCACCAGGGTTTGTTCTATTCCTTGCTTTTCCCGATCGAGCTTTTTCTTCAGGGCCGCGATGTCATCTCTTAGAAAAGAAAGCTCTCGGGTTATTTTTTCCATCTGGATGTCTAGGCGATTGAGCTCATTCCTGGTTAGTTTTTTCTGCCAGGATATTTTGTCCAGTAGGGAGAGTAGAGTTGATTCTTTCTCTTTTTCCTGCCTTATTTTGGCCTCGAGGACTTGGATGTCCTGGTTTATCTTGGCCAGGCGTTTTTCGAGCTCTGAAATGTCCTGCTGGGCGATTGTCTCCGACCAAGAGAGAGAAGCCAAAGCGATGAGGGCTGTGGCCAGAGTAATTCTCGCGGCCCGGGCTCGGGAAATGTCAAGCGCTGCCATTTCACTTTCTGGTCACGTAGATGATCCCTCCCGCTACGCCGATAATCAAGACAAAAGCGACGTCGATCACGGAAAAAGAAAACGCTGTCTCAGCCGGAATTCCGTAAAACTTAAAGATCTCGATATAAGATCCTTCTCTCAGTCCCAATCCGTTGATGGTGATGGGAATGAGCTGAATGACCAGGACGATCGGAATGAAGATGAAGTAGTCGATGAAATCGATTTTGAGGTGGAGAGCCTTGCCGATTAGAAAGTAGTAGAGAATCACGTTGAGCTGGAGGAGCAAGGCCCAGAAAGTGGCCAGAAGAAAAGGGCCTTTTTGCTTCCTGTAATGAAGGATGGTTTCTCTAAATTGCAAAATTTTATGCCTGGCTTTATCGAGAAGCCCTCTTGCGGGGATCGTTATGAGAAGCCGGGGGGAAAAGGGCGCAAAAAAGGAGAAGATGATGAGCAATCCCACGAGCCCCAGAAGTAGCGAAAGCCAGACGACGGGAATCTGGCGTGCTATATCGAGCCGACAGAGAGAAGCCAGAACGGCAAAAAGAAATAAGACGATAATGCCTGTAAACCGTTCCACCAGAACGATGGCCGAGGACTTGATGATAGACCTGGAAAAACGCGATCCGTCCCAGATACGAACGATATCTCCTCCAAACCGGGTGGGGAGAAAGTTATTGAAGAATGTTCCCACGAGATAGGATTTAGCCAGGAAGCTCAAAGGAATGTCGTCCCCCTGAGCTCGGGCAAGGATCTGCCACCGGATGGCGCTGGCGAAGAGCCCAAAAGCATGCAGGGAAAAGGATAGAAGAAGCCAAAAAGGGTTAACTCCCCTTAACTTACCCATGATGTCTCTGATCGAAGTCTGGGTGGTCAGGATGAAGATGAGGATGGCGAGGCTGAAAACAACCTTGAGCCCAAGGCTCAGAATTTTTTTTCGCCGGGCCATTTTTTGTTTCTGCTCCCTCGTTTTTACCATAAACGGATAAGATTGTAAAAAGAAAGCTATCTCCGAAGCTTGGACTCGCAAAACACCTAAAAATTCGCTATATTAGTAGCTCCGAAAAGTCCCCGATACAGGGAGGTTCTGTAGATGTCTCCAGCGGAGATTAAACCTGGCGTCTACTGGATTGGCGTGAACGATCGGACGACCGACCTATTTGAGGGCCTTTGGCCCATCAGCCGGGAGGGAGTATCTTATAATTCCTATCTTATCACCGGCGAAAAAAAAGCTGTCGTCGATCTTGTCAAATCGAGCATGGCTGATGAATATTTCTCTCAACTTGAGGAGGTCGCCGATATTTCTCAGATTGATTACGTGGTCATCAATCATATGGAGCCAGATCATTCCGGTCTGCTCAGGACTTTTCGGAGGCTGGCGCCCCGCGCTGTCATCCTGGGTTCGGCAAGAACTCAGGAAATGTTGAAGGGTTTTTTTTCGATCGAGGATTGCGTTCAGGCGGTGGCCGATGGGGAGATTCTTTCACTCGGCCAGAGGTCGCTCCAGTTTTTTTCAACACCGTTTATCCATTGGCCGGAAACGATCATGACGTACGAGGCATCCCAGCGGATCTTGTTCTCCTGCGACGGCTTTGGGGGCTACGGCGCAATCAGCGGCGGCATCTATGATGATGAATGCCGAGATTTGGATTTTTATGAGCGAGAAGCCTTGCGCTACTATTCAAATATTGTCGCCAATTACAGCTCCCGTGTCCTCGACGCAATCGCAAAACTATCAGCCATCCCTGTCGATATCGTTGCTCCTTCCCACGGGTTGATATGGCGGCGTAACCCTCAGCGCATCATTCAGCTCTACAAAAAATGGGCTGAGTACGCCTCAAATAAGAGAGAACTTGGAATGACTCTGGTTTACGGTTCTATGTACGGGCACACCGAGAAGATGATGAACGCTGTGGCCCAGGGGATTTCCGAGACTGGAATTCCCCTGGAAATTTTTGATGTAGCCAGAACTCACGTCAGTTACATCCTTCCTTCTCTCTGGTCAAGTGAAGCCGTGATGATAGGTGCTCCGACCTATGAAGTTAAACTTTTCCCGCCTGTCGCCGAAGTCTTGAACATGGCTGTGAACAAGAGAATCCTGGGTAGAAAGGCAGCCTACTTCGGCAGCTATGGCTGGAGCGGCGGTGCCCTGAAGGAACTGAAGATAATCATCGAGCCCGCGAAATGGGAGTTATGGGGAGATTTTGTCTTTAGAGGCAGTCCCACAAAGGAGGACCTCAGGAGGGGGGAAGAGTTTGGCAGAAATTTCGCGAAATTCATCCAGGAAAGTGGTTAAGCAGGACTTGCAAAGGAGTTGATTTTTGCAAAAATTAAGATATAATAGAGTCAAGTTTTCTTTGGCCGGCTGGAGAAAACTTCTGCCCACCTTATAAATCATTTTTCCCTTTTCTGCTGAAAACAGCCGGCGCTTTATTCTAATGAAAAGAAGATGAAAAGCGCTCTCCTTTTTCGGTTGGGCGGCCTGGGCGATCTTCTCATTGCTCTTCCTTCGATTCAGCTTCTCCGGAGGGCGCACCCTGTTGCCAATCTCACCTTGGTCTGCCGCAGGACTTACGGCGAGCTGCTTCAGGAGGCCGCGATTATAGACAATATCTTTGAAGAAGACTCAAAACGGCTCTTGCCCCTCTTTTCCCCGGTCTTTGATCCAGGCGCCGAGCAGGTTCGCTGGCTTAGAGAATTCGACTCTGTCATAGGCTGGTTCTCAAAGAAAATGCATTTGATTCTCGAGAAAAACTTAGATTCAGTCTGTCCCGGCGCCAGTCTGTTCGTAAACTATGATGCCCGAAGTCGGCAAACGATAAGCCGCTTCTTTTTTCAAAAGACGATGAAAGCCTGGACAAAAGGCCGGGGTGAGGAAGATGTTTTTTTTAAGGAATGTGCTTTGTTGCGCTTCCCTTCCATTGGCAGGGCCGGCGCCTTGAGGAAGGATAGGGCTGACGGAAGAGTAGCGAAGATGGTCGTTGTCCACCCGGGAAGCGGAAGCGAGGAGAAACGCTGGCCCCTTTATAATTTCTTGCAGATTATCGAACGATTGGGGCAAAAGAAGGTTGGTGGGTTGATTGTCACAGGAGAGGCGGAGGAAAGGATGCTGTCGATACTCAGGGAAGCTTGCCTCCCTGGGGGCTGGTCTTGGATTCATTTTCCGTCGCTAACCATGCTCTCGAGCCTTCTTTTTGAAGCAGATCTTTATTTTGGGAACGATTCCGGTATTACCCACCTGGCGGCTGCTTGCGGGAGCGAAGTCTTGGCTCTCTTCCGGAGTGACCTGGTTACTGCCTGGAAGCCTTATGGCCGCGTTCATGTTCTATCTGCTGAATCGGTCAGCAAGATAGATCCCGAATTTGTCTGGGCAAAAATATCGGACCTTCTTTTCCTTTCTTAATGGCGGCGAAGCAGGGCTATGTCCACCAGCAGCTCGAGAAATTATCAATCGGATCAAGCGTGGCCAAGTCCGTTCGAGATGGCGCTTGGGCTGCACAAATAATGTGCAAAGAGCCAGATCCTGCATGTTATCAATGATATACAAATAAAAATCACAAGTTATTCACAGGGATTTTCACATTTCTGTTAAATTGCTTGCGTATTTAAGAGGAATTATTAAAGTTACAGACAAGGCACAGTTTTTCTCGAGAAAACGTTTTAAATCGTCATAAAATATGCTAAGATTATCAAAAATAGAAGGGTAAGGCCTTAGCATAAGATGTCCAAGGGAGATTGGAAAGACAGTTTGCGAGCCTGCTTTGAAAATATCGAAATTCTTGAAAGATGCAGGCTTGAGACGCAGGAGAATTTTAAGCAGTTCTGCGAGTTTATCGCCGAGCCTGCTTTTGAAACTCTGGCCGAAGAACTCGAGGGATACGGAATCAAAGCTAAGTTTAAAACATTTAAAGGAAGCTCAATTCATCTCCGAATCAGTTTTCCTCATTCCAAAGCAGATCATTTTCACTATCTCGTCTCCTTGCCCAAGAATTCAATCGAGTTAAAGATGCTTTTGCGAATCAGGGGAAGGAAAAGGTCAAAAAGTTCCTGGCTGGAGAAGGAAGAGCCCTTTTTAAGCGAATTGCTTCCGGATAAGGTTATGAAGATAAGCAAGGAAGATCTCATCGAGGACGTCATTGAGCATTATAAGAATTTTACCCTTGAAGCTTTAGTCTCCCCGGACTGAAACTACAAGCTCGCGATCATTTCCAGGATTTTAGTCAGGTACTCGTAGCTTGGCCTGTCCCATGTGTTCTGTCCGATGTATTTGAACTGGACGATGCCCTTTTTGTCCAGGATGAAGACACTGGGAATGTCTTGATCCACTTTGCTCCCGCTCCATTCAGATGCAAAAATACCCAGGCCCTTGGCCACTTTTCTTTGTTCGTCAATTAGAATAGGGAAAGGCGCTGGTTTTTGTCCCCTTTCCAAACTCAGGTCTTTGGGGAAACCCTTCCTCGAGCGCTCCATCCTTGTCTTCCCGCTCTCATCCAACTTTTCTGGCTCTGCCGGATATTTCCAGCCTTTTATTTTTTCTAACTGGTCGGTCAAAACCTCGAGCCACTGGCTGATCACATCTTTGGGATAGGGCAGGACATAGACGATTTCAAGGTCGTACTTCTTTCTTAACTCTTCATTTTTTTCAAGATCAAGAAGTTCAGCATACTTATAATGGCAGATTGTGCACCAGCGTCCCTCGGCCGCGTATCCCCGGGGGAAAACGAGCAACACATACTTGCCCCTGAGGCTGGAAAGAGTAATTTCTCCTCCCTGAAAAACAGGCAGGGTGAAATCAGGCATGGCTTCCCCCAGGGTTACCGGGCGAATGTCCTGCTCCTGCGAAAAAGACGGCAATGTGGCGGAGATAAAGCCAAGACTGAAGGTCAAATAAAAGACAAGATCGAGGGCTTTACTAAGTCTGTTCATCATTTTGCCTCCTTTATAGGTTATTTTCATTTCAATCATAGGAAATGATTCCGTGATTAGGCAAAAATTCTTGTAAGTGAGAGGATGAAGGCACTTCTTAGCGTCTTTTATATCGACCGTTTCTAAGAAACGGAGCTTCTTAATATAAAAGATGAGCCTAAAATGTCAATCAGATTGCCTACGTCGGATTATTCGCCTTGCTAATGGGTATGTCGTCTGAATCGTTGACAATGATAGATATTTTTTACTATATTTTTTTCACTCTTAAAAATGGCGGAAAGGAAGCATCAATTTTTCGGGGCGTACAAAAAATCCTCCTTGTAATCCTCTTGGGTTTTGTCCTGTTTGAAACCAAGGGGTATCCGGCTCTCGAGGACTATTGTTCCAATTCTGGGAAGATGCTGGAGAGGAATATCGCCGAGGGAATAATACGGCGTCAAGAAGGTGATTTTGGCCAGTCTATCCAACTTTTTAGAAAGGCACTTGAAATCGCTAATAAAACGCACGATCAAAGAAAGGAAGTCGATTGTCTTATGAATCTGGGGATGCTTTCCTGGAACTTGGGGTTAATGGAAGAATCTTCTGCCTATTATAAAAATGCTTTGTCCCTTGCCCAAAACCTTAAGTTGAAGGGAAAAGAAGAAGAGTGCTTGACAGCTATCCAAATTTACGAGGCTTATACGAAAGCCAAAGACCTTCGGTCGAAAGGACATCGCGATGAATCGACCCGATACTTTAAAATGGCCATTCATCTGGCAAAAAAAATAAACAGCCTTGAGCACGAATTAAAATGCCTTCGGCAGATGAGTTTCAACTATTCTGGCGGGAATTATGAATACGCCCGGCTGAATGAAGAGGCCCTCATAATAGCCAAAAGTATAAGCCATCGGTTGGAGGAAGGGAGGTGTCTGAACAATATCGGGATCTATTATTGGAATACGAATAAATATTCTAAAGCGATAGCTTACCTTAAAGAAGCTCTGATCATTACTCAAGAGGCTGATCAAACGGGCACAGATAAATCAGCCTGTTTGAACAACCTGGGAATTGTATTCAAAGACATAGGAGACTATGACAGGTCGCTATGGTATCTGAAGCAGGCCCTTGATATAGATGCCCGGCTCAAGAATGAACTTGAAATTTCGGTAGGTCTAAATAATATAGGGGCTATATTAAGAAAAAAGGGAGAAAGCTCAGGGGTCAAAGAAAATTATTATTTAGCACTGCGTTATTATAAAGAATCCCTAGGACTAGCTCAAAGAATTCGCAACAAAGAACTAGAAATAGATAATTTGGTTAACTTAGGGTTACTTAATTTTACTTTAAACAGCTATGTTCAATCAATTGAGAATTATAAATCAGCACTTAATAATGCAACGAAAATAAAAGATTATCCATGGTTTAGCAATATCTGTAATAACATTGGCCGGGTTTACCTAGATTTGGGAAATCTCGAGGAAGCGCAGAGATACTATCAACAGGCGCTTGAGGGGGCATCGTTAGCAGAAAGGAATGATTTTCTCTGGGAAACCTATTTTGGCCTGGGACAGTGCCTCGAACAAAGGAAAGAATTCCGCCTTGCCCTGACTTATTACAGGATGGCTGTTGACGTCATTGATACCATTAGAAGTGGGCTCTCTCTGGATGATCATAAGGCTGGTTTTGCCCGCGACAAGATTAAAGTCTATGAATCGTTCATCAACCTTCTGCATAAATTAATGCTTGAGGAACCAACGCAAGAATATAATGAGAGCATATTTCAGGTTGCAGAAAAATCGAAAGCGAGGGCATTTATCGAAACTCTTAGAGAAGAAGAAAGTGGATCTCAAATGAAAGCTGACCCAAGTTATAAAAAGAGTCAAGATGAAATTAGCAAAAGAATGTCAAAGATAATTTCTGAGCTGGCAAGAGCCGCGCTTCCAGAAAAAACACGTCAAGACTTATGGCAAAGGCTGGAAAAAGAAGAGGAGGAATATTTTTACGTTTTGAATAAAATGAAAACCGATAGGCTTGAGACAGAGTCGCTTTCTTCTTTTGACGTCGTTTCTCTTGAGCGCATTCAAAAGAATGTGCTGGATTCTAAAAAAGCCGTTTTGGAATTCTTTTTGGGTGAGGAACGGTCATATGCATTTTTTATCACAAAAAATGATTTCATGATCGAGGTACTTCCACCACGGAGGACCATCGAGGATTCCTTGAGAGCATATTTAAAGATGATATCTTTGCCTCCCTCGGGAAAGTTTCGGGGGATCTTGGCAGCGAAGCGACTTTATAAAGATATCCTTTTTCCCTTCGAGAAATATCTTCATTCCTCCATTGAACATTTAATTATTATTCCCGATGGGATTCTTCATTATCTTCCATTTGAGACGCTCATTCCTGACGCTGGAGAGGCGAAGACGAATTCGAGATATCTTATCGAATCTCATAGGATCTCTTACGCCCCTTCTGCGTCATCGCTAGCCTTCCTTATCGAACGAGGAGAAAATAGGAAATATTCCAAACTCTTACTGGCCATGGGAGACCCAATTTATTCTTTTCAGCTTTCCTCGAAAAATAAGAACCTCAACGCCTATGAGGAAGCGCTGCGTGAAGTCTATCTGAATAAAGGTTTTGATTTTTCACCACTCCCGTTCAGCAAGAAAGAGGTGAAGCAAATTTCCCGTTATTTTCCCAGAAACAGAATTGATATTTATACTGGAGTTGAGGCCAAGGAAGAGGTTGTAAAGAGAATTTCTTCAGCTGACTATCAAATTGTCCATTTTGCTTGCCACGGACTTTTGGATGAAAAGAGTCCATACCGCTCGTCTCTCGTCTTGACTCTTGATGATGATACAGAAGAGGATGGATTCCTTCAGGTGAGGGAAATTCAAAATCTCGAATTGAACGCAAGCCTGGCCGTCCTCTCTGCATGCCAGACAGGCAGAGGAAGGCTGGAAAACGGTGAGGGGATTTTTGGCCTGCCGCGAGTTTTTTTCTATGCTGGAGTCCGGTCAACGATCTCAACCCTGTGGAAGGTCAACGACGAGTCGGCAGCGGATTTCATGAAGTACTTCTATAAATTCTTAAGAGTGGGGAATGACAAGGCCAACGCGCTCCGCCTGGCCAAAATCAGCATGATCAAATCAGGCTTCTCTCATCCGTTTTTCTGGGCAGCCTTTATCTTAAATGGAGATTTTCATTCCAAGCTCAATTTCTATTAGCTAATCAGCTATTTTGAATTCTTCTAAATGAGATTCACGCACCAAGCCATTTGTGAAAAAGACTGTAACCATCCAGAAATACGATCCGCCCTTGTTCAATTGCTTCTCAATATATGAGGGCAGTCGCAACGAAGTATCGAAAATCTTGGCGCTTTTCCACAGCGGAGATAATGATTCGTCAAAAAGTTCAACCACGTAAAAATCCCGTCCTTCTATTTCATCCCACCGGAAAACAAGTGGAGGCTGGGAGGCACGATCAAGGCGAGGCTCCAGTAGCCTGATCTGGCCAGCCTTGATTCCTCTTTTTTCTGACATTCTGTTGAAAATAGGACCTTTGATGACTAGAAAAAATACCCCAACCAGAGAAACTAAAATGACCGAGGCAAGAGCAAACCTCCAGACAGGGGAAAACCTCTTTATTATCTTCTGGCTGTTCTTCTTGACAATAAAAAAAGGCCCAGCTTCATCCCTAAGAAGCTCTTCGATTTCTCTGGTAAGCTTCTCTTCATGACGGGCAATTTCAAGGAAAGCATCGAATTCCTGGACACAGGATGAGCAATTTGAGATATGGTCAACGATCCTTTCTTTCTCTGTTTTTATTCCCGAATCCATGAAGATCTTCAATATTTGTTCTGATGAGGGACAAGCTTGCCTTGACAAAGGAGTTCTCGTAAGAACATACGATTTATAGATTTTTTTGAGATCGTCGTCATTTATTTTCATAATGAACGCGAGTTTGACACTTAATTGTCATAAGTTATTGATATATAATAACTTCATTT
>CAZKBY010000042.1:0-15972 GCA_964550915.1 uncultured Eubacteriales bacterium | reverse complement strand
GGTCTTGAGCGAGTCAAAGGCCATGCCCAGAATTTCTCCCAGGATGCCGGCTCTCATTGCTCCGACCTCAGTGCTTCGATGGGATTGAGCCTGGCGGCTTTGTTGGCCGGGTAGATGCCAAAGAAAAGCCCGATCGAGGTGGACATCAGGATGGCGAGAATGATCGAGACCGGCTCGACGGTCGAAGGGAGCGACGTGGTGGCCGAGACGATCTTGGCCAGAGTCAGGCCGAGGATGATGCCGATGAGCCCGCCGCTGCCGGAAAGCAATGACGATTCGATCAGGAACTGGAAGAGGATATCCTGGCGCCGGGCGCCCACAGCCATGCGGATGCCGATCTCCTTGGTCCTCTCGGTGACCGAGACCAGCATGATGTTCATGACGACGATGCCGCCGACGAGCAGGGCGATGGCGGATATTGCGATCATAGCAAAATAGATGCTCGAGGTGGCGCTCTTATAGAACTGGATAAAAGTCTCTGAAGTCTGGAAGGAAAAATCATCGGGGTCGTTGAAAGAGCGATGGCGGGCCGAGCGCAGGATGGTCCGGACTTCCTCCTGGGCGCGCTTCATCTGCTCCTGGGAGGAGGTATGGACGTTGATACTGATCGTCCGCCTGGAGCCATAGATTTTCTGGAAAGTCGTGATGGGGATGCGGACATAGTTGTCCTGGCTCATGCCTAAGAGTTTGCCCTTCTTCTTGCCCAGCCCGATGACGAGGAAATTCTCTCCGCCGATTTTAATCCACCGGCCCAGAGGGTCAACAAAGGGAAAGAGTTTCTCCCGGATATCGGCTCCGATGATCGCGACGAGCCGGGAATGTCTCTCGTCTTCCCTCTGGATATGGCGGCCGCTCTCGAGCTCGAGCACCGACCCGATGAGATGATCGACCGACGTGACCCCCCGGATCTCGACCTCTTTCAAGGATTGGCTTCCGTATTTCACAGTCCGGCTGACCGAGGTGCTGGCCCCGACGAGCTCGCATTCCCGGCAGCGCGTGCGCAGCAACTCCATTTCTTCAAGCGTCAGGTCTTTCCTCTTCAGTTGTTCCCTGAATTCTTTAAGGGACATTCCGATCATCGAGAACTTGGAAACAGAAAAATCGTTGGCACCGTAAAATGACATCTTGGTGTAAACGTAGTTGTTCAGCCCCTGGATGACCGAGACGACGGCGATAATCGTCAAGACGCCAATGATGATGCCTAATAGAGTTAGGAAAGTCCTGAGCTTATTCGCCCAGAGAGAGGCCATAGAGAGGGCAAAGGATTCGCCGAAATTTATCCGAGCCATTTCTCGCTCTCTATTATTCTATAATAAAGCATACGAAAGAGAGAAGAAGAGGTTTTACCGAACCATGTCACCCGCCGGGCCGGGCTCCGATTAATGAGGGATTTCTTGACAAGTTTTGCAGCCAGGGGGAAAATGGACGGGGGAAGAGAAATGCTGGAGAAGTGAAATGGCGAAAAAGAAGTTGCCGGCGAGTGTCAGGATTGTCCCCTGTGTCGTCTTTGGCCAGCCAGGCCCGGCGAACACCGCGCGGACTCTCGAGGCGGCCCGATCGAGAGCCGATGAGCTCGGCATCCGGAACATTGTCGTTGCCTCGACCTCGGGAAAGACGGGTCTTCTGGCCGCCCGGACATTCGAAGGAAAAAATGTGGTCGTCGTCACTCATTCGACAGGATTCCAGAAACCTGACCACCAGGAATTCAAGCCGGATCTGCGCCGCAAAATCGAGGCCCTCGGCGCCAAGGTCCTGACCTGCCAGCATGCCTTCGGCGGGGTCGGCCGGGCCGTCCGCAAGAAGCTGGCCACTTACGAGCTGGAAGAGATTATCGCCTACACGCTGCGGGTTTTCGGCGAAGGAGCCAAAGTGGCCATCGAGGTTGCGGTGATGGCGGCGGACGCGGGGCTCATCTCCGCGCGGGAGCTCTGTCTCGCTGTCGGCGGAACGAGCTGGGGAGCTGACACGGCTCTCGTTTTGCGGCCGTCTAACGCTCAGACCTTTTTTGACCTGAAGGTTGTCGAGGTTGTGGCAAAACCGGGCCTTGAGGAGTGAATAAAGAAATCGAAAACAAGGAGCAAACCATGAGAAACAGGATGCTCGGAAGATTATTGTGCGGCCTTCTCGTCTTAGCGGCCGCTGCTGTTCCGGCCTCGGCTGGGTTCTACATCGGGCTTCAAGGCGGACTTTCCAATCAGAATGCAAGCCTGAGCGAGCTCAAGTTCGACAAAGATTCGTCCTTCCTCTACGGAATTCAGGCGGGGTTCCGGTTCCTCTCTTTTACGGTCGAGGGCCAATTTTACAGGGCTGACCACGATCTTCTCTCTGACGACCCAGATCTCGCCCTCTACGACGGTCGGGGAATGGATTATTATTATCTCGGGCTCAACGCCAAGATTGGCTTCCCCTTGCCCCTTATCTACCCCTATCTCACGGTCGGCTACGGCATGTATTCCGCTGATATTAAAGAAGTTGGAAGCAGCACGGATAAGTCCTTGAGTATCGGCGCTGGGGCGGAGCTCAGCCTGGGGAAAATTGGACTTTTCGCCGAGCTCAGGTACATTGATTTTGCTGTTGACATTTCAAGCTTGTCCTGGGATTTCGGAGGGCTGAATTTTCACTGCGGCCTTAACTATCGCTTTTGATCCAGCTCGGAATTGAGAATCAGGCTGAATAAATTCCTTTCTCAGGCGGGCGTGGTTTCCCGCCGCGAAGCCGACAGGCTGATCATTGAGGGACGGATCAAAATCAATAACTGTCCGGCTCTCGACCTGGGCATCAAGATCGACCCTGAGCGCGATATCGTCTTGGTAGACGACCGGAAAATAAGAGAGAAAAAGAAGCTTGTTTACCTGCTCTTGAACAAACCAACGGGATATCTTGTGACCCTTAAAGACCCCTTCGGCAGGCCGACTGTCCGCGACCTCCTGCCGGCCTCGCTCGGCCGGCTCTTTCCGGTGGGCCGGCTGGACTTGGACAGCGAGGGGCTTCTTCTTCTGACCAATGACGGCGAGCTGGCTTTCCGCCTGTCCCACCCCCGCTTCGAGGTGGAAAAAACCTACCTGGTCAAGGTGAAAGGGGAGCCCGGTGCCGTTGGCCTGCGCCGGCTGGAGAAAGGAGTCTTCCTCGATGGCCGGAAGACGGCGCCGGCAAAAGTGACGATCCTGGCCCACAACCCGAAGTCAAGCCTCCTCAGGCTCGAGATTCACGAGGGCAAAAAGAGGGAAGTCCGCCGAATGTGCCAGGCCATCGGCCACGATGTCCTGGAATTGAAAAGAATCGCGTTCGCCGGCTTACCGCTGAAAAACTTGAAACCGGGCCGCTGGCGCACTCTTGAGCCCTCCGAAATCCGGCGACTCAAGAGGCTCGTCAAGCTGACCTAATTTACGGCTCTTTTTCTAAGCCGGCAGCGAAGGTTTTCCAGCTTGCGGCGAGGCGCTGGAGCTCCTGGTCGACAAGATGGTTAACCGTTCCTTCCTCAAAGGTCCCGTCTTCCTTGAGCTTGCCGGCTTCGATTCCGGTCAGGATTTCGATGCCCTCGTCGATCGTCTTGATCGGGTAGATATGGAATTTGCCCTGCCTGACAGCTTCGACCACATCGCTGCGCAGCATCAGATTCTGGACGTTCTGATGGGGAATGATAACGCCCTGGGTGCCCGTCAGGCCCTTGGCCCGGCAGACGTCGTAAAATCCTTCGATCTTCTCGTTCACCCCGCCGATGGGCTGGATTTCTCCCTTCTGGTTGATCGAACCAGTCACGGCGATGTCCTGCCTGAGCGGTAGCTTGGAGAGGCTCGATAGGATGGCGTAGACCTCGGTCGACGAGGCGCTGTCGCCATCGATTCCCGAATAGGACTGCTCGAAGGCGAGGCTGGCGGAGAGTGAGAAGGGTTTGTTCTGGGCATACTTCCCCCTGAGATAGCCGCCCAAGATGAGAACACCCTTGTTGTGGGTCCGACCGCTCAAGTCGGCTTCTCTTTCGATGTTGATGACTCCGGCTCTGCCAATTGATGTCTTGGCCGTGATCCGGGTTGGCTTGCCGAAGGAAAATTGGCCCATGTCATAAACGGAAAGGCCGTTGACCTGACCGATGACTTTGCCCTCTGTGTCGATCAGGATTGTCCCTTCCTCAATGAGCTCCTGAATTTTGTCTTCAATCAGGCTAACCCGCTCGAAACGCTCCAGGACGGCCTTTTCCACGTGCTCGCGGCTGACCATCGTCTTGCCGTCCATTTTTGCCCAGTAGCTGGCCTCGCGGATGACATCGGCCAGGATGTGAAACCTGGTGGAGACTTTGCCCTGCCGGCCGGCGATCCTTGTGGCGTACTCGATGACAGCCGCCATGCCCTCTCTGTCAAAAGGGAAAAGCCTGTCATCTTCGCAAATTTTCTTGATGAAGCGGGCATAATCCTCGAGGGCCTTGCCGTCCTTGGTCATCTCGGAGTCGAACTCGGCTTTGATCTTGAAGATCTTCTTGAAGTCCTCGTCCATGAAATAAAGGAGGTTGTAGATGTACGCATCTCCGATCATGACCACTTTAACGTTGCATTTAATCGGCTGGGGCTTGAGCCGGGTGGTGGCGATGAGATAAAGGGAAAGATAGTTCTGGATTTCGAAGATCTGATGGCGGAGCGTCCTTTTCAAAGTAATCCAGACGCCGGGTTCGATCAAGGCGTCGAGGGCGTTGATGACCAGGTAGCCGCCATTGGCCTTGAGAAACGAGCCGGCCTTGATCTGAGTAAAATCCGTCTGCCAAACTCCCCAGCGGCTGACAGCGGATTCGATCGTCCCGAAGAGGTTGATGTAGGTGGGGTTTGTCTCCATGATGACCGGCGCCCCCTTGACGTCCGTGTTATCGACGAGGAGATTGACTTTGTATTGCCGGAATGTATCAATCGTCTCTTTTGTTTTGTCTTCTTTTTCCTCTTTTTTCTGGGCTTTGAAGAGGTCGATACTTGAGATCAGGTTCTCTTCGACGCTGTCGAGGTATTCGGAGATGGCCGGTTGGGCAAAGTTTTCGCGGATGCCAGAGATGCTTCCTTTGATGATCGGCGTGATGGCTTCAGCGTCCCAGTTCTTGAGAAGAGTCCGCGTCTCTTCGTCAATCTCTTTGAGCCTGTCGAAGAGCCTCTCCAGTTCTTCGGTCAGCTCATCGTACTTCTGTTTGAGGGCTTCCAAGTCTTTCTGGGAAAACTTTTTTTCCTTGACCATGGCCTCGAGCTTGGGAAAAGTCGTCGGGGTCTCGTCGATGACGGGAATGAGATCGGGCTTGGTGAACAGCCCCATCTGAACCTGGATCACGGAAAACCCCTGCTTGGCCACGTCGGCCTCGAACCTCTGGAGGATGTCTTTCTGCTTCTTCTGCTGGCTCTCGATGATGGCTTCTTTCCTTTCTGTGTAGTACTTGCTCTTGAGCAGCTCGGGGATGTTCCTCTTGAGCATCTCGATCAAGTTTTCCATGGCTTCCTTGAAAAGCTTGCCCTTTCCGCCGGCAAGCATAATCAGGCTTGGTTCGTCAGGGTTCTTGAAGTTATTGACATAAAGGATATCGTCCGGCGTTTTCTCGCCCTTTTCGAGTTTTTCCAGGAGCTGCTTGATCGTCGTCGTCCGTCCTGTTCCGACCAGCCCGGTGATGAAGATGTTGTAGCCAAGGCTCTTGATATCAAGCCCTGTCCGGATGGCTTTCAGGGCCCTTTCCTGTCCGATAATTTCCGCGCACGGTTCGCATTCATCCGTCGTGGCAAAAGGGATCGTCCCCGGGTCCATTCTCCAGCGCAGTTTTTCAGGCGCGAGCTCTTCGAATTGCGTCTTTGCTTTCATCGGAAAACTCCTTTGCAACGTCTTGATGAGACGTCTTTTCCGTTATTACCACAAAAAGCCGCCCGAGACAAGCTTGCCGATCACACAAGTTCGAAGGATGCGATGCCTATCATAAGCGCAGTTATTTGTGATACGCTCTTCTTGCTCATCCTCCCCCTCGAGGGGAGAGGGGAAGGGCGGGGGTGATGTAACGGAATTTATTTATTATGATTCCAGAGAATTAGGTTCATGTCCCCAGAATCCCAAAAAAATGATGAAAAAAAGGCGATTATCTGCTAAAATACGGGAAAATTCCTTGGGGTAGAGAATGGAGGAGAGAATGGAATTCAAGAACCTGATCACCAGGAAGGCTGACGGCATCGGCTGGGTGACGATCAACCGTCCCGACAAACTCAACGCTCTAAACAAGGAGACTGTCAGAGAACTGAAGAGCGCCTTCCTGGAGTTTAAAAACGACGGCGAGGTCAAGGTCCTTATCCTCACCGGCTCGGGGGAGAAGGCTTTTGTCGCGGGCGCTGATATCAGCGAGCTTGCTTCTCTGGACATGATTGAGGGGAAGCAATACGCTCTCAACGGTCAGGAATTAACCAAGATCATAGAAAATTTTCCCAAGCCTGTCCTGGCGGCAATCAACGGCTTCGCCCTGGGAGGGGGGACGGAGCTTGCCCTGGCCTGTCACATCCGAATCGCCTCGGAGAACGCCAAGCTCGGACAGCCTGAAGTCAAGCTAGGGCTCATCCCGGGGTTTGGCGGAACCCAGCGCCTGGCCCGCCTGGTCGGCAAAGGCAGGGCGATGGAGTTCGTCCTCTCCGGCAGAATTATCGAAGCCAGGGAGGCGCAGGAGATCGGCCTGATCAACAAAGTCGTTCCTCTGTCCAACCTCCAGGCGGAAGCTGAGACGATGGCCAGGGAAATCATCAAGAATGCGCCGCTCGCCCTGGGATATGCGATCGAAGCCATCAACGGGGGTTTGGATAGAACGCTCGAGGAAGGACTCAACCTTGAGGCGGAAATATTCGGCCGCGCCTGCGGCACTGAAGACAGCTCCGAAGGAACGAGAGCCTTTCTTGAGAAAAGAAAGCCCAATTTTTGCGGCAAGTAAGAGGTGACCAATGGCTACCTATCAAGGCAAACTCCAGGCCAAAGGGCTGAGGATCGGGATCGTGGTCAGCCGCTTCAACGAGTTCATCTCGGACAAGCTCTTGACCGGAGCCCTGGACGCTCTGGACAAGCTCGGAGCTTTGGAAGCGGACATCTCCGTGTACAAAGTCCCCGGCTCGTTCGAGATTCCAGTCGTTGTCAAGAAATTGGCCAGGACAGGCAAGGTTGACGGAATTATCTGTCTCGGCGCTCTTATCCGAGGCGACACGCCCCATTTTGACTTCCTGAGCGCCGAGGTGACGAAAGGAATTGCCCAGATCGCCATGGAAGAAGGGATTCCCTGCTCTTTCGGCATTCTGACGGTGGACACGATCGAGCAGGGTATCGAGAGGGCCGGCGCCAAGGCAGGAAACAAGGGCTGGGACGCCGCCTTCTCCGTCGTCGAAACTTTGAACCTGATCAAAACAGCCAAGCTGGGCTGAGGGCGCCCTCGATGGGCAAGAGAAGAAAGGCCCGGGAGAGCGCTCTTCAGATTCTCTACGAGCTCGAATTCGACAGTTCCGATATCAACGAGACTATCAATCGGTTCTGGAGGGAAAAGAAAGCTTCCCCCGAGATCCGTGAATACAGCGGCTGGCTGGTCAGGGGCATCCGCGCTGAGCTCGAGGAAATCGACGAGGCTATCCAGTCGATCTCCTCAAACTGGCGCGTTGCCCGCATGGCGCTTATCGACCGGAACATCCTCCGTCTGGCTGCCTATGAGTTGCTCAGGGCTGATACTCTGGCGCCGGCGATTATCATTAACGAGGCCATTGAGATTGCCAAAAGATACAGCAGCCCGGAAGCCGCGACTTTTGTCAACGGGATTCTCGACGCCTTGAAAAGGAAAATGCAGGCGGCCAAATCCCCCTCCGATGAGGTCAAGAATGTCACCAAGAGACGCAAAAAAGACTGACCAGGAGATCTCCCGGGAAGAAAAAATCGACAGGCTCCGCCAGGAAGGAATCAATCCTTATCCTTATCGCGCCGAAAAAACACACTCCGTTTTTGAAGCGGTCAGGGATTTCAGTCGCCTCAGCCGGGAAGAGCTTGAGGAGAGGAAAATCGCCGTGACTGTGCCCGGCAGGATCCTTTCGATCAGAAAGATGGGCCGGGCGACATTCGCCACGGTTTCTGATAGCCGGGCCAAGCTTCAAGTCTATTTGAGGGAAGACCAGTTAGGAGAGAAAGACTACCGGATTTTTGATCTTATCGATATCGGTGATATCATCTCGAGCGAAGGCACGCTTTTTAAAACCCGGACCGGCGAGCTCACCATCCTCATCCGCTCGTTTAGCCTGCTCGCCAAGTGTCTCCACCCGCTTCCCGAGAAATGGCATGGACTTCAGGACATCGAACTCCGCTACCGCCGGCGCTATCTGGATGTCATCATGAACCCTGAGGTCGGTGACGTTTTCAGGCTCCGCAGCCGGCTGATCACCCAGATCCGCCAGTTTTTCGATGAGCGGGGCTACACGGAGGTCGAGACGCCGATGATGCAGGTCATTCCAGGGGGCGCTCTGGCCAGGCCGTTCAAGACTTACCACAACGCCCTGGGCATCGACCTTTATCTGCGGATCGCTCCCGAACTCTATCTCAAAAGGCTTGTCGTCGGCGGCCTGGAGAGGGTTTACGAGATCAACCGCAACTTCCGCAATGAGGGAATCTCGTCTGAACACAACCCCGAGTTCACGATGCTGGAGTTTTACCAGGCCTACAGCGACTACTACGACATGATGGACCTGACCGAAGAGCTGCTCTGCACCCTTAGCCGGAATCTACTGGGCAAAGAGGAGCTCACTTATGGCGAGGAGACGATTTCTCTCAAGAAGCCATGGCCAAGGATTAAGTTCAGGGATGCCCTCCTCGCTTGGAGCGGGCTTGCCCCCAGCCGCTTTGATAACCGCGAAGAGCTCATCGAGTTTGCCGCCACCCTGGCTCCCGAGAAAAAGCCACACACCTACGGGAAGGCGCTGGACATCGTTTTCGACAAGCTCGTCAAGGGCAAGCTCATCCAGCCCACTTTTGTGATCAACCCTCCCAAAGAGATTTCTCCGCTGGCCAAGGCCTCCCGCGACAACCCCGAGGAGGCCGAGCGGTTTGAGCTCGTCGTGGCCGGCATGGAGATCGCCAACGCTTTTAGCGAGCTGACCGACCCGCGCGAACAGCAGTTCCGGTTCGACGAGCAGGCCAAAGAACGGTTGAAGGGCGATGAAGACGCCCACTGGATCGACCTCGATTACGTTCAGGCTCTCGAATACGGGCTTCCTCCCACAGGGGGGGAGGGGATCGGCATTGACCGTCTGGTCATGCTTTTTGCCAACAGGAATTCCATAAGGGAGGTCATCCTTTTTCCTCTGTTGAGGCCCAAGTAGAAGGCTCCATGGACTACGAGCTGTTCATCGCTTCGCGCTATCTAAAAGCAAGAAGAAAACAGGCGTTCATCTCCGTCATCACCTTTATCTCCGTCCTGGGCATTACGATCGGGGTCATGGCCCTGGTCATCGCGCTGGCCCTGATCACCGGTTTTCAGGAGGATGTCCAGGACAAAATCCTGAGCGCCACTTCTCATATCATGGTTTCCGACCTGAGCGGGGAGGGATTATCTAATTATCCCGCCCTCGTTTCCAAGCTCGAGGGAGTTGGGGGAATCCAGGTCGTCTCACCGGTTGCCTATGATATGGTCCTGATCAACGGGTCTTTCCGGAGCCGGGGCGCCATGCTCAAGGGGATCGACTTTGACGTCGAATGCAAGCATTCCCTATGGCTTCAGGAACTGGACTCAGGGACGATTCCTTCTTCGCAGGCTGAGGGCATCCTCTTGGGCAGGGAGCTGGCCTTTGCTATTGGAGCCAGCCTGGGCTATGAGGTCACAGTTTTGACCTCTTCCTCGCGGCTTTCCCCCTTGGGGCTTTTCCCCCGGACGAAGAAATTCACGGTCAGCGGGATTTTTTCGACCGGGCTTTATGAGTTCGATTCGACGACGGCCCTGGTCGCGCTGGCGGCCGCCCAGAAGTTTTTCCGGCTCGACGACAGGATCAGTCATCTTCAGATCAGGATCGACGATATTTTCCAGGCCGAAAAAATTGCCGAACGGATTAAACAGATCCTGCCGCCGTCCACCTATATCACAACCTGGATGGAGCTCAACAAAAGTCTGTTCTCGGCGCTGAAACTGGAGAAAAACATCATGTTCCTGACGATCACGCTGATTGTCTTTGTGGCTGCTCTCAACATCATCGCCACCCTTATTCTGATGGTCATGGAGAAGACGCGGGACATCGGCATCCTGATGGCCGTGGGAGCGACCTCGAAAAGCATCAAAAAGATCTTTTTCCTCCAGGGAGCGATGATCGGAGTCATCGGGACTTCGGCTGGAGTGGCCCTGGGGCTTGGCTGCTGCTGGCTGGCCAACACGTTTGAGCTCATCAAGGTGCCGGTTGACATTTACCAAATTTCCCACGTCCCATTCCATATTAAGCTTATCGATTTACTAATGATTATCGGGGTCAGCTTGGCGATAAGCCTCCTTTCGACGCTTTTCCCTTCTCATCGGGCCAGCCGAGTTGACCCGGTCGTCGCCTTAAAATATGAGTAGCCTTATTGTCGCCCGGAACGTGAGCAAGGCCTACCCCTTGCCCAAGGAGGGAGTCATCCAGGTGCTGGACGGCCTGGATTTCGAGCTCGAAAAGGGCGAGATCGTGGCCATCATGGGAGCGTCCGGGGTGGGCAAGACAACCCTTCTTAACCTCCTCGGCGGCCTGGACAAGCCTTCGGAAGGGACGATCCTCCTCGAAGGCCAAGACATTCATGCCAGAGGAGAGAAGGAGAAGGCCCGTCTCAGGAATGAGAACATCGGTTTCGTCTTTCAGTTTTACCACCTGCTGCCCGAATTCACGGCCCTGGAGAACGTTTTCCTGCCGCTTCTTATCCGCGGCTTTGCCAGGTCGGAGGCTGAGAAAATGGCTTTGGCCCTCCTTGAGGAAGTCTTTTTAGCGGAGAGAGCCGCTCAAAGGCCATCTCAGCTTTCGGGGGGCGAGCAGCAAAGGGTTGCCATTGCCCGGGCTTTGGTGAACGAGCCGAAACTCCTCCTGGCCGACGAGCCGACCGGAAACTTGGATTCGAAGACGGGCGAATCGATCATGAGGCTCATCCAAGACCTTCACCGGAGGAAGGGCCTTTCTTCAATTATCGTCACCCATAATGAAAAAGTTGCCCAGTTCTGCCAGAAGATCTATCTCCTGGAAGCCGGCCAGCTGAAACCTTTCTGATCCAGCCGGAGTTTTATTAAGAGGCGGGAGACCCGGGGCTGGAGCTTTGTGTCGCGATCCCTATGCCCCCTGGCCCTCCAGGCCGGCGAGTAGGCTGACGAACCCCAACCCCGAGCCTCTTTGAAAAAAAACATCTAATATGGTATAAGGAAAAGGAAATGAAGAAGTTAGTTCCGCTTATCTGGCTCTTCTTTTTGCCCCTTTCGGCGGCCGCTCAGGAGCAGGTCGAGAAGATCGAAATCATCGGCAACGAACGGGTCAGCCGGGAGACGATCCTCTACTATTTGCAGTCCCGCGAGGGCGGCTACTGCAACGATGAACTCCTGCAGAAGGATTTCCGCATCCTCTGGTCGACCGGTTTTTTCTCCAACCTCAGGATAGAAAAGGAGGACGGGGCCAGCGGGAAGGTCATAAAGATAATCGTCGAAGAGAATCCCGTTATCAAGGCGATCACTTATAAGACCGGGAAGAAAGTCAAGGAAGACGACATTGTCAACAAGCTGAAAGAGAAGGATGAATACATTCTCCCGTATTCCTATTACAGCTCGGCCAAAGTCCAGAAGGTCAAAGAGACAATCACGGACCTTCTGTTAGAGAAGGGTCTTTACGCAGCCAAGGTTGAGGTCGAGGCGAGCCGGAAAGGCAAAAACGAAGTCGAGGTTCTTTTCAAGGTAGACGAAGGGCCCAAGATCAGGGTCGGCCAGGTTGAATTTATCGGAAACCCCAAGCTTCCCCAGGGCATCCTTCGAGAAGCGATGAAATCCAACCGACCCCACGGAGCCATCTCCTGGGTCTTGGGGAAGGATGTTTATAAGGAAAACAAGCTCGCTGAAGACCTGAATCTCATCAAGCAGAAGCTCCAGGAATACGGTTACATGGAAGCGACGATCGGAGAACCGCGGGTCGAGCAGATGACCAGAAAGACGATCTTTTTGAAGACGCAGCCGATGATGAAAATCACGATTCCGGTCAATGCTGGCTACCTGTATCTTGTCGGCGACGTGAAGGTCGAAGGCAATAAGGCCATCTCCACCCAATACCTCAGGGGCCTCATCAAACTCAAGAAGGGCGACGTCTACAGCACCAAGATCAGGGAGAAAAGCGTCGAATCCATCGGCGAGCTCTACCGCAACGGAGGCCACCTTTACGTCCAGGTGATGCCCGTTGAGAGCCTTGACCCCAAGAACAAAAGAGTCAACGTGGCCTTCAATATCTATGAAGGCGAGGTCGCTTACCTTCATCGGCTGGAGTTCCGTGGAAACACCTACACGAAGGACAAAGTCATCCGTCGGGAGATGCTCCTGCGAGAAGGAGATCGCTTCAGCCTGGCTCTTTTCAAAGACAGTATCCTGAGGATCAAGCAGCTTGGCCTGGTGGACCTGGAGAAAGAACCGGATATCAAACCCAATCCGGAAGAACCGAGTCAGATTAATGCCACGATCAACGTCAAGGAACTCCAGCGGAACAACATCCAGTTCACTGCCGGATACAGCGGCTACGAGGGGATGTTCGTCGCCCTGAGCTATTCCACCGTCAATTTCTTGGGCGCCGGCGAAAACCTCGAGATCACGGCTCAGTATGGCAAAAGGATCAAGAACTATGTCTTCGGGTTTTCCGAGCCCTATTTTCTTGATTATCCGATCACTCTCGGGTTCAACATTTATGACCGGTTTTTCATCCTGCCCTACCTTTATGATCGGAAAGGACGAGGGGCTGACCTTATCATCGGAGCGAGGCTCAAAGGCTATATCAGGGGAAACCTGACCTATAGCTACGAGAGAGTCGAGATCAAGCCCTCCTCTTACGAAGAAGGGGAGTATCCCGCTTATTATTCCCCATATTCTTATTCCTACGGATATCCATATTATGGCTACGCTTACGGGAAATACGCCATCAGCGCTCTCATCCCGACGATCTACCGGTCGACGGTGGACAGCCCTCTGACGCCGACGCGGGGAACGATGTACCTCGTGTCGCTGAAATATGCCGGCGGCTTTCTGGGCGGAGAAAAGAGTTTCATCAAGCCTCACTTCGAATGGACATCCTGGTTCCCCATCACGCGGAACCAGTCTTTCGGACTCCATTTTGACTATTCCTTCATCAAGGCCTTTGGCGGCTCCGACATCCCCTTCTGGGAAAGGTTCTATATGGGCGGAGAGAGGGATGTCCGCGGCTACGATATCTATTCCATCGGCCCGCGCTCAGCGGAAGGGTCTCTTGTCGGGGGTGAGAAATCCATTCTTTTCAACGCCGAATACTTTTTTCAGGTCGGCGGGCCCCTCTATTTGATTCTTTTCTATGACCGCGGCAACACTTACCTTAAATCGCAGCCGCTCAGCTTCAGAGACATGTACTCTTCAGCCGGACTCGAGGCGAGGATCTTTGTGCCGGCCCTCCGAGTTCCTTTCCGGCTAATTTTTGCCTATAATAATCGGCGAATTTACGAAGGAGACACGAACTTCAATTTCCGCTTTGCTATCGGAACGACATTTTAGGACCTGAATCCATTAAAAAGGAGGAGAAGGATGAAGAAGAGCAGCCTAAACATTTTACTGTTCTCCCTGCTTTTTGTCCTTGCCGTCTCGCTCTGCTTGGCTCAGGAAGGCCAGAAAATTGGCGTTATTAATTCTCAGGAAGTCCTGGAGAAATCGGCTGAAGGCAAAAGAGTCATCGCCAGACTGCAGGAAAGAGACAAGGCCAACCAGGCGGCCCTCACCAAGATTGACGACGACATCCGGCAGCTCGAGACGAAACTCAACACCCAAAGGCTTACCCTGTCAGAAGAAGCTCTTTACCAGATGAACTCGGACCTGGAAAAAAAGCGCACCGAGAGGAAACGACTGGCGGAGGACTCTTATCGCGATTGGCAGGACCTTCAACTAAAGTTGTTCAACAGGGTTCAGACAGAATTGCTGCCCATCATCGAGCAGTTGGGCAAGGAAAAGGGGATGGACATCATCTTTGACCTCGCCAAAAGCGGCGCCGTCTACTTCAATCCGGTCATTGACCTCACAGCCGAAATCATCAAGAGATATGACGCCAGCAAAGCCACGGCCAAATAGGAGCCGGTGTCCCCGAC
Organism: uncultured Eubacteriales bacterium; assembly: GCA_964550915.1. Taxonomy (GTDB): domain Bacteria; phylum Acidobacteriota; class Aminicenantia; order Aminicenantales; family UBA8522; genus JARYMI01. The sequence goes on along the minus strand of CAZKBY010000042.1, from coordinate 1,662 downwards.
AGGCATGATGAAAGTCGAAGACATCTTGAGATTTCTTCCCCACCGGTATCCCTTCCTGCTGGTCGACCGGGTCATCGATATCCAGCCCGGAAAATCGATCGTCGCGGTCAAGAACGTCACCTGCAATGAATCTTTTTTCGAGGGGCATTTTCCCGAGTTCAAGATTATGCCCGGCGTCCTGATTGTCGAAGCGCTGGCCCAGGCGGGCGGCGTCTTACTCTACCATTCAATCCCCGACCCGCTGAAAAAACTCGTTGTCTTGAGCAAAATTCAGAATGCCAGGTTCCGGAAAATCGTCACTCCGGGCGACCAGTTGAGGCTGGAGGCCGAATTCGTCAAGCTCAGGGCTCGCGTCTGCCATATCAGGGGGAAAGCCCTGGTGGACGACGAAATTGTCGCTGAGGGAGAGATTATCGCTTCGATCGTCGACCTTGAGGCCGTGCATGAGCAAGGGTGAGGTCTTCATCCATCCGACCTCCACCGTTCATCCCCAAGCTCAGCTCGATCAGGGAGTCTGGATCGGGCCGAACTGCTTCATCGGCCAGAAGGTGACAATCCACAGAAACACCCGGCTTGACGCCAACCTCTACATTGACGGTCGCACGGAAATAGGCGAGGGGTGCCGGTTCTCGCCCTATTCAGTCATCGGAACCGAGCCTCAGGATGTCGGATATCGCGGGGAGGATACGCTGGTCAAGATTGGCAGCCGAAACGTCTTTCGCGAATTCATCACAATCCATCGGGGCACAGAGAAGGGAGGGGGAGAGACAACGATCGGCGACGACAACTATTTCATGGCCTACTCTCATATTGCTCACGACTGCCGGGTCGGCCACGGGACTGTTTTTACCAACGCCGCCACCCTGGGCGGCCACGTCAGCGTGGATGATTTTGCCACGATCAGCGCTTTCAGCGCCGTCCATCAGTTCTGCCGGGTGGGAAAATATGCCTATGTCGGCGGCTTCACCGTCCTCACCCAAGATGTCCTGCCTTTCTGCCGGGTCGCAGGGATGAGGCCGGTCCTGATTTATGGCCTGAACGCCATCGGTCTGCGCCGGCGGGGATTCACCAGGGAACGCTTAACGGTTTTAAGGGAAATCTTCAAGATCATTTTCTATTCTGATCTCAACACGACTCAGGCGGTCGAAAAGATCTCCGAGCTTTTCCCTTCCCATGAGGACAGGGATGAAATTCTCTCCTTTATCCGCTCGTCCAAAAGGGGCATCATCAAGAAGGCTTCGCCGCAATGGGAGAACGAATCGGAATTTTAGCCGGCCGAGGAGCGTTTGTCTCCTGGGCCCTGTCCGAGCTGAGAGAACAAGGTTTTTCCTGTATCGTCGCAGGCGTCGAGGGGGAAACGGAGAGCAGTCTCGAATCTCTGGCGGATGTCTTTCAATGGATCAGGCCGGGCGACATCGCCAGGGCCATTTTTTTCATGAAGAGTCAGAGCGTCCAGAGATTGATCATGCTCGGGAAGATCAGGCCGGGCTTGATATTCAGAAAAGAACACCTCAATTCGCAGGCGGTGAGCCTCTTGGAGCGGATTGGGGAAAAATCCCCGGCCGGCATCCTTAAAGCAGTCATCGCGTTTATCGAGGAGAATGGCCTGCGGGTAGACAGCCCTGATTTCCTATTGAAGCCCCACTTGTGCCGGGCCGGTGT
>CAZKBY010000041.1:0-16075 GCA_964550915.1 uncultured Eubacteriales bacterium | reverse complement strand
CGCCAGAGGCGTGGTCCGCGCGTCTTGGTATTTATAATCAGGGTGAAACCGGCTGATGTGCCAGGGGATGTCAGTGCCGATAGCGGCGATAAACCGGGCGATGTCCGAAAGCTCCTCCTCGCCGTCGTTCATCCCCGGGACGACGAGCGTCGTCACTTCGACCCAGATGCCTAACTTTCTCATCAGGCGAATGGACTCGAGGACTGGCTCGAGCCTGGCTCCGCAGACTTTTTTATAGGTTTCATCGCGAAACGCTTTTAAATCGACGTTAGCGGCGTCGAGATAGGGGTTAATCGTCTCCAGCGCCTCAGGTGTCATATACCCGTTGGTGACAAAAACGTTAGCCAGCCCCGCCTTCCGGCCGAGCCTGGCCGTGTCATAGGCGTATTCGAAAAAAATCGTCGGCTCCGTGTAGGTATAGGAAATGCTCCTGCAGCCGCTCGTTTTGGCCTGCTGGACGATCTCTTCCGGCGGGAGACCATCTCCCTTCCCGAATTCTTCATCTTTCTTTGTCACTTGGGAAATTTGCCAGTTCTGACAAAAGGGGCAGCGAAAGTTACAGCCCACGGTGGCTATGGAAAAAGAGGTCGAGCCGGGAAGAAAATGATAGAGAGGCTTTTTTTCAATCGGGTCAATATGCGCGGCGATGACTTTGCCATAGACATGGGTGAAGAGTTTTCCATCCTTGTTCTCACGCACCCCGCAAACGCCGAATTGTCCCGGCTTGATCACACAGCGGTGGGCGCAGAGAAAACACTCCACTCTTTCCCTGCCGAGGCTGCGATAGAGCATGGCCTCTTTTGTCATCTCCGGCGTTCCTCTTCTCGACTGAGCACTCTCTTCGCCGCTTCCTTTTCCTTTTATGCTTGGGCCATGGATTTAGGGTCAGGGTAAAATTCTTCGGCCGACGGGCATAGCTCCCGCAGCACGCACTCTGGACAGCGGGGTTTTCGCGCCTGGCAGACCTTCCGGCCGTGATTGACCAGCAGGTAGTTGAAATCAAGCCAGTCTTTTTTGGGAACGGTGGCCATCAAGTCCCGTTCGATTTTATCCGGTTCGCTTTCCGCGCTCAGCCCAAGCCTTCCGGAAAGCCGGCGCACGTGCGTGTCAACCGCGATACCCTCCGCTTTTTGATATCCAGAAGATAGGACGATGTTGGCCGTTTTTCTGGCCACTCCCGGAATGGTGATAAGATCCTCCATCCGGTCGGGGACCTGGCCGCCAAAATCCCCGACGATCTTTTGGGCCGCGGCGATGATGCTCTTGGCCTTATTGCGGAAAAAGCCCGTCGGCCGGATGATCGCCTCCAATTCCTCTCGGTTTGCCCGAGCCAGGTCGGCCGCCGTCGGATATCTCTTAAAAAGCGTCGGCGTGATCTTATTCACCCGCTCGTCTGTGCACTGGGCAGCCAAGATCGTCGCCACGAGGATCTGGAGCGGCGTTTCGAAATTCAGGGCAGTTCGGCTGGCCGGGTATTCCCTTCGGAGGATCTGGATGATCTTGCTGAGTCTCTTTCCAGCCGGGAGCATTTCTTTTCCTAAAACTTGATAAATTTCTCTCTGGGAGCGCCGCAGACAGGGCATTTGTCCGGAGCTTCTCCCTCGACCGTGAACCCGCAAACCGAGCAGACATGGATGGGAAAAGGATCAAGGTCCTTGCCCACGTCAACCGCTTCTTTGGCTCTCTTGTAGAGACCGGCGTGGACTTTTTCAGCTGCCAGAGCTGCGTTAAACCACATCACGGCCGTCTTCTCTCCCTGACTTTCGGCCACCAGCTTGTAAGCGGGATACATCTCCGTGACCTCGAATTTTTCCCCGTCCAGGGCCGTTTGCAGGTTTTCGCCCGTCTTATTGAGTCCGCCAAGCGTCCGCAAGTGGTTGAAAGCATGGATCTTCTCAGAGAAGCTTGTGGCCTTGAAAAGCCTGGCCACATTGGCCAGCTTCTCCTTTTCTGCTGCCTCAGCAAAAGCCAGATATTTCAGGTGCGCTTGACTCTCGCCGGCATAGGCATTCTTAAGGTTCTTTTCCGTCATTTTTTTCATCTTAACCTCCCTAAATGGAAATCATTTTTTCGATGGCTCCTCTGGCTCTCCGGCTGATGTCCGGCGGCACCTCGACCCTGAATTTCATCTCCTCCAGGGCCCTCCAGACCTTCCTCAGGTTGATTTTTTTCATGTTGGAGCAAAGAGCCATCTCCTTGACCGGATAAAAATCCGTCTTCGAGTTTTCTTTCTTGAGCCGGTGGATGATCCCGGTTTCGGTACCGACGATGACCTCCCGCTTCGGCGTCTCCCGTGCCGCCTTGACCATGGTGCCTGTGGACAGGACTTTGTCCGCAAGGTCAATGACCTCGGGCCGGCATTCAGGATGAACCCACACCTCGGCTTCCGGATAAAGTCGTTTTTTCTCCAAGACCTCGCGGGCATAAATCCGGTTGTGGACATAACAATAGCCGTCCCAAGCGATGATCTTCTTGCCCGTCTGGCGGGCCACGTAGGCCGCCAGATTTTTATCCGGGACAAAAAGAATCTCGTTATCCGGGATTGAGTTAACGACGCGGATGGCGTTGGAGGAGGTGCAGCAGATGTCGGATTCGGCTTTGACCTCGGCCGTTGTGTTGACATAACAGACAACCTTCCGGCCGGGATATCTTTTTTTCCAGTCCCTGAGCTCCTGGGCGGTGATCATGTCAGCCATGGGGCAGCCAGCTCGGAGGTCGGGAAGAAGGACGGTCTTCTGAGGCGAAAGAATGGCAGCGGTCTCGGCCATAAAATGGACGCCGCAGAAAACAATAACCTCGGCCTCGACCACGGCCGCTTCCTGGCTGAGCCCCAGCGAATCGCCGGTGAAATCAGCCACGTCCTGAACTTCGCCAATCTGATAATTGTGGGCCAGAATGACGGCCCTCCTTTGTCGCCTGAGCTCTTGGATCCTGGAAATGATATCTTCCTCAGTCATCGTCAGCGCGGTTCCCCTTAATTCTTTGCCTTGCGGACATAGGCCCGGATTGTCTCACCCTCCTCTTCGAAGCCGAGGCATTCCTGTCCGCTCATCCTACACCAGGCAGGAAGGTCAGACTTGAGACCAGAGTCGGTCGAGATGATTTCGAGGACCTGCCCGGTTTTCATTTCTTTGATTTTTTTGGCCGTCTGGATGATTGGCATCGGACAGAGAAGCCCGTAGCAATCAAGCGTGGCGTCGGCTTTCACCTCTTTCTTTTCTCCAACCAGGGGTGACAATTCACTGCAACTCAAGCGAAGCTCCGCATATCCTGCACTTATCCTCGCCTTTTCTGGTTAGGTTCCCGCATTTCGGGCATTCTTTGAGTTCAATCTGGCACCTCTGGCAATACTCTTCCAGGCCTTCGATCGGCCCCTCACAGTAAGGGCAGTAGCATTTCTTCGCGTCCAATGAGGCGCTGGCCGCCTCTTCTTTTATCGCGGCCTGCTTCTTTTTATAGTCGTCGATCGCCGCATGGAGGGCATCTGCACCCAGGTTTGAACAATGGAGCTTGTTCTTGGGCAATCCTCCCAGCTCTTCGGCCACGCTCTCGTTGGTGATCTTCATTGCTTCTTCCAGCGTCTTTCCCATGGCCATTTCGCTGATCATGCTGGAGACAGCAATAGCTGCGCCGCAGCCAAAAGTCTGGAATTTGATATCCTCCAGCCGATTGTCTTTGACCTTGATGTAGAAGGTCATCATGTCGCCACAAACCGGGTTTCCGACCTGGCCGATTCCATCGGCGTCCCTGAGCACCCCGACATTACGGGGATTCTGGAAATGTTCCATGACTTTTTCGCTGTAGATCATTTTTTGCTCTCCTCCATGAATTTCGTGTACAGGGGCGACATCTTCCGCAGCCTTTCAATAATCGGCGGAAAAACGTCAAGGAGATAATCAATGTCTTTTTCGTCCATGCTGTCAATCAAACTGAAAACGATCGATCCCTGGGCCAAGGCATGGTCGATGCCCATGGCCAGAAGGACATGAGAGGCCTTGAGCGCCCGTGAGGTGCAGGCCGAGCCGCTCGATGCGGCAATGCCCTTCATATCCAGATTAAGGAGCATGGCCTCTCCTTCGATAAACTTCACGCAGAAGCTGGCGTGGTGGGGCAGTCGTTTTTCCCTGTGTCCGGTGAGGAGGATATGATCAACCAGCCGGGGCAGCGCGTCGATCAACCGATCGCGAAGCTGTTTCATCCTGGCCATCCGCTCGGGTAATTTGCCGGCGGCAATTTCGGCGGCCAAGCCCAGGCCGACTATCCCGGCCACGTTCTCTGTGCCGGCGCGGCGTCCGCCTTCCTGGATGCCGCCGTCGATGAGAGGGAGTATCCTCGCTCCTTTCCGCACAAAAAGCGCGGCGCTGCCCTTGGGACCGTAGAACTGGTCACCAGCCAGGCTGAGAGAATCGACGCCGAGCTCTTTGACATCAACCGGAATATTTCCCACGGCGGCCACTGCATCCGTATGAACGGGAACGCCCGACTCGCGGCAGGCGCGGGCTACTTCAGCGACAGGCTCAACCGTCCCCACTTCGCTGTTGGCCAGCATGACCGAAACAAGAGCAGTCTCTTTCTTAATTGCCTTTTTGATATCATCGGGATCAACAAGCCCATGCCCGTCCACGGGAACAAGGATTGAGGAGAACCCGAGTTTTTCAAGGGCTTTGGCCGAATGGAGAACGGATTGGTGCTCGATTGCTGAAACGACAATGTGGTTCCCTTTGTCCCGCCGGGCCAGGGCTAACCCTTTCAAGGCAAGATTATTGGCCTCTGATCCTGAAGCAGTAAAGAAAATTTCCTCGCTCGATGCACCGACGAGTTTGGCGACTTTCGCCCGCGCCTCCTCCACAGCTTCGAAAGCTTCCTGCCCCTCAGTGTGAAGGCTCTGGGGATTGCCAAACCTGTCCCTCTGAAAAGGCACCATTGCTTCGACGACGCGCGAGTCGACGGGGGTGGCCGCGATGTGATCGAGATAGACTCTTTTCATCTTTAGAGGGCGATGACTTCTTTAACCTCGGGTACTTCCTTTTTCAGGAGTCGTTCGATCCCCATTTTCAACGTCATCTGAGACATCGGGCAGCCGCCGCACGCTCCGGTCAGCCTGACCTTGACGACTCCATCTGCCTCAACGTCAACAAGCTCGACATTCCCCCCGTCGGCCATCAGAGCCGGACGGACTTTATTCAGGGCAGCCTCGACTTTTTCTCTCATGGGTTTCTCCTTTCAGAAACATCTATCACTATAGCCCGGCTAACGAAAATTTTCCATGATTTTTTCGAGCTCTCCCCGCCGAACGGATAAGTCTTCGAAAGCGATGGGCTTCCCCTTCTCGGGGAGAATAAGCTCTTCGTACCTCGGCTTCTCCTCCTCATAGATCAGGCCAACCGCCATCCTGTCGAGACGGTCGAGAATCTCCCAGGCTTTTGTTTTATTCCCGGGGTTGTAGCCGGGCTCTTTATCGACTATAAAGATGTTCTTTTTATACCACTCATAGGTGTTGACCTTGTTGTAAGTGACACAAGGGCTGAGGACATCGATAAAGGCAAATCCCTTGTGTTTCATTCCTTTCTCGATCAGGTTGGCCAAGTGAGCCGTCTCGGCCGAGAACCCACGAGCCACGAACGTGCCCCCAGCTGCCAGCGCGAGAGCAGGCCCGTCGATCGGAAAATCCTTGGAGCCGAAGGGCGTGGAGACGGTCACCATGCCGAACATCGTTGTCGGGGACGCCTGGCCCTGAGTAAGAGAGTAAAGGCGGTTGTTGACGACGATATAAGTGAGGCCGATGTTCTTCCGCAGAGCGTGGATGAAATGTCCGAGTCCGATCGAATAAGCGTCTCCATCGCCGCTCACGCCGATAACGCTCAATTTAGGGTTGACGAGCTTGATGCCAGTGGCAACGGGTATCGTCCGGCCGTGCAGGCCATGAAACCCGTAAGCGCTAAAATAATTGTTCATCCGGCCGTGGCACCCGATACCGGTGACAATGACGATGTCTTCAGGCGCCAAGTTCATATTCGCAGCCGCTCTCTTTAGAGCATCGAAAACCCCGAACAGGCCACACCCCGGGCACCAGGTAGGTTGAGCGCGGTGGTAGATCTCCTTCTTCTTCATCGGATTGCTCTCTGGACCCCCTCGCTGACCTCCCGCGGACTGAAAGACCGTGTCCCATAGCGGAGAATACTCCCCATTCGAGGAGCCGGGCTGACCTGGCTCCTGATAAGGGTCGCCAGTTCGCCCGAATAATTGTTCTCAACAGTAAAGGCCGACTCGCACCCTTCCAGAAACTCCTTGACATCCCGGACAGGAAAAGGCCAGATCGTCCTCAGCTGGAGGCACTTGACCTCAACATCATTTTCCCGAAGCCGGGCTGTTGCTTCAAGGACAGTACCCAAAGTCGAGCCGATTGTCAGGAGACCGACTCGGGCTTTTCTCGGCCCCCAGACTCTTGAGCGGGGAAGGTCAGGGGAGGCGTTCCTGAGTTTTTTCATCCTCTTTTCCATCATCCGCATCCTGTTGGTGTCGCCTTCGTCTCGGTAACCGCTTTCGTCATGCTCCAGGCTCTCGATCAGATGAAGACCTTTCCTGAAGGAAGGGAGGCCGCGGGGGGATATTCCATCGGCAGTGAACTCGTATCTTTTATAAAAAGGGCTTCTTAGAAGATCTCCCTGGCTAAGGAGCTTGCCTCGATCAATCTGAACCCGGCCCAGGTCAAACCGGGGCGTGGTCCGGTAGTTCTGGCCCATCTCGAGCTCTGTCAGAAGGACCACCGGACATTGGTATTTTTCAGCCAAGTTGAAAGCCTGATGAGTGAGCTCAAAACAGTCCCCTATAGTCCCGGGAGCGATAACAATCCGGGGAAACTCTCCATGCGACCCGAACACCCACTGAAGGATATCTCCCTGCTGGGTTTTGGTGGGGATGCCGGTAGCGGGGCCAAGCCTCTGAACATGAGCGATGACCACAGGTATCTCAGCCATCCCAGCCAGGCTGAACGCTTCCATCATCAGGGAAGCGCCCGGGCCGGAGGTGGCCGTCATGGCGCGGGCGCCGGCGTAGGCAGCGCCCAGGGCCATGTTCAATGCAGCGACCTCATCCTCAGTCTGGATGACGACCCCGTTGAACTGAGGCATATAATGAACAAGCCACTGGGAAATCTCTGAAGCGGGGCAGATGGGATAGGCGGCAAAAAAGCGGCATCCAGCCGCTAAGGCGCCGAAGGCGATGGCTTCATCGCCCGAAAGAAGAAGGCGCAGCCTGTCCTTTTTTCTGGTTAGAGGATGCCGTTCTTTCTGGAGAGTGATCTCCTTGGCTTTCTCATAACCATAGGTCGCTGCGAGGATGTTTTTCCTGACAATATCCTCGCCTTTCCGCACCAAGAACATCTCAGAGATGACGTCTTCGAGCAGAATTGTCTCGAGGTCGAGGAGGAATTTAAGAGCACCCAGCGCAATCATGTTCTTAAAGATTTCATCTCCCAACCTCTCCCTGGCCATGGCTCGGAGAGGAAACTTGTGAAAGGTTATTCCCTTAGCCTGCTCGGGTGGAGGCACCATGACAGCTTCACCGTCGCAGAAGACGATGCCGTTAGCGGCCATGAGCGGCAGGTTATCCATGACCGCCTCGCAGTCAAAGGCCAAGAGAATGTTCACCGAATCACTGGGGCCATAATCCTTCTTTAAGTAAGCCCTGATGGTGCAGCGGGTCCGTTCGCCCCGGATGTTGGAAGGAAAATCACGGCAAGTGACGATCTCCCAGCCATGGCGTTTGAGCAACCTGGCCAGAACATTGCCGGTGAAAAGAACGCCGTCCCCGGCTTTCCCGGCAATCATCACGGTTAGGTCTTTAATCATCTCCGACCCGTGGCCTTGCTGTCCCTCCCGGGCCTTAAGCTTGGCCTCATTATAATAAAATTTTACTCCTTTTTTCACCAAAATAAAAGTATATCTATAGGAATAGTAAAGATTGAGCGGTTTTTTCCCGGCTCCCGCCAGCCGGTCAAATGAGTTCGGGGCTAAGGTCCGCAGCAGAGCTAAACCAGCTCTCCCCGGGCGATGAGGATGACTCTGCCTCCAACAAACACGGTGATCTCTCCTGCCTTATCTTCTGCATTGAGCAGAAGAAGCGACGGCCGGCCGATTTCGTATCCCTGTTCGACCCGAGCGTTGACCCGTGGCGTGTCAAAATACCTGTACCTGGCCAGATATCCGGCCAGGCAGCCGTTGGCGCTTCCTGTCGCCGGGTCCTCGGGGACACCATAATAGTCGGCAAACACACGCACGTTGAGATCATTCTGAGAACTGTATGTTTCCGGCGAGAAAACACAAATCGACTTTGCCTCGACGCTTTCGATCAGGCTACGATATTTCTCCTGGTTGATCCGGCTTTTTTTCACTGACTGGAGCGTTTTGAGCGGGGTGATAATAAAAGGCACGCCGGTCGACACTTCCTGAACCGGAAACTTCGTTTCGATGTCAGCGGGCTCCAAGCCGAGGACAGGTGCCAAAGCAGAAACCTCGAAAGTTTTCCCAAACCTCGGCTTGATCTGCTTCATCCAGAGGATGTCCGGGGCGCCGCCGCGGTATGAAAAGGTAACGGGGATCGGCCCAACCTTGAGGTTGAGGATGACTTCTTTGACCGCGCACCGGACGATCTCCTGCTGGATGATGAAGGCCGTCCCGAGAGTCGGATGGCCGGCAAATGCCAGCTCCTCCTTTGGCGTGAAGATGCGGACATCGAAACCGCCGCGGTTTTCTTCGTCTTTTAAGATAAACGTCGTTTCGGAGAAATTGATTTCCCGGGCAATCTTCTGCATGTCGAGGTCGGAAAGAAAATGGGCGTGGCGGACCACGGCCAGCTCATTTCCGGCGTACTTTTCTTCGGCAAAAACATCGACAATATAGAAAGCTACGTTTTCCATGGTTAGAGGAGCGGGCGCTCGGCGGGGCTGCCTATTTTTTCTTGGCCGTTTTTTTCATCTTCTTATCGCAGCAGACAAAGACGTGCTCTTCGGCACAGCCGCAGGCTTCATCGACGATGATGCGATACCCGCAGACGCCGCATTCGTAGGCATCTCCTTTCTTCGTCATTCCTTCTGGCTTTTTCGCTTTTTCGGTTTTTTTGGCCATTCGATACCTCCTGTTTTTGGCGATCAGATTGTATGTGCTCCTGCTCCCGGCCGCTGCTAACATGCAGACACCTGGAGCTTGGGGCGCTTATTCCCAGTCTAAGAGCCGTTTCTGTCCCTCCAGTTTTCGGATATCCGTCACATCCTGGCTGACTTCCAAGCAACCTTTGTAGACTCCATTGCCGTCTCTGACAGCAAAATACCGGATGTGGATGAACCTTCCTTTCATTTCGATCCAGAACTCGGCGACGTCGCGGCTGCCTTTCTTAAAAGCATCGAGGATCCGGTTGACCATGTGCAGGCTTGCCGGCGGGTGGCAGTTTTGAACGCGACGGCCGATAACCGCCGGGCTGCGCGGGAAGATCCTTTCGCGAGAAGCAGAATAATAACGGACCGTGTCATTCTCGTCGACAAAGGTGACATCGACTGGCAACGTCTTGAGGATCAGGTTGATGAGATCAGGCGTCAGTGAGCCTGCTTCAAGCTCAATAGCCGCCGGCGGCCGCCCGTAAGCGGCGAGCGGCGGCAGCTCTTCGGCTCGGGCAGCCGGCTTCCATTCTCTCCCGGGCTCAATCCAGGCGTAGCCGACCTCTTCCTCCCCTTTCTTGACCCTCGCCCAATCCTCATCGCTTAGAGTCTCAAGGCTCATCGGGAAGAGGATTTTCTCCTCCTTGGTGATCATGTCCGAGATCATCCCGCTTAGCTTGCGGCCAAGAGCGGTCAACTCAACAACCCGGCCGGAATCAATAAGCAGACCAAACTCGCGGAGACCGGCCCTGATGTCGTCATGGATGGCCCACATGACCTTGGAAGGCCCGCTTACGCCCTTGAATTCAAGGAGCGGAAAGAGCTGGTTTTCCTTCTTCAGGTAATGTTTTTCGATTTCGGCCAGGGTATCTAACCGGGAAATGATTTCATCCTTATGCTGCTTCAGGCCAGATTCGCCTGCGGCTTCCACCTGTCCGAGCAGTTTATTCCACCCGTCCAGAATCTTCTCCAGAGCCCTGTTCTCCTGCTCTAACGTATGGAGAGGGTGACCCGGGATTAAAGAGGGGAGCACCTGGCCCTCCAGGGATTCTTTAAAGATCTGGACATGGACATCGCAAAGGCGCTTGACCTCTTCTTCGGACATTCCTTCGTTTATCAGCTCCTGCTCCATCTCAGAAATCTCGGTCGGGCTGATGTCCTGGATGAGCTCTTCAAACCGCTTCTTCACCTCTTTCCTGTCCACTCCCTCATGAAGCTCGCGAATGATGTCCTTGAGCACCTCCAGCCTGGCTTCTCTTGAGGAAATCGGCTCTGCCCTCGTCTCGGCCAAGTCCAGCTCGACTTCCTCGCCGGTGGCCAGTTTGATCTCAGTCTTAATCTTCTGAAGAAGCTCAACAAACTCGATGCCACCGAAACTCGCCGCCTGCTGGAGAGTGGCTACCTTGCCGACCGTTTTGCGCATGATCGGGTTTTTCAACCGGGAGAATTTTGGCGTTAGGCGGACAAGGAAATCCAGGAGAAAAGGATACTTTTTCAACAGCTCATCGATCTTCGTCCTGGAAGTAAGGCGCATGGCTTTTCTCTCCTCTTTTTAAATAAACCGATTTCAGACCAGCTTGGCCTTGATTTTCCCGAGATCAACGAGGTCTTTGAGCGCTTCATCAAGCAGGATCGAATCCTTCCTTTCCACTCCCGTGGAGATGATGGCCACTTTGGTCCCGGTCAGGTCCTCTATAAGTTTGACATAGTCGAGAAAAGCAGCCGGCAGGTCAGCCATATCGGTCACGCCATGGATGGGCTCTTTCCAACCTTTGACCTCACGATACTTGGGCACAACCTTGTCCAATATCCATGGCTCAGTGGGAAAAGACGGCATCTTCTCCCCCTTGTAGCTATAACCCGTGCACACGAGGATGCTCTCGAGAACGTCCAGAACGTCCGGCTTGGTCAGGGCGATCTTCTCAATCCCGTTGATCCGGCAGGAGTAGGACACGGCGACGGCGTCAAACCAACCGCAGCGCCGCGGACGGCCTGTAGTTGCCCCAAACTCATTCCCCCGTTCCGACAGGCACCGTCCCCGCTCATCCGCAATCTCAGTTGGAAACGGACCGTTGCCCACCCTCGTCGTATAGGCCTTGGTGACGCCAAGGACAGCGTCGATTCTGGTCGGGCTGATGCCCAGCCCAGTGCAAACGCCGCCAGCTGTTGAATTGGAGGACGTCACGAAGGGATAAGTCCCATGATCAACATCCAGCAGAGAGCCTTGGGCACCCTCAAAGAGGACGGACTTCCCCTGAGTAGCTTTCTCAGCCAAGAGCAAGGAGACATCGCCGATATATTTTTTTACCTTCGAAGCGTAAGCGGCGTATTCCCTGAAAACTTCCCCGGCGTCAAGCCCGGGCAGACCGAGGGCCTGGAGCAACTCATTTTTCTCAGCGACGTTTTCGCTGATTCTTTCTTCGAGGACGGCCAGATCGAGGAGATCGCCAACTCGGATCCCTCGGCGCGCGACCTTATCTTCATAGGAGGGACCGATGCCGCGGCTCGTTGTTCCGATTTTTTTCGTGCCCCGCCTTTCTTCCGCAACCCTCTCCAAAACAAGATGGTAAGGAAGGATAAGATGGGCATTCTGGCTGACCACGAGATTGTTATCGACGTGGAGACCCAAAGCCTCAAGGGCAGCCACTTCTTCCAGGAAAGCCTTCGGGTGAAAGGCCACTCCGTTGCCGATCAGGCAGAGTGTCCCGGCATGCAGGATTCCCGAAGGAATAAGGTGGAGGACGAGTTTTCGGCCATTCAAGTAGACGGTGTGGCCGGCGTTATGGCCGCCCTGATAGCGGGCCACGACATTAAAAGAGGGCGTGAGAAGGTCAATAATCTTACCTTTCCCCTCGTCTCCCCACTGGGTTCCCAGGACGACAACATTGGACATACGAATCCTTCCTCCCAAATTGACCAGGGTACCTTTCCGAGCCCTCAAGATGAATCAGAGATATCAAATTTTACCAGAAGTCCAAGCCTTCGACAAGCTCAAAATTGGACAGCAACCTGGCCGAGAAGAACGTCGTTTTTAAGGCTAAGGTCCTTCTCCCTGTTAAAATCATACTCAATCTTGATCACAATGCCTGGAGAAGGGCGATAGCTTAACCCGACGGCCCAGCGCTTGAGGTCCGAGTTGAGACCCAACCCCGGGCTCAAACCCGCGAGAAACTCGGGGCCATGATAGGGATCATCAGATTTCACCATTTGATAGCTGACGAGCGGAGAGAATCCGCCTGTCCTCAGCGAGAGCAGAAAAAAATGCCCCTCGGTTTCACCGCTGGCGTACTCCCCCGGGTTGTCAACAATGGCCTTCCCGTACTCGTAGAAAAGAAGAAGCGCGTCCGTTTGCCACGTGACATCAGCTCCCTCCAAAATCAGGTTGCGGCTGCCTTCGTTGTCATATCTCCCCCGATAATAGGAAACGCCGACCTCAAAAGATTGGCTCAAGAAGATCCCGACCCTCCCTCCGAGTGCTTTGTTCCCGTTATTGTCCTTGAACTGCTGGCTTGAGGGGAGATCCTGAGCTTCCTGGAGTCCATTGCCCAGGTAGCCAGAATAATTAAAAACTCCGCTTGCGCCCTCGGCCAGGAGCCCGATATCTCTCCAACTTGATGGATAGAGGGCTTCCAGGTGGAGAGGGGTTTGGATGAAATCTCTCTCGTGAGGACGGCTGGCCCGGTTGTATTTTCCAAAAGGAACGAGGTAAAGGCCGAGTCTGAGGTGGAAAGCCTCAGCAGGCCGGACAGCGACCCATGCTTCTTCGACATCAACACTGGTTTCAGTCTTGAACCTAATTTCAAGATTATAGACAAAAATCTTGTCCGTCTCTCCTGCAAACAAAAGGCCGGCCTGGACACGCCTGAAGGTTCCGTCCGGGAATTCGGCCTGGCTCTCACTGTTTTCGTACTGGAAAGAAAAATAACCGCTGGCCTTAAACTGAGCCCTCACGTCATGAGAGAAGACAGCGATCGAAAGGGCAAGACCGATAAGAATGATTCTAGCTTTCATAACACTGAAAAATCAAACGTGTCCTCGAGCAAGGCGTCGACCCATCGGCTGACCTGCCGCCTGGCGGTGACAGCCCTGACGATCTCGTTCGTGCCCTTTTTTGTTCCCATCCAGATTGCTCCTACCATGGAGCCGTTTTGAAGGACGATCTTTTTATAAACCCCCTCCTCTTCTTTGAGTTTCCTGATCTCCTGGTAATCCAATCCCTCGGGGTTCACAAGTCCGACTGACGTCACGTAAAGCCCGGCCACCTTGAGGGTGTTAGAGGGAACCGTCCCTTCGTATTTTTTGAGCTCACCAAGGATGTTGTAGGCAACTGTCCGAGCCTGATCAAAGGAGGCGGGGATGATGCCGTAAACCCTGCCTCCGTGCTGAATGCTGTCTCCGGCGCCGAATATTTGAGGCTGGTTGGTCCTCAGGAAATCATCAACGATAAGGCCCTTGTCGGTCGCGAGTCCAGCGTCTTTGAGAAGCCCAAGGTTCGGCCTCACGCCGGCAGCGATGATGACGAGGTTGGCGATCGTTTCCTCACCGCCCTTGAATTTTAATCCCGTCACCTCTTCCTGGCCTAGGATTTCCTCTGTCGCGACACCCAGACGGACATGAACACCCTGGCGCTCGATCTGTTTCCTGAGGAGAGAGGCTCCTGGCAGGTCTAACTGGCGGGGCAACAGCCGGTCGAAGAATTCCACGACTTCGACCTCGGCGCCCCGGGACTTTATGGCCCTGGCGATCTCAAGGCCCAGGAGCCCGCCGCCGAGGATGACGACCCGAGCGTGGTCCTTCAGATAATCAAGAATGGCCAAGGCATCATCGAGTGTCCGAAGAGTAAAGACGCCCCGTTTCTCGGACCCCCTGATAGCCGGGATGAAAGAGGAAGCGCCGTTAGCCACTAAAAGGGCGTCATAACTCTCCTTGTGGCCTCCTTCTATCTCGACTTGACGCGACTTTGCCTGAATCCTCCTGACCGGCCGAGCTAGATGAATGCCGATATTCTGCCGGATATGCCAGTCCTCGGAGAAAGCAAACAGCCGCTCATAGGGCAGCCTGCCGGCGATGTACTCGATCAGGTTGGGACGAGGATAGTAAGGATGTTTTTCTTCAGCAAAGACATGGACCTCGACTCCTGAATCAAGCTCACGGAGTGTCTTGGCGGCTATTGTCCCGGCCAGCCCGTTGCCGATGACAATCACTTTCATCTTAGAACCTTTCCCCTTCGAGAGCTCAAGTGACTTTCTGGAAAAATTCCTTGCCCACCCCGCACTGCGGGCAGACCCAGTCATCGGGCAAGTTATCAAAAGGAGTCCCCGGGCTGACGCCGTTGTCAGGATCCCCCTTTTCAGGGTCATAGACGTAGCCGCAGGCCGTGCATTCCCACTTTTCCATGTTTCTCTCCTTTTTAGCTTATTATTCCCTCAAATAAAGGAGATTCTGTCGGATGAGCCATTAGTCTTCCCACAGGACGTGTTTCTCGTACTCTATTTCCAGGCGAAGTTTGTGCGATTTTTCCTGTTTGACCAGGAACTCAAACAGCTTTTTCTCCTCCTTCGTTTTGGCTTTTTTGGCCAGGCTTGTGTACAGGTCAACAGCCCTCTTTTCCTTCTTGGCCGCAAAAACGAGCAGGTCCTGGAAATTCATCTCGGGGGAAAGAGGCTCGTCGACGAGATAATCGCTAACCTTCAAATCTCTGACGTCTTTGCTGGCCGTAGCGTCAGCCTTGACCTTGGTCAGTCCCAGGAGAATTTTTTTATGATTCCTTTCGTCCTGACAGAGCTCTTCAAGGAGCTTCTTGGCTGACTGCTCCTTGGCCATTTTAATGAGCTTACCATAAGCCTTGGCCGACTCTTCCTCCCTCTCGACGGCAAACTTGATGATTCCGGAAAAACTCGAAAACTTCACAATGATCTCCTTTCGTCCCTGCTTTAATCTTCAAGATTCGGTCAGCCTCTTTCGCAGGCATCTCAGGGCGACCCTTTTCTCAAACGGTATAAAACCTTATACCAAAAGAATTCCTCTGTCAACGAACTTAAGATGTCGATTCGTGGGATGGCGATGGCATTAGGCTCATTTTGACAGGAAGAGTGGCTGACAATGCAGGCAAACATGGCTCGAGCGGCCGGCGACGCGCAGGCGCACTATCTTTCTCCCACAACGCCGACAGGACTGCCCCTCGCGGCCGTAGACGCGAAGACAGGCCTGATAATTTCCTTTCAGCCCGTCCCCGTCTCGGAAGTCACGGACCGATGTCCCCCTGGCTGCAATGGCTTCTTTCAGGACAGACTGGATGGACTGCCAAAATCTCTTGGTCTGTCTTTGATTGAGACAAGAAATATCAGACGCCGGATGCAACCCTGTCTCGAAAAGAATTTCATCAGCGTAGATGTTCCCAATCCCGGCCAAAAACGCCTGGTCGATAAGCCTGCTTTTGAGCTGGCCTCGCCTGCCTTCCAGAAGCCTTCTGAACGACCAGACGTCAAGGCCGAGAGGCTCTGGCCCAAGGTTCATCAGTTCCGGCGCCATCCCAGCCTCTTCTGTTTTTAGGCAACGGACAAAACCAAACTTGCGAACATCGCGTAACCGAAGCTCTCTCGCCGTGTCCTCAAAGGAGATCACCAGACGGGTGTGTTTATCGGCCGGCACTGTCTTCGAACAGAAAAGAAGCTGGCCCGTCATCTTGAGATGAAAAACGAGAGAAAGCCCGTTTTGACAATCAACAAGAATCATTTTGCCCCGACGCCGCAAGCCAATAATCCGTGTTCCGTCAAATTTTTTTATTTGCGAATGGCCGCCGCGCCGGATGAGCGGCGGGAAAAGAACCCGAATGGCCTTGATTCTGCGGCCAGCAAGACGAGACCTGAGGCTGCAGACAATCGTTTCGACTTCGGGAAGCTCGGGCATCGTCTCATTTTAGAC
>CAZKBY010000040.1:0-16111 GCA_964550915.1 uncultured Eubacteriales bacterium | reverse complement strand
AAGATGAATTCGAGGATAAGTGAGGCAAAGAGCGGGTAATAGAAATTCCGCACCAATATGAGATTCAACTTAATCATTCATTATATATAAAGAAGAAGGCTTTTCAAATATTCGTTCAGGGTGAAAAATGTTGACCGGAGGGTCGGAGGCTAAACGATGCCGTCCCAGGATCCGGGCCTTTCTTCGAGCTTCTCCCCCTGCCTCGAAGACGACCTGCTGGAAAAGGCGTTCGGAGACAAAATAGGGGCAGGAGAACGTCAACAGAGGTCCCCCTGGGCTTATTTTCTGAATGACCAGACGATTGATGTCCTTGTACCCGCGGCGGGCAGACGTGACATCCGCTTTTTTCTTGGCAAAGGTCGGAGGATCGAGGACGATGAAGTCATAATCAAGGTCTCTCTTCCTCAGGAATTCAAAGACGTTGGCCATAAAGACCTGGCTGGTGAAGCCATTGAGCTTCAGGTTGATCCTGGACAGGTCGAGGGCTGTTTCCGATGAATCTACTGAATCGACCCGGGTGGTGCCCCCGGCCAGGGCCGCGACTGTAAAGACGCCAGTGTAACAGAAGGCGTTCAACACTTTTTTCCCTTTGGCCAAGGAACGGACGAGCTTCCGCATTTCGCGGAGGTCAAAGAAGAAACCCGTTTCTGGCCTTGAACGAAGTCAACCCTGAAGCACAGCCCTTCTTCGAGAATTTCTCCCGCTTCGACTGCCTGCCCATAGAGGAGGCCCTCAAAGTCTTCCAATCTTTCATCCCTTCGCGTGGGCAGGTCGGATTTTTCGTAGATCGACCGGGGAGACAGTTTCTTGACCAACAATTCCAAAACAAAAGGCTTGAGCTTCTCCATCCCCAGCGTGGCGATCTGAAGGACGAGGACATCTCCATATTGATCAACAATGAGCCCTGGAAGATTGTCCCCTTCGCCGTTGACCAGCTGGAGGGCGTTCGTCCTCGACTCCAGAAGAATCCGGCGCAACGCTATCGCGTCCCATAGATTCTTTTCGATGGCTTGATGCGGACGGGTTTCATCGAAACTATGCATCCGGCCAGTGATGGCTCTTTCCTTGTTGAAATAAGCGTAGCCCAGAAAATCGCCTTCCGCGCTTATCACCTCCAGGATGTCCTCATCCTCGAAGGCCGGGAAGCTCTTGATGACGCCCGAGAAAATCCAATGATGCCTATTGCGGATGGCTCTGTTCTTTCCTTTTTTCAAAATGACGGCCTGGTCTTTCATGGTTTTCTCCGGCCGGCTAGCTTTCTGATTTGGGGAAGGATTTTTTGGTCGGGCAAGCTCAACGGATACCTGCCGTCTTTTCCAGGATAGCGGCCAGGACTTTTTGCATGATCGGGAAAAGCAGCTCCTATGATAAGAATTCGGCCTCCCTTTGGCGAGCCTGTTCAGCCGTTCTCTTCTTCGACGGTATCATGGAGTTGCCGGAGGAAATCCGGGATGGCAGAGGTGACGCGGTTCCAGTTCGGGATCAGCGGAGAGGAGAGCGGATTTTCCAGAAACTGTCGGCCGGCGATCTGGATGGCCAGGTTGCGGAAGACGGCTTTGGCGATGTCAATCGACATTTTCATCAGGCCCGTTTTGGGATTTTCGGCCGAAAGAGGCTGGTGTTTGTGCTCGTAAGTTTCGCATAGCTCCACCTGGCAGATTCGTCGCCAGCCGGGAAATAGCGACTCCGATTTCCATAACGGCAAAGTCGGCGGTCTCCTGGCCACAAACAAAGCCCTTATTAAAATAGCCGTGGGGGATAAAGATGGCCCCGCCGTTCTCGGAGATGAATGGCTGGCAGAGGCAAAGCTGCTTCTGCAGGCGTTTGATTTCGCCCGAGGTCTTGCTCGAACAGAAGATGAGGGGGATTTTCTTTGTTCTGAGCAGGTGGAGGGCGGGGAGGGCCTCGTCAAAACTGTAGGTCGTTTGATCGAGCAGAGTTCCGTCGAGGTCGGTAAAGACGGCGATCTGACGCTGGACGGGAGAAAAAAAGCAAGAATCATTTTCCATTTTTATGCTAAAATTTTTTATGCGGTTTGACACCGCCACGTTAACCCATCCGCCCGCTGATGTCAAAGCAAAATTTTAGAAGCGTTCCTGTGAGAGAGGCGGGGCCTGTCGCGGTTCATCTCCCCGTTCTGTTCCAAAAAAGACATCTCCTGATTGCGGACGTAGCAAAGCTGTCTCAAAGGCTAATCCAGCCCTTCCATTGTGATATAATAGAAAGCCAATGAAAATCGCTATGCTGAGTTCGGAGGTCGTTCCCTACGCCAAGACAGGAGGTCTGGCTGATGTCGTCGGCTCTCTCCCCAAGTACCTCAGCCGAGAGGGTGTTGAAGTGACGGTATTTACGCCCTTCCACCGGGAAACGAGAAAGAAGGACTTTCGTTTCGACAAAAGAACAGATGGACTGAAGGTCAACTGGGCCGGGAGAGATGAGTATTTCTCAGTCCGGCAACACGATCAAGACTCGTTGTCTTTTATCTTGGTGGAGAAGGACGAATATTTTGATCGAGATTGTCTCTATGGAACTTCGGAGGGTGACTATCCGGACAACGCTGAGCGGTTCGCTTTTTTCTGCCGCGCTTCCCTGGAAACGATGAAGTTCTTGGGTTTGAAGCCCGATCTTATCCACTGTCATGACTGGCAGGCAGCCATGGCTTTGGCCTTTCTCAAGTACTTGTACTCCCGTGATCCGGTTTTCTCATCGGTTCCTTCTCTTTTTACGATCCATAACCTGGCTTACCAGGGCATCTTCGAGCGACAAACGCTCAGCCAGATCGGCCTTCCGGATGCTCTCTTCAACATGGAAGCTCTCGAGTTTTATGGGAAGGTCAATTTCCTCAAGGCCGGTATTCTCTACTCGACCGCTATCAGCACGGTCAGCCCCCGTTACAGCCAGGAGATCCAGACGCCAGAATTTGGCCAACGACTTGATGGCCTGTTGAGAAAGCGCAGCCAGGACGTCTACGGCATCCTGAACGGGATTGATTATTCCGATTGGAATCCGGCCACCGACAGATTCATTGCCAGGAATTTTAATTCTGGCAACCCGGCCGGGAAGATTGACTGCAAAAGAGATTTGATCCAGCATTTTTCCCTGCCGTCTGAGACGGAAGAGAAGCCTCTCGCAGGAATGGTATCGAGGCTGGCTGGCCAAAAAGGATTTGATCTTCTCTCTCAGGCCATCGAGGAGATATTCAGCGCCGGGGTCAGCCTCGTTATCCTCGGGACGGGCGAAGAAGTCTACCAAGATACCCTTCGGTCGATTCAAAAAAAATATCCCCAGCGCTTCGGCCTGAAGGTTGCTTTTGATGAGGCCCTGGCTCACAAAATTTACGCTGGCAGCGACATCTTCCTCATTCCCTCTCGCTATGAACCGTGCGGACTGACGCAGATGTACAGCCTTCGATACGGGACAATTCCGGTGGTCAGGGCGACCGGCGGGCTGGATGATACAATCCAGGAGTTCGACCCTGAAAACCTGGCCGGAAACGGGTTCAAGTTTGTTGAATATGAACGGACGGCCCTCTTGGAGGCCTTGCGGAGGGCTGTAGCCGTTTTTCGGGATAAAAAAAAGTGGAGGGCTCTTATACAGAACTCCCTCGCCTGTGATTTTTCTTGGGAAAAGTCAGCCGCCGAATACCTCCGCCTCTACAAACGTATTATCTCCCTTTAAAATAGGCTGAGCAGTCCAAAACCAAATATCGTTTCTATCCTGAGCCGCGCATGAAAGCGGCTGCCGTTTCTGGTGGAACCGGATTGATGTAAAAACCCGTACCCCATTCAAACCCTGCCACTCGGGTGAGAACAGGGATGATTTCGATGTGCCAGTGGAAACTGCGGTCGAGGCTGGCCCAGGTCTCATTAGGCAAATTGGGATTGGGAGCCTGATGGATGTAAAAATTGTAGGGAGGGTCGGAAAGGTTTGTCTTAAGCTTTCCCAGGGTTGCCTTGAGGGTTTTGGCCAGCCAGAGCGACTCAGTCCTGGTCAGGCTTGTATACCAGGCCGAATGCCTGAGGGGATAGATCCGCATCTCGAACGGAAAGCGAGGGGCAAAGGGAGCGATGACACAGAAATGTTTGTTGCCCAGGATAAGCCGGTCGCCCTTCCTGGTCTCGTCGCGGATGATTCGGCAAACAATGCACTGCCTAAATTGACGGTGGAGTCTCTCGCAGCCGTACAGCTCTTCATTGACTTTTTTGGGGATGATAGGAGTGGCCACGATCTGGGAATGGGGATGACTGAGCGAGGCGCCAGCCTCCCTCCCCTTATTCTTGAAGACATGAACATACTTATACTGGAATTCCTCCTCAATGCTGACGACGCGCTTCTTGTATGTCTCGAGCACCTCCTGGAGATGGTAAAGAGGCAGGTCAGAGATTTCCTTGTCATGGTTGGGAGTTTCGATGACAACTTCATGGACACCAACCCCCTCCATCCAGCGGAAGATGCCGTTCTCGTGCTGGACCGGGGGCAAACCTCTCGTCAGAGCGGGAAACTTATTAGGGACAACCCGCACCGACCATCCTGGTCTGTCCCGGCCACTTCCTTTCTTTCGCAACGCGTAGACCTCGCGGGGGGTTTTCGATTCATTGCCTTCGCAGAATGGGCAGAAGCCGGCCGGCTCTTTTTTTCTTTCTGCCGGCGGGGGCCTGAAGTCGTCCGGCCTCTTGCTCCTTTCGGCGGCGATGATAACCCAGCGTCCGCTGATGAGATCCTTCCTTAATTCAGACATTCTTTTATCCGATAAGCTCCTTGATCTTCGTTTTGAGTTCGTCGAGGGAAGCAGACTTGACAATGTAGGCATCGGCCGCCCAGGTCATGAAATCATGCTTGTAGCTCTGGTAGGCGGTGTTAATGATGATAGGAATATCCTTGCGCAGGGCCATGATCTGGGTGATGAGTTCGATCCCGTTTTTGACCGGCATCCTGATGTCCGTGACGATGAGGTCAAACGGCTGTTTCTTGATCAGCGTCAACGCGGCCTCAGAGTCAGTGACGGCCGTAACCTTATATCCTTCCTTGGTCAGCTCTTCGCGGTAGAGCAGGCACAGGTTTTTTTCGTCCTCGACGACAAGAAGCCTTTTCCTTTTTTTCATCCCCCTCCTCCTGTTTTGAAATACAGCTTGAAGGTCGTTCCCTGACCTTCTCGGCTTTCTACGAAGATCTTTCCCTGGCAGGCTTCCATGAACCTCTTGACATAAGCCAGGCCGAGCCCAATCCCCTGTTCCTTGGTCGAGACGAAAGCTTCGAATATTTTTCCTTTGATCGATTCCGGAATCCCTTCACCGTCATCCACGACCGAGATGACTGTCCAATCTCTGTTTTCCCTATAAGCGCGCAGGCAAACATGCCCTCCGTCCTTTAAAGCCTCCACGGCGTTTTCGACAACATTCCTCAAGGCCTCTCCCAGGTGAACGGGATCACCCAGGACATTCGTTAAGCCTGGCTCGATTTCCGTCTTCAAAACGACAGCTCTGCCGGTAATCATCGGCCTGACCGCGTCCGTAACGAGCTTGAAGACCTCTCGAATGCTGATCGGGACCCTTTCTTTGATATCGATGCGGAAAAATCGCGTCAGACGGAGCATGATTCGCTCCAGACGGCGGATTTCGTTTCTGATGATCTTGAGGTTTCTTGTCTTTTTCCGTTCGCTTATTTTAGGGTCGAGCAACTGGTCGACAAATCCGCCGATTGTCACCAGGGGGTTGCGGAGCTGGTGAGTGACAAACATGGCCATTTCTCCGAGCGCAGCCTGTTTTTTCATCTCGACGATTCTTCTCTGGAGCTTGGTCATGTAAATATAGTTGCCCGCTGCCAGCCCGCAGATACTGGCCAGCTCGATATCGCTGCTCTCGATGGCTCGGCCAGTGATCGCGTTGTCCAGGATGATTTCACCAAAGATTTCATCCTGGGAGAGCAGAGGAATACAGAGGAACTCCTCCGCCTTGATGATATCCAGAAAACGTCTGTCCACCAGGGGCTCCTCGGATGCCTGCCGGACAACGATGATCTCCCTGGACGAAGCGGCCAGAGCCGGAATAGAGGAATGTTTCTCATGAAGGGAATAGGATATTTTTCGCACCTTCTGGACAAGAGGGTTCGCTTTGTCGGCGATCAGGGCACGGTTATGCTCGATGATCTCAGTGTAGCCGACACCCGGGGTAGATAGGACTTCCCAGATGTTCGCCGCTTCTTCCGCAGAGGCAGGTCCCAGCCAGAACTCTCCCTTCAATTCATCGCCCTCAGCGAGAAAAAGCATGGCCCGGTTGAAACCCAGTCCAGGGCCAGCCGTCAGAGCGGTCAGGATGACGAGAAGGTTGTCCATGAGCGAAAAGGGTTGAAAGAAACTCTGAGCCAGGATAGAGAAGATTTGAAGCTCTTTTGAAGTGCCACGGGGAAATTCATGGAGGAAGGGATGGTATTTTTCGATCACTCAAGTCTCCAGCTCTTGGGCACAACCCGAATGCCGCCCTCGCTGACCATGAAGTTTTTCCGGTCTTCCCTAAGGTCATGGCCAATCTTGAAATGGTCAGGAATCCGCGAGAACTTGTCGATGATGACGCGGCGGAGCTGCGCTCCCCTGCCGACCTCCACCCCCTCGAGAAGGATGGAATCCTGGATGCGAGCGCCTGGAGCGACAGTTACGCCCGGGGAGAGGATAGAATTCCAGATTGTTCCGCCGGCGAGGCGGCAGCCTGCGCCGACCATGGTTTTCTTGATCTCACTCTGCTCGACCAAGGCAGGGCCATACTGAGCTTTGTATGTTCTGATCGGCCAGAGGCTCTCGTCCAGGGAGAAAGGCGGAGAGGCGGAAAGAAAAGCCATATTCGCATTCCAGTAAGCGTCGATCGTGCCGATATCTTCCCAGTATTCTTCAAAAAGATAGCCGAAGACGCGCGCTTTATGGATTAGCCGAGGGAGGATGTCCCGGCCGAAGTCATGACTGCTGGCGCTGTTCCTGGCGTCCTTGATGAGCTCTCTGATCAAGACAGGTGTGCGAAACAAATAGACACCCATGGAGATGAGCGATGATTTTTTATCCCAGGGGAGAGGTGGAGGCTGAGCGGGTTTTTCCAGGAATTCTGTGATTTTCTGGTTCCTGTCCACGGCCACGACACCGAAACGGCTGGCTTCAGCGCGCGGCACGATCTTGGCCAAAATAACGGCATCCGCCTTTTTATCCACATAGAACCGCATGATCTTTCGGTAATCGGCGCGGTAGACATGATCGCCCGAAAGTATCAGGATGACTTCGGGCTTTTCCTGCTGAATGGTGTAGATATTCTGGAAGACGGCGTCGGCCGTGCCCTCGTACCAATGCTCGCTCACTCTTCCCTGAGCCGGGAGCGAAAAGATATAGCCGCCGCTCTCGGCATGAAAAATGTTCCAGCCGTAAAGGATGTGTCTTTCCAAGGACAGGGACTTGTATTGAGTGAGCAAGGCGATTTTGCGCAAGCCTGAGTTCAGAGAATTGGACAGGCTGAAATCGACAATCCGGTAACTCCCCAGAAAGGGAACAGAAGGCTTGGCCCTGTCTTTGGTCAGAGGATAGAGCCTCTCCCCTTTTCCTCCGCAGAGGATCATGACCAGGGTTTTTTCAAATAAAGTCACCATCGGGCGTCACGATCGAGGTGAAAACCGCGTCCTCCTCTTCCCAGGCAGCCAGTTGCTTTTGCTCCTCCGGGCCAAGCGGGCCCTCCCTCTTTAGCCAGCTGATGAGAGCTTTGGCTCTCTCGAAATGCTCAGAAGCTCTGTTCTCCGCGTAGTCTCGGGCTGTCCAGGTTGCTATGAGAAAAGGCCAGTCCGAGCTTTCCAGGAGGAACTTTTCTCGGATGAACTGCCTGTAAAGCCTGGGCTTTGTCCTTGCCAGATGAGACGGCAGCCTTTGGGTTTCTTCCTCGACCAAATAAATTTTCTCCCATATCCAGGCCGTATCGTCATTGAACCAGATCCAATGGAATCCTCCGGTTCCCCAGGAACCTTCCGGGAGTGAGATCAAAACATGGGGTCGGAGCACCTCCAGGCAGTCTGATGCCCGACGTGGTTTCACGTCGCACTGATAAAGCTTTTTTATCGCCAGATAGAGCCATTCCGGGCCCTCGAACCACCAGTGGCCAAAAAGCTCGGTGTCATAGAGGGCGGCGACAACGCCCCTGTCCTGGCCTCTCAGGCTGGCGGCTACAGAGTCTGCAAAATGTCCGGCATTTTCTTCGAGTCTCTCTCTGATTCGGGCGGGTTCGTAGGGTTGCTTGGCCCCGAGGTCGGCATCGCGTGACGTAATTCGCCAGTAACGAAGGCCGCCCGGGAATTGCTTCTTGTGGAATTCTAAGTACCAGCCATCGCCTGGATAGCCTGTCTTGCCGCTCCAGACTTGACTGCCGGACTTGTCGTCGCGGACGAAGAACGGGACGTGCGAAGGATCGGCCAGATAAGGAAGGTAAGGCGAACGGGCAGTTTGTCTTCCGGCTTCGTATTCCCTCTTGAATTTTTCCCAGAGGAGCTTGAGGGCCGGAAAGCGGTCGAGGTAGACGCCCTTGACCTCGCCGCCGCTCAAAAGGTGGGTGTCGACAAAAAAATATTCAACCCCTTCCTCCCCTAAGATTTCGTCGACCCCGGACCTTGATAGCGGTGCCCTGTTCCCGAGCGGCCGCTTCCAGGCATAGCGAGGCCGGTAAGCGCATTCGGGAAGCCAGAACCCGTGCGGCTGGCGGCCGAAGTGCTGATGGTAGGTATACTTTCCCTGGCGAACCTGACAGCGGATGCTTTCGTCCCAGGAAAGAAGGGGAAAATAGGCGTGAGTGGCAGCGGAGGTTAAAACCTCGACCTGCCCCTGTTCTTGAAGCATCCGGAAGCCGCCGAGAATATCCTCCTTCCAGCGAACCCGGAAATCTTCGTAACTTTTTTGATACCAGGCTTCCCAGTAGGAAGACAAGGCGAGCCGCGTTTTGTCCCCTATTTTTTCGAAATAAGTCCTGTCTTGGCGGGCGATATCGATTTTCATCAGAAGATATGTCTTGAACCCGGAAACGAAACTCTTGTTATTGAGTTGTTCCATCAGCACAGGCGTTAAAGAGATGTTGATGTGAGAAGGAAGGCCTTCCTCGCTGAGGCGGGAAAGGACATCAAGGAGAGGCAAGTAGCTTTCCGAGGCTGCTTCGTAGAGCCAGTCCATCCCGTGCGGCCAGTTCCCATGAGCCAGGACATAAGGAATATGGCTGTGCAAAACCAGGGAGAAAAACTTATCACTCATACCTGGTTCTCAGCGTCATGGTAAAAGAAAATGTTTGCCTTTGGAAAAGTGATAGCCTCCAGTGCGGGAGGAAACACATGCCTTGATGGATTATATCATAGCCTTCCTCCGATTGGGAGAGCGTCTGGAGCGGAAAGTGCCAGATCTCCGGAGCCTCAGAGAACTCGAGTTCGAGCTCACCCCCGAGAAAGACAAGCCTGTTTGATTTTTCTTCCCATTCGCCGGGGACAAGGTAGAAGTTCCATTCCGACCCAAAAAAAAGGGCGAGGCTGGTCGCAGATAGGTTTTTGATTTCATAGGTCAGGCGGACACTCCCTTCCTGCGGAGCGATTTCTTTCCTGACTGCGACAGACAGCCATTCCTCTCCTTGCCAGATGTGACCTTGTCTTTCGAGCAGAAGCTTTCCTTCTTTGAGTAAGAACTCGTACTCCTGGTTGACAAAATCACCCTGTTCACGGTAGTCAAGACGCCGGAAATCCTCTGCAGTTGTCCGGGGATGAAGAAAATGGTCAAGGAGCGAATAGCGCCGATGCCAGTCGTAGCGAAAAAGAGAATCCGAGCCCGAGGGTAGCTTTTTGGCCAGCTCGTGGATGCTCTTCCCTTCCCCTATCTCTTTATCTCCCTGGCTGTGGTAGGACTCCTCCCGGCGAGACAGAACGTCAGAAAGGTTTCGGGATAAGGGCCTGAAGTCAAGCTCGGCCAGGCACCCTCCCGATGAGGGCTTGACAAGAAGGCCGAGAATGCGATCTCGATAATAGAGCTCCTCTCTTCCATCAAGGTCATAGTCTGTCCTTTCCCATCCCAAGGAAAGGCCTGCTTGTTTTTCTGCTTCGAGGAGGTGATAAAAGACGGCCTCTCGCAGATGAGGAAGGTAAAGCCCTCCAAAAATGCCATGCCAGTAAGCGTCGTTGCACTGCGCGCGGTAGAGTTCCCTGATTGCTTCAGAATCTTGCTCGGTTCCCCGGCCGACGAGTCTTGAGACAGCAAGCATTCTCTTGTGAAGATGGTTGCTCTCAGGATACTTGAGGAAGAATTCCCTGAAAAAGCCTCCTCGCAGTAGCCTCCCCGCTTGCCGGCCAAAGCCTCTCTTGAGCTCCTTGAGCAGGCGGTAATCCTCAGGTTCGAGAATCCATTCCATCATCTCCTCATAGGCAGCGGGCGGGATGTAGGCTCGGCCGAACTCAGGCTGAGTGTCCAAGAACTCCGAGCAGGTCATGGTGCAGACAGATTCCCTCTCCAGGTAGTCAAGAAACGCTCTTAACCATCCCTCTTCATAAACCCATCGGCTGGTGCCCGGCCAGAGCCCGAATTTTTCGCCATCATCGCCCAGGATGGCCAGACCACCCAAGGTTTTGATTTCCTGAAAGTACAGATGGAGCTCTTCGATTCTGTGGAACGGCACGAGGTAGCGGAGTTTCTTATCGATCGGAAAAAGGACGAGCGGATAACCCTCTTCCTCTGTCATGTATGGAAGATGGATGTCCTGGAGGCCAGCATAATGAAAATGCTCTTCGTCGAGGAGCGTGTATTCCGCGCCCGCCAAGGCCAGGGTCTTGGCCAGGTGAGGCTCCCAGACCCGTTCAGCCAGCCATACGCCGCGGGGCCTGACCCCAAACTTTTCTTCCAGGAATTGGCCCATCATTCGGAGTTGCCCCTGCCTGTCATGCTCGGGAATGACAGCCAGAACAGGCTCGTAGAAGCCGCCGCCTAAAAGCTCCATCTGCCCTCGTCCGGCCATCCCTTTAATCAGGTCCCAGCAGGCCTTCTCTCTGGATTCCATGTACTCCCATAGAGGACCGGAGAAATGAAGACTGAACTTGACCGTGGGCTTATCTGCCATAGCCTCGAGAAAAGGCCGGTAGCAATCGCGGAAGGCCTTGTCCAAAACAAAGTCAAAGTTTCCGACCGGCTGGTGATTGTGAACGACGAAAAGAAAGATCAAGTCATTCATGGCATTAACCTTTTCCTGTCCGCCTCAAGGCTTTTCTTAGGTATCCATCGAACAAAGCCCCGAATTCGGCGAGTCCAGCTTCGTCGTCCTCGCCAAACCACCAGAACCAGTCCGAACCTTCAGCGACAAGGATTTCATCAACAAGACCGCACTCCAGCCTGGCCAGGGACAGCCTTAGCCAGGCAGCGTTCTTGGCTGGATGGCCGACCCAACGGGAAAAATTCCCCAGCCACGTACCGGGGACAAGCTTGATTTCTTCCATCAAAGGGCAGAGCCTCAAGTAATCCTTGAGCAGAATTGGCGCGAGGCCCTCTTTTTTCAAAAGCCGGCTGTAGAGTTGGCGGAGAAATGGGACGCCATTATCTTTGTACCCCGCCCAGGGATTTTCTCCGTCCAGGGCGATAATACATATGGCTTGGTCATGGCTTGAACGCAGCCGTTCCTCCAGCTTGCTCTCAAAATGCCTGACCGCGTCTTTCTCATCCCAGCGCTGGTATTCAAAACTGATGAGGTCTGAGAGCTCGCGGTCGCGGAAAAAAATCGTCAGTTTCTCGCAGGAATAGGGCTTGGCCAGGGAAATACGATCAGGCGCCCGGTTTAAGCCTTTCCAGAGGAGGTTCTCATCTGTGACAGCATAAGAAAAGCCTCTCTGGGCAACGCTCCTTGCTACGTCCAAGCTTAAACCGCCTTCCGACGGCCAGAATCCCACTGGCTGTTTCCCCATCAGTTGCTTAAAGTGCTCCCTGCCTCGGTCAATCTGCTCTTCCCCGTCCTCCGGGTGTTTGAAGGGAAGTGTCGGCATAATCGGCTCGTTACCGACGCTGAGGTCATAGACAAGGGGAAGGAGAGGGTGATAGTAGGCGCTCGTCGTAAGCTCGATCTTGCCCTCTAGCCAGAGCTTTTTATATAGTGGTATGACTTGCTTGTGAATGTCTTTCTGCAGGCTGAGTAGCGATTCTTTGTCCTGGGCGGCCTTAATGACCGGCGAGAAAATCGACCGGAGCACCCGGAGCTGGAGCTTTTCGCTGTCAATTTCTCGCTCCCCCCTGGGAAGAAACCTTGCCAACCATGTTGTTTCGCAAGAGGTCAACTCTGACGGGTCTTTTTCGAGGGCCTTCTGGAGAGGATCGCGAGCTTGACCCTGGCTGTAGTCATCGATTTGCTCGAGCAGGCAGGGAACGAGGTTGAAGACGCAGGGAAATCCTGTTTCCTCGGCCAAGTAAGCCATCTGGTAATAGTTCCTGGTCAGGTGATAATTGACATAGGGGAGAACGTATTGGCCGCTCTCTGGATCCTTGTAAATGGGTTGATGGTGGTGCCAGAGGACCGTAAAATACATTCTTTGGCTTGTCTCGCTTTCAGGCTTCAGCCACGAGAGAAGCTTTGCTTTCCCACGCCTTGATGAGATAGTCTTTGTCATCCTCGAAGAGCTGGGCCTGTTCTTCCACCACCGCCTCGGCCTCTGCGGATGTCATCTCCGCTGTCTGTCTGATGAACGAGGCCACCCGCGCATAATAGAGCGGCGTCGCCAGCTCAATGAGCTTGTAGCGGTTCTTGACCCAGGAATGAAACGTGGCTGCGAGCTCGTAGAGAATGCGGACGCGTATCTCTGGGCGAAAGAAGAAAGAAAAGCTGGAAAAGCTGATGGCCCTCTCGATCTCGTCAACGCAATCCTTTGAGAGAATTTCCTTCCCCAGCGAGCCGAAGTGCTGGCAGCCAATTTTGAACTTCAGGATAAGGTCATCTAGGTCGACCGAGACTGCCTCGGGTTCACTGTCGTTGGCCTGGCCGAACGTTTCTACCGGCTCGCTCCCTTTCATTTTGGTCGTGTACGCGCGCAACGCTGTGATGTAATTCATCCCCGCCATCTCCCTTATAATTCAACAGGATACCGCATAACTCTGGAAGCAAGAAAAAGACTGGCCAAATTGAGAACTCAGCGTTCTTTTTTTGCCGGCGTCTTGGAGTTCTTCCAATAATCGAGGCAGCTTGTTTCGCAGAAGTAGAGGACATAGTCCTTCCCTTCCGCGTGCACGGCTGCGGCCTTGGGAATCAATTTCTTGCAGACATGGCAAGAGATTTTTTCGCTTTTTTCTTCGCTCACTGTCCTTGAATTCAGCCTTTCCTAAAAAATCTTTTTTTTATTATAGCGGACTCCTTCGGCCGAAGCAAGGCAAATTGTTCATTTTGGCTCGAACCCCGCCTGGCGGGCCTCGTCAAATCGCCGGTGCTTTCAGCGGTGAAGGAAGCCTCGCTCGCAGTCCGTCTCGCCAGGCCGGCGTGTAACGATCATGGCTAGGCCGAGCGAATCAGCCCGGTCGATGACTTCCTGGTCGCGGACAGAACCGAGCGGATAGATGATAGCTGTGATGCCGTTTCCGGCAGCGAGTTCAACGACGTCGGGGAACGGCATAAAAGCGTCCGAAGCAAGAACGCAGTTTTCCGGGCCATAGCCTCGACGAGAATGCCGGATGGCACAGTCCGCCGCGTCGATCCTGCTGCGCTGGCCTGAGCCAATACCGTGAACTTTGTCTTTCTGACCGATGACAACAGCGTTTGACCTGGTGAAGCAAGCGACGATCCAGTTGAAGACAGCGGCTTCGAGCTCCTCGGCGGTGGGCCGCCGTTTGGAGACAAAGTCAACGTCTCTTACAGTACGGATTCTTGAGTCGAACCTTTTCTGAACCAAGAGGCCGCCGGCCAGTCGCTTGAATTCTAAGCCGTTGTCGACGGCTTCTTTTTCCACCGGGCTTCCCATCTTGATGACGCGTAGCGTCTTTCTCGTAGCCAAGACTTCGAGGGCTTCGGCCGAATAATCAGGAGCATAGACAACCTCGATGTTTCTCGGGCTTTCCACAAGAAGGCGAGCTAATGGTTCTGTGACCCGGTCGCTGAAGACATCGACGCTCCCGAAATTGGAAAGAGGATCACAGTTCCAGGCTTTTTCAAACGCTTGTTCAATCGTTTCTCCAACAGCTACAGCGCTCGGCATTTCGTGTTTGATCAGGGCGCAGACGGGTTTTCGAGGTCGGATTTCGGCGATCTTCTTGACGAGCCTCTGGCCAAGGTCCATGTCTCCCATATTGATGTAGCTCAATCCCTTTGTGCCTGCCTGCAAGACGCTCAAAGTGGCCATGTTCGGCCCGGTGGCACCCTCTTCGGCATAAAAGGCGGCCGGATAGCCCGGGTTCTCTCCATAACGCATGGATATTTTCTTGCGGAATGGCCTTCCCGCAAACTCGAACAGCTCTGGGAAATCCTCTTCGACTTTCCTGGAATATTGAAGCCGTGTTGATTTGTCTTTTTTTTCCATAGGCTCTCCCTCATCTCTCGTTTTTATTGATGATATGAACATCGAATTTCAGAAAGTCGCGGCTCGAGACATAGACACAGGCTGCGGCGACACGATAGTCTCTGCCCGCGTCCTTGGATTTAAGCGCAGAAAAAATGTCCTCGGCCTGGCTCGTTGCGTCTGTCTCCGTGATTTCCACGGTCAGTGGGTCGCCGGAGAACGGGGGCAGGGGCGTTTCCTCTTTCCCGTTATACGTGGCGATCAACTTCCCCTTCCCCGGCTCAAGATCATAGGGAAAAAAAAGCCTTTCTGAAAGACCGCTGCCGCTCCTCTTGATAATACTCAAGCAGGCCCTCCCGCCGGGAACGACACAACCGCTGATACGGGGAGTGAAGTGTGGTGCATCCGGCTCGTAAGACCAGCGGCCAAGCGCCTGTCTCAAAACTTCGGCAGGGTTCTTCTTTCCCCCTAAAGCCCTGATGATGTCTTCTGTCTGCCTTCCGTTGGAGACAGCAATGCCGCGGCCGATAGCAATCGCCCGGTAAATCAATAGCTCAGCCTGCCCCTTTTTTAGGGCTTTTTTGCCTGAAGGTTCAGTCCAGATGCTTCCGGCTTCAAACTTTAGCCTCCTCGCCCGGCTGGAAGGCGACCTGCCTGTGATAGCGTAGCCGGCAACGGCATGTTTCCCGCTCCGATCGAGGCCGATCAGGACGACCCGGCCTGGATAGGACATGGCCCTGAGTGCAGCTAAAGGATCAATCATGTGATGCAACTCTGAAGGAACATCAAATTGATAACACAGCGACCGGATGAAGTCAAAGCCAGGCCTTGTCCGGTGGAGATGAATGGGCTAAAATGACGATGATTGAAACGAGGAGAGCCGCGATGAAGAAAATTTCGACGCCTGAAATCGCTTACAGAAATCAAGAATTCCTTGATTCTGAGGAAGCCAGGACGATCCGGATTCTGAGCGAAATCCTCGAGCCAACCTACAGACTTTCAAAGCACAAGGTTCATACGACGGTGCTCTTTTTGGGTTCTTCGCGGGTTGATCCAGAAGACGAGCGTTCCCCGTTGGCAAAATACTATTGGGAGGCCGAAGAGCTGGCCTTCAGGCTGGCTACATGGGCTATCAAGCTAAAACCAAAAGGCAAAAATTTTGTTATCTGTACAGGCGGCGGGCCGGGTATCATGGAAGCGGCGAACCGCGGCGCAGCCAGAGCCGGGGGCAAATCCATCGGCATGAATATCTCTCTTCCTCAAGAACAGATGCCAAACCCCTTCATTTCACCCGAGCTTTCTTTTATTTTTTATTATTTTTTTGCCCGAAAATTCTGGTTAATCAACAAGGCCAAAGCTGTCGTGGCTTTCCCGGGCGGCTACGGGACCTTGGATGAGCTTTTTGAGACGTTAACCCTCATTCAGACGGAAAAAATCTCCAAAGACGACCTTTTCGTCATTCTCTACGGAAAAGAATATTGGGAAAAGGCCGTCAACTTCGATGCACTCATCGAGATGGGCGCGATATCACCGGAAGATGCTCAGCTCTTTTGTATCTGCTCGACGCCAAAAGAGGCTTTTAACCTCCTCGAGGCCAGGCTCAGGCGAGTCC